>NZ_CP077091.1:2422500-2722500 GCF_014268595.2 Pseudomonas hamedanensis
CCGTTTCTGTTCGGCCTTGCCACCGCGACCATCGTCGCGATCAAGGCGCCGGATTACATCGCGGCGAACAACTACGTCGGCGGCTTGCTGGCGGTGTCGCCGAGCTGGTTCTTCCTGCCGGTGTGCCTGATTGCAGTGATCGGCGGGATGTCGACCGGCACCACCTCGCTGTATGGCACCGGGCTGGACATGTCCAGCGTGTTTCCGCGGGTGCTGTCGCGGGTCAAGGCGACCTTGTTGATCGGCGTACTGTCGATTGCCTTCATCTTTATCGGCCGTTTCGCCGCCAACCTGGTGCAGAGCGTATCGACCTTCGCCGTGCTGATCATCACCTGCACCACGCCATGGATGGTGATCATGATCATCGGCCTGCTGGTGCGTCGCGGCTTCTACTGCCCGGATGACCTGCAAGTGTTCACCCGCGGCGAACAGGGCGGACGCTACTGGTTCAGCCATGGCTGGAACTGGCGCGGCCTCGGTGCGTGGATCCCGAGCGCACTGGTCGGCCTGTGCTTCGTCAACCTGCCGGGACAGTTTGTCGGCCCGCTGGGCGAACTGGCCGGCGGCATCGACATCAGCTTGCCGGTGACATTGGGCCTGGCGTCGGTGGTGTATCTGACGTTGTTGCGCTTGTTCCCGGAGCCTCGGGAGGTGTTTGGGCCCAGGGACGCGCGCAGCGAAGCCGCCCTGAAACCCGAACTGCGTCAGGCCGCCTGATCCACACAAAACCCTGTAGGAGTGAGCCTGCTCGCGATGACTGCAGCACATCCAACACAGATGTGACTGACAGACCGCTATCGCGAGCAGGCTCACTCCTACAAGGAACTGATCTCAGCCCCACCATAAAAAAGACAATCGGAGACACGCCATCATGGCTTTGGATTTATTCGTCGTCCTCATCTACGCCGCCGGCATGCTCTTGCTCGGCTATTTCGGCATGCGCAAGGCCAAGACCAACGAGGACTTTCTCGTTGCCGGTCGTAACCTCGGCCCCAGTCTGTACATGGGCACCATGGCCGCGACCGTACTCGGCGGTGCGTCCACCGTCGGCACCGTGCGCCTGGGCTATGTGCACGGCATCTCCGGCTTCTGGCTGTGTGCGGCGCTGGGTTGCGGCATCGTCGCGCTGAACCTGTTCCTTGCCAAGCCGCTGCTGAAACTGAAGATCTACACCGTTACCCAAGTCCTGGAAAAGCGCTACAACCCGATGGCGCGCTCGGCGAGTGCGGCGATCATGCTGGCCTACGCGCTGATGATCGGCGTGACCTCGATCCTCGCCATCGGCACCGTGCTGCAAGTGCTGTTCGGCCTGCCGTTCTGGATCTCGGTGCTGCTCGGCGGTGGTGTGGTGGTGATTTACTCGGCGATCGGCGGGATGTGGTCGCTGACCCTGACCGACATCGTCCAGTTCATCATCAAGACCGTCGGCCTGATGTTCATCCTCTTGCCGATTTGCCTGTACCGCGTCGGCGGCTGGGACGAATTGGTGCTGAAGCTGCCGGCCACTGCGTTCAACTTCACCACGATCGGCTGGGACACGATCATCACTTACTTCATGATCTATTTCTTCGGCATCCTGATCGGTCAGGACATCTGGCAACGGGTATTTACCGTCAAGACCGCCAAGGTCGCGCAATACGCCGGCAGCATCGCGGGAATTTACTGCATCCTTTACGGCCTGGCTTGCGCGCTGATCGGCATGGCAGCGCACGTGCTGATTCCGGATCTGGACAACGTCAACAACGCGTTCGCCGCCATCGTCAAACTGTCGCTGCCTGACGGTATTCGCGGGCTGGTGATTGCTGCTGCACTGGCCGCCATGATGTCCACCGCCAGCGCCGGCCTGCTCGCCGCCGCCACCACGCTGACCGAAGACCTGCTGCCGAAACTGCGCGGTGGCAAGCAGTCGAGCCTGGGCGTGAACCGCTTGTTCACCCTGCTGACGGGTATCGTCGTGCTGGGTATCGCACTGGTGGTGAATGACGTGATCAGCGCCCTCACCCTTGCCTACAACCTGTTGGTAGGCGGCATGCTGATTCCGCTGATCGGCGCGATCTTCTGGAAACGTGCGACCACCGCCGGCGCCATCGCCAGCATGGGCCTGGGCTTCGCCACGGCGCTGCTGTTCATGTTCAAGGACGGTCTGGACGCCAATACGCCGATCTATTACAGCCTGGCGGTGGGTCTGGTGAGTTTCGTCGTGGTCAGCTTGTGCTCGCGTCGCCCGGCCACGGTGGCGACTGCGGTCTGAACGTGATGTAACGACTCGATGTTTTCTTCAGCGGGTGTGGCGTCGGTGGCCACACCCGTTTTTTTTGCCTGGATAAAAGCAAAAGATCGCAGCCTTCGGCAGCTCCTACCATGTGTAGAAACTGCCAACGGCTGCGATCTTGAAATCGCTGATCGGTGGTATTAACGCCGACGTGGCTGGCGCCGACGCTGCTCGTCATCAGTGCGAATCGGTACCGGTTGCAGAGGCGGTTCGATCAAGCCGAGGGCAACACCCAGGTCGTGCAGCCAGTTTTGAATTTTCTCTTTCATCGTATGCCCCCTTCAGGGTGGTGCTGAGCGGCCGGAATTCTGTGGCGGCTTCGCACTGATAATAGTCCGAAGTCCTACGCAATGCTCGGTGAAATCCGCAATGATCTGTTACTGAATTGAACAGAATCTGTTGCAACAGGTTCACGCTATTTCACGGGTCTCCAGCGCAGGCGCGGGATAGACCGCTTGCTGCACCTCGATCCATGCATTGAGATTCGCTCCGACCATGCCTTTGCGCCACATGAGCCACGTTGTCGCAGCCACGAACGGCTCGGCCAGCGGATGCGCCGCGACACTTTCGCGGCCGGGCAGACTGGCCAGCATCGATTCCGCCATCAGCGCCACGCCACTGCCGGCGATCACGCAGGCGAGCATGCCCTGATACGACTCGATTTCCATCGCCCGGCCCATGGCCGCGTGGTAGTGGGCGTACCAGGCTTCCAGGCGCATGCGATAAGAGCAGCCCTGCCGAAAGGTGAACACCGCGCGCCCCTGCACATCAAGCGCGCTGCGCACCGGCGGATGATCGATTTCGGTGATCAGCACCAGCCGTTCTTCGCACAACGGCACGCCGTCGAGTCCGGCCAGTTCCAGCGGGCCATCGACCAACGCGGCATCAAGGCGTCCGCTGAGCAGACCTTCAAGCAACTCACCGCTCGGCGCCGACTGCACTTGCAGATTCACCGCCGGGTACTGCTTGTGATAACGCGCCAGCAACGCCGGCAGATGGATCGCCGCCGTGCTGTACATGGTGCCCAAGGCAAAATCCCCCGCCGGTTGACCGCCCATCACCGCAGCACTGGCCTGGTCACGCAGGGCGAACAACTTGCCGGTGTAGTCCAGCAGGACTTTTCCCGCAGGCGACAACTGCAAACGCTGACGCTCGCGGACGAACAGTTCGACGCCCAATTGCTCTTCAAGCTGTTTCAGGCGGGTCGACAGATTCGACGGTACCCGGTGCAGGCGTTCGGCAGCACGGGTGATCGAACCTTCTTCGGCAACGGCCTGAAAAATCCGCAGTTGGCTGAACTCCACAAACTTTCTCCTGAACAGAACAAGTTACTCACTATTATTCAATTTTAAAGAAAGTCAATCAGCCCTAGCCTGACGGTCATTGTTCTTTTGACGGAAGCCCGACCATGTCGCCGCTGATTCGCTTATCCGCCTGCTTCGTTGCCCTGATGATGGCCATGGGCATCGGACGTTTCGCCCTGACTCCGCAAATGCCGCATCTGCTCAGCGAAGGCCAGTTCGACCTGACGGCCGCCGGCCTGATCGCGGCGGCCAACTACCTCGGCTATCTACTGGGTGCCGTGGATGCGATGTTCGCGCATCGTCCGCAGCAGGTGCAGCGCCGCCTGCACGGCGGTTTGTGGCTATGCGTGCTGCTGACACTGGCCTCGTTCTGGGCCAACGGTTTCTGGTCGCACCTGATGCTGCGCTTTGGCACCGGCGTCGCCAGCGCCTGGGTGCTGGTGATGATCACGTCACTCAGTCAGCCACTGGCGGCGGCAGCGGGTCGGCCACGCTGGGGCGCGCTGGTCTTTGCCGGGCCGGGTCTGGGAATTTTTCTGACGGGGTCGCTGGCGCTGATCTCACATCGATTGCAGCAGACATCAGCGACGCTGTGGCTGATTTATGCCGGCGCCGCGTTGCTGATGATGCTCGGGGTCTGGCGGCTCCTGCCGCAGCCCCCGGTTGTAGTGACGGCAGCGACGACCCAAGTGGCTTCAGCAAGTCGTGGCATCGGCAGGTTGGCGCTGGTGTACGCGCTGTACGGCATCGGCTACATCATCCCGGCGACGTTTCTCGCGCAAATGGCCAATGCGCAGTTTCACGGGCAATGGCAAGCAGATCTGTTCTGGCCGTGCTTCGGCCTGGGCGCGGCGATTGGCGTGTGGCTGGTGAGCTTGCGCCGGCATGATCGCGAAACCACGCGGCACTGGCTGATGGCGACGCTGTGGCTGCAAGCGGCCGGCGTGTTTGCCTGCCTGCTGGGCAGTGGCCTCGGCCTGGCGTTGGGCGTGCTCCTGTGCGGCACGCCGTTTCTGGCCTGCATGCAACTGGTCATGCAGCGCTCGCGGGAGCTGGCGCCCCACGCTGTCCAGCGTAATGCCGGCCTGCTGACGGCGTGCTTTGCCATCGGCCAGCTCAGCGGCCCGTTGCTGGCGGCGCTGAGCAGTCATTTCAGTGGCGGTTTGCAGCCGGCACTGGTCATCGCCGGCGCAGGCCTGTTGATTGCCGGAGGTCTGGCGCGGCAGTCGACTAACGCTGGCCCAGCGCTTTGCGCAAACGCCGACGCAGCCACTGTTCGGCACTGACGAACGTGATGCCGAGCAACACCAGTACGGCGCCGATGACGAAGTTCAGGCTCAACGCTTCTCCGAGCAGCAGCACGCCGAAGGTCACGCCGAACAACGGCGTCATGAACGAGAACACCGCCAGGTTGGCCGCCAGATAACGGCGCAGCAGCCAGAACCACACCAGGTAACTGAAGAACGACACCACCAGTCCCTGAAACAGCACGCTGGCCACCGCCACGGTGGTCAGGCTGACGTGGGTGATCTGGCCGCTGAACAGCGCAATCAACAGCAGGCCGATGAAACCGACCATTAACTGATAAAACAAGGTCAGCGTTACCGGCGCTTCCGACAATCGCGAGGCACGCACCACTACGGTGGTCGCGCCCCAGCAAGCGCCGGCCAGCACGCCGAAGGCATCGCCCAGCAGCATGCGCCGGTCGAGGTTATCCCACGACACACCGCCCGCGAAGGCAATCGCGATGCCGATGAACGCGAGCAGAATCCCCAGCCATTGCAACGGTCGCAGGCGCTCACTGGCCAGCAGGAAATGCACGCCGAGTGCAGTAAAAATCGGCGCGGTATACAGGAACACCGACATGTGCGCGGCGGTCGTCAGTTGCAGACCTTCAGCGATGAACAGGAACTCCAGACCAAACAACGCACCGGCCAGCAAGCCGCCACGCCAAGTGCTGCCGACCTGATCCCAGCCGCCCTTCCAGCAGATCAGCAGGCCGACCAGCAGCGCGGAAATCCCCGAGCGCCCCGCCGCCTGCATCACCGGCGCGATGTCTGCGGCAGCCCACTTGATCAGCACTTGTTGCACACCCCAGATCAGGCACAGGCCGATCATCACTTGCAGGGCAAACCCGTCGGCATTACGCCGCTCGGCACTCACCGCAACACCTCGTACGCACACAACATGGCAGGCCATCCAATGGTCAGAAATCAATGTTGAGGATTATCAATCAGACGCGCGGAAAAAGGCGTCTGGAAAAGACATTTAGTTCGCCAGTGACGCCAGTGCTGAATGGTTGACGGCTGCGCCGTCATTCGCGGGCAAGCCCGCTCCCACAGGGGATTTGTGGTGGAAGTGGAATGTGTGAACGAGGGGAATTCATTGTGGGAGCGGGCTTGCTCGCGAAGTGGCCAGCATTGCCAACGCAACTGAAAGATCAGCTCATGCGAATCGCTTCGCCATCAAATAACCCACCGTGCAGGCAACTGCAGTCGCCACCGTTCCCCACGCCCAGTCCATCAAACTCACCTGCATCGACCAGCCGCGCAGGGTCGCCCAATTGGTCAGGTCATAGGTGCCATAGGCCACCAGCCCCAACAGCGCACCGAGCTTCGCCGCTCGCTGCCAGCTCAGCGCCGGCAACACCACAAACACCACACAGCCGAAAACGTACAGGCAATAAAAAACCGCTACGGGGACCAGCAGCGGTTTTTCCAGCATCAGCGCACCGAGCAGTTCGCGATAGGTCGGCGCCATCAGCAGCCCGAGCCAGATGCCGTCGAGCAACAAAAATGTCAGCAGCGTAGCGACGTATGCGATCAGCGGCTTTTTCATTTGCTCATCTCTCTTGATGTAGGCGCTGCCGACGGCTGCGATGTTTTTGATCTGTTTTTTCAAGATCAAGATCAACAGATCGTCCGAACGCGGCCCGAGCCTTCGGCAGCGCCAACATGGGCCTGCGAGAACTCAGGTCAGTTCAATGCGATCGGCGTGAATGACGATCTTGCCTTCCTTGTACAGCGAACCGATGGCTTTCTTGAAGTTGCCTTTGCTGACGCCGAACAGGCTGCTGATCAACGCCGGGTCGCTCTTGTCGCTGACCGCCAGGGTGCCGTCGTTTTCACGCAACTTGCCGAGGATCTTCGAACTCAGGCTGCTGGCCGCTTCCTGGCCGACCGGTTGCAGGCTCAGGCTGATTTTGCCGTCGGCGCGCACTTCCTTGATGAAGCCTTTTTCGCGCATGCCCGAGCGCATGAACTTGAAGATTTCGTTTTTATGGATCAAGCCCCAGTGCTTGTTGTTGATGATCGCCTTGAAGCCCATGTCGGTGGCTTCGGCCACCAGCAGGTCAACTTCCTGGCCCGGGCTATAAGTCGCAGGGGTCTTGTCCAGATAACGATCAAGCCGCGCGGTGGCGGTGATGCGGCGGGTGTGTTTGTCGAGGTAGACATGCACCACGCAATAGTCGCCGGCGGTCATCTGCCGTTTCTCTTCCGAGTATGGCAACAACAGATCCTTTGGCAGCCCCCAATCGAGGAATACCCCGATGCTGTTGACTTCAACCACTTTCAGGCTGGCAAATTCGCCGACCTGAACTTTCGGTTTTTCCGTGGTGGCGAGAAGTTTGTCTTCACTGTCCAGATAAATAAAAACATTGAGCCAGTCTTCATCTTCGCTGGGAATATCTTTGGGGATATAACGGTTGGGCAACAGAATCTCGCCGTCAGCACCGCCGTCCAGATATAAACCGAAGTTAGTGTGTTTAACCACTTGCAAACTGTTGTAACGCCCGACTAAAGCCATTTCCAGAACCCTCATTGCGTGGGCGGCATTCTACCCGTTTTTACCGGCAACGTCGGGCGCCAGATCCTCGCAGCGCTAAATCTGCTTCAACGCATTGATTTTCCTCGTTTGCAGCCCGACGAGATGCCACTCGTCAGTCCAGCCGAGCGCGTGGCGGCCATCCGCCGAAGCACCGTCAGAATAAATGTTCGTATTTAAAACAGCAGCTTAGCCACCTATTACGAACATCGAAGCGACAATAATGCAGCGCCGGGGTTGGTTATTCCGGGGGATATTTACCAAGCAATTGTCAAGTTATTCCTGTACGATGCCTGGCCGAGTTACTTTTCTAAAGGTTAATGGCCGCCATGCGTGTAAAAGCATCCACCAGCAAAGCAAAGCCAGCTCCAGCCGTTGAAACCAGCGAATCGATTAACGATCAAATCGCAGCGTTCCTCAAATCCGGCGGCGAAATTCAGCAAATTGCCAAAGGCGTCAGCGGCCAGACGTTCGGCCCGTCCAAGCAGATCAGCCTGGGCAAGAAGTAACAACCCGGTTTACCCCCGTCCAGAGGCGCTTTGAGCTTCGAAGCGCCTGGACTGGCACCGCGCAATTCCCCCTTCGCTTTAAACAAAAACCTCGAAAATCGACGAACGGCCATCAATGCCGAGCATTCGCCGGTATCCTTGCACGCGTCTAGATCAAGCGTTTCAGCAGGCCCATGGTCCTGCGCTCGCGGTTCATGGAGTGACGCATGCGCCTATCTTCCTGTTTATTGCTCGTCAGCCTGCTATCGGCAGCGACCGCGCACGCCCAGGTTTTTCAGCGCGAACTGGGCGATTTCGATCTCAAACTCGGCACGACTCCCAGCCGCAGCATGGCCCAGGGCCTGGTGAAACCGGCGGCGGTCGGCTCATTCCATGGCGGCCTCGACTTGAGTCACGACAGCGGCGTGTATTTCGGCCAATACGCACCGAGCATGGGCATCACGCCGGGCAAGAATCTTGAAATCGACTCCTACGTAGGCTTTAAGCAGCCTTTCGATCAGACCCTCGGCTATGAAGTCGGAATGATCCACTACAGCTATCCTCGCGTGGACACCCTCGACAGTCAGGAGGTGTTCGGCGGGCTGACCCTGCTCGGCAGCCGCTTCGGCGTCGCCTTGAGCAACGACCCGGATAAACAGAACAACACGCTGTTTGCCGATCTCGGCGGTAACCAACCGTTCGGCATCGGTGTCAGCATGAAATACACTACCCATCAACTGAACACCCCCGCCGCGGTGGACGGTGGCTATATCAGCAGTTTCACCGACTGGTCGGTGAAGTTGTCCCGGCCGTTCATGGGCGTCGATCTCGACCTGATCTATAGCAATTCCAGCCTCAGCGGCAGCGATTGTTCGGCCTATTCCGGGCACAACAGCCAGTGCGACGGTCTCGTCACCCTCAAGGCTGCCCACGCCTTCTATTGATCGGCTGAACTGCCGCGCGCATCCTGCATCACATAAGAATCAGATTCCCGAAGCCAGGCTCTCGCAAGGATTTGCCCATGTCTCGCTGGTTCAAACAGATTGCCGCCCTGCTGATCTTCACTCTCGCCCTCGGCGCCTGCAGCCGTGTCGGCCTGGCCTACCGCAACCTCGACGTGATCATCCCGTGGACGCTTGGCGACTACGTGGACATGAACGGCGAGCAGAAAGACTGGTTCAACGAACGCCTCAAAGGCCACTTGAGCTGGCATTGCACCACACAATTGCCGGGTTACCTTGACTGGCTGGACCGATTGCAGGCCATGGTCGAACGCAATCAAATCACCGACGCCGCCCTGCAGGAACGCACCGCCGAAGCCAAACAGGCGATCGCCGAAACCGCGCGGGAAATCACCCCGTCGGCCATCGAACTGCTGCAAGGCCTGGACGATAAACAGGTCGCGGAAATGAACGACGCGTTCGCCAAGGATCTGCGCAAGCGCCAGCAGGAATACCTCAAACCGCCCTTGGCGCAACAGATCAAGGAACGCGGAGAGCGCATGGAAAAGCGCCTGAATGACTGGCTGGGACCGTTGAGCGACACGCAGAAGCAACGCGTCGCAGCCTGGAGCAACGCGCTGGGCGATCAGAACACCCAGTGGATTGCCAACCGCGCCCATTGGCAGCAACAGTTCAGCGCCGCCGTTGCGCAACGCCAGAGTCCGCAATTCCCACAACGCATCGAGACGCTTCTGGTCAACCGCGAGCAGTTATGGACAGCGGATTACCGCAAGGCCTACGCCAACACGGAAGCGCAGGCACGTGCACTGTTTGTCGACCTTATGGCCGAGAGCACGCCGCAACAGCGAGAGCGCTTGTTGAAGAAGATCGAGGGCGTGCGCAAAGACTTCAATGACCTGAAGTGCCTGAAGGCCGCACACAAATCTTGAGAAATACACATCCCCCTGTAGGAGTGAGCCTGCTCGCGATAGCGTTTTCCCTGTCAGTACATCTGTGACTGAGAGACCGCTATCGCGAGCAGGCTCACTCCTACAGGGGTCGGTGTTCAGTCAGGCAATCTGCGCCTTGGAGGCGACTTCATCAAATGTCACTTCATCCAGCGCATCCTCCTGCTCATCCAGCACCTGACGCGGATGGTCATTGCCGGGAATGCTGCTGTCGATCAGGCTCAGCAGGCTGGAACCACGCGGCGTCAGAATGAAATTATTGCCGGTACTGCCCTCATGGTCCGGACGCGGCTCGATGTAGCCGCGCTCAAGCAAGAGCTTTTCATAATCACAGGCCAGGGTTTTCAAGTGGTCCAGATTGTCGATCGGCTCGCCAGCGCTGGCTTTCTCGGCCGCATGGTCCTCGGCATAAGCGCGTGGGGCGAAGCTGTGGCCAGCGCTGTTCTGCACTTCATGCAGCAAACGCTCAATCAAATCCCAGTTATAAGTCGTCATCCTGATCCAACCTCCGGTGCGGGTGATGTGTGCCGCGTTCAAAGGTTGTGACCGAAGCGCTGCGCAGCCGTTCAGCCGCATTTACGGCGTCCGACCGACCGACGGTGTGTCGATTCTTCGGTACGTTAAACGACTAGTCTGAAACAGCCGGTTTAACCCCGCAGGAGACATCGTCATGAACGTTGAGAACCATCCGGTGGTAACACGCGAAGCCTGGCTCGCCGCCCGCCAGCAACACCTGGCCCACGAAAAAGCCTTCACCCGGGAGCGCGACCGCCTCAGCGCCGAGCGCCGCGCCCTGCCGTGGGTCAAGGTCGACAAGGATTACCATTTCCAGAGCGCGAGCGGCGAACTGAAACTCAACGACCTGTTCGGCAAGCACAGCCAGTTGATCATTTACCACTTCATGTTCGCCAAAGATTGGCAGGAAGGTTGCCAGGGCTGCTCGTTCCTCAGTGATCACATCGACGGCGCCAATCAACATCTGGCCCACCACGATGTCGCGGTGGTGGCAGTGTCCCACGCGCCGTTTAACGAGTTTCAGGCATTCAAACAAAGGATGGGCTGGAAATTCGACTGGGTTTCGTCCGAGGGTTGCGACTTCAATTACGACTTCGGCGTCTGCGCTCGGGCTGAAGACGTCGCGGAGGGAAAAGCCACGTACAACTACGAAAAAACCGACAGCGCCGAGGAAGAAATGCCGGGGCTGAGCGTGTTTTATCGAAACGACCAAGGCGAGATATTCCATACCTACTCCACTTACGCCCGAGGCCTGGACATGCTGGTCGGCGCTTACCACTACCTTGATCTGACGCCCAAGGGCAGAAATGAGGACGAGATCATGGAATGGGTGCGGCATCATGATCGGTACGACGAAGCGATGAAGCCGGGCTGCTGTCATGGCGAGCAGCGTTCTTGAGCGTAATCTGTGACCGTAGGCTAGCCTGGCGTACTTCTGCGCCGAAAGCGCACGGCGAGTGGATTCACCAGGACTTTCGATTGTGCGATGCTAGGTCATCGGGCCCATCGGGTGCCCGTCCGCTATAATAGGCGCACCTGACATTGAGGGGGCAGGATGGAAAAGCTCAGTTTAGAAACCAAGAAAGTTTGGTTCGCCAAGCATCGCAGAGCCAACTTCGCAGCTAGTTTGCGTCTGGAAGGTTTCGCTCCTTCGCCTTGCGATGGAGACATCAAACTTCCTACTCGGGAGGCTGCCTTGAAAGCCGTCCGGCACGTAAAACCTTGAGTAATGATAAATACGGTGCTGACCAAGCCCCGGATTGCTATCCGGGGTCAGACGTACTCATCAATCTGCTCGATTTACGCACTGCGGAGGATCTGGACGAAGCGGAACGCTATATCAACGAAGTAGCTGCCGCGAAGCTTGAATTCATTACCCCTCCGTACAGTCTTGCTACGTTGAGGGACGTTCACCGCACCTTATTCGAAAAAGTTTATTCTTGGGCGGGTGAAATCCGCACGCTGGCGATCAGCAAAGGCAGCACCCGTTTTTGCAGCCCGGACTTCATTGAGCGCGAGGTCGAAAAAGAGTTTTCGAAAATGGCCGCTGCGGGCTGGTTCGAGGACTATTCTCGTGATCACCTCATCCACACCGTGGCCGAGACGTATGGAAATATCAACGTTGCCCACCCGTTCAGAGAAGGTAACGGACGAACCCAGCGTATCGTCTTTGAGTACATTATTCTCAACGCAGGCTATTCAATCGATTGGCATTCAGTGGATCGCGAAGGATGGATTGATGCATGCATTCACTCCTTCTACGGAGTTGATCAACCTCTTATCGATATCTTTGATCGCTGCATCGGCACTTCGCTAAGTGAGTTGGACTTCTGATCCAAATCCTCACTGCTAAGCACACTGAACTTTTCCCAGGCTTTAGCCCTCAACCGGTTAACCCGCCTTAACCGGAACTGAGGCCTGCCCATGAAAACCCTGATCAAGCTGTCCCTCGCCGCTACGCTCGCCTGTGCCCTGCCCGTCTGGGCCTGTACGCCCGAAGAGGCCGCGGTCAAACGTGAGCAACTGGCCAAGGAGGTTGCGAAACTCACCGAGCAAAATCCGGCCAAGGCCAAGGAAATCAACGCCGAGTTGCAGAAAATGAATCTGGGCACGGCCAGCGCCGATCTACCTGACAAGTGTCAGCTGATCGATAAGCGCTTGCAGGAACTGGGTTCGGCGGAGAAAAAAGCCGACAGTTGAGACATAAAAAAACCGGACAATGTCCGGTTTTTTTATGCGCGATACTAAAGCTTACTCAGCCGCAGGCTCGGCCGGCTTGCGGCGCTTGAGCGGGGCCATGCCGTCGCTGCTCACCAGAGAATCCGGCTTTGGACGGTTGACGCTCTTGCGCTTGGTCGGCGTCTTGGCGGCGGTTTTCTTTTTGTCGCCCTTGGCGTCGGTCTTTTTCTTCTTCACGCCGACGGCTTTGCCCGAGGCCTTGACCTTTTTCGGCCCGCCGTAGGTGCCTTTGACTTCCTTGATCGTGCGGCGCTCGAAGCTCTGCTTCAAGTAGCGCTCGATGCTCGACATCAGGTTCCAGTCGCCGTGGCAGATCAGCGAGATCGCCAGGCCATCGTTGCCGGCGCGGCCGGTACGACCGATACGGTGTACGTACTCGTCGCCGCTGCGTGGCATGTCGAAGTTGATCACCATGTCCAGGCCATCGACGTCCAGACCACGGGCCGCAACGTCAGTCGCGACGAGGATCTTCACGCCGCCCTGCTTCAGGCGATCGATCGCCAGTTTGCGATCCTTCTGGTCTTTCTCGCCGTGCAGCACGAACGCCTTGTATTCCTGAGCCACGAGACGGCCATAAATGCGGTCGGCCATGGCGCGGGTGTTGGTGAAGATGATGGCTTTCTGGTAGGTCTCGTTGGCCAGCAGCCAGTTCACAATCTGCTCTTTGTGCTGATTGTGGTCGGCGGTGATGATTTGCTGACGCGTCGTCGAGTTCAGTTGGCTGACCGCATTGAGCTGCAAGTGCTCAGGATTGTTCAGCACCTTGGCGATCATCTCGCGCAGGCCGGAACCGCCAGTGGTGGCGGAGAACAGCATGGTCTGCTGACGGTTCGGGCATTCGTCGACCAGACGTTGCACGTCTTCGGCGAAGCCCATGTCGAGCATGCGGTCGGCTTCGTCGAGTACCAGCACTTCGACTTCTTTGAGGTCGAGGTTGCCGGCGTTGAGTTGCTCGATCATCCGCCCCGGCGTACCGATGAGGATGTCCGGCACCTTGCGCAGCATCGCCGCCTGGACCTTGAAGTCTTCACCGCCGGTGATCAGGCCGGACTTGATGAAGGTGAACTGCGCGAAGCGCTCAACTTCCTTCAACGTCTGCTGGGCCAGTTCGCGGGTCGGCAGCAGGATCAGCGTCTTGATGCTGACGCGAATCTTCGCCGGCCCGATCAGACGATTGAGGATCGGCAGAACGAAAGCGGCAGTCTTGCCGCTACCGGTTTGCGCCGTCACCCGCAAATCACGCCCTTGGAGCGCCAGCGGAATGGCCGCGGCTTGCACAGGCGTTGGCTCGACAAATTTCAGCTCGGCCACGGCTTTAAGCAGGCGTTCGTGCAGGGCGAATTGGGAAAACACGGGTGCTACCTCGAAGATATGCAAAAAAACAGCTGCATAGATTACCGGTTTCGAGCACTCAGGCCGAGTTTCTTTGTGCAAACGGTGACAATCAGTGGTTTTTTTGTTGCCCGTTTTGTCGCCGACCGCAATACGCAGCGTCTTAAATGCTCTAATTGCCCCTCGCGTCTTTATAGAAGAAACGTTTCGCTTATGGATATCAAACAGCTCTGGCTCAACGCCCAGGACCTCTGGGGCACCCTTGAACAGCATCCGCTCTTGCAGTCGGGACTGGCGCTGATGGTGCTGCTGGTGATCGCGCTCGTGCTCGGACGAGTGGCGCGCTACCTGATCCTGCACGCCAGCCGCATGCTCGGTCGCCAGCCAGCCCTGCACTGGATCAATGACTTCCGGCACAACAAGGTGTTTCAGCGCCTGGCGCAGATGACGCCATCGCTGGTGATCCAGTTCGGCCTGCATCTGGTGCCGGAACTGAGCAAAACCTCGATGAATTTTCTCGGCAACGTGGCGCTGGCGTTCACCATTCTTTTCCTGCTGCTGGCGATCAGCGCCCTGCTCAATGCCTTGCTCGACATCTATGCGCGCACCGAACACGCCCGCACGCGCTCGATCAAAGGCTATGTTCAACTGGCAAAAATGGTCTTGTACGTGTTCGGCGCGATCATCATTGTCGCCACCCTGATCGACCGTTCGCCGCTGTTGCTGCTGTCGGGTCTGGGTGCAATGTCGGCGGTGATCCTGTTGGTCTACAAGGACACGTTGCTGTCATTCGTCGCCAGCGTGCAGTTGACCAGCAACGACATGCTGCGCGTTGGCGACTGGATCGAGATGCCGCAGGTCGGCGCCGATGGCGACGTGGTCGATATCACCCTGCACACGGTCAAGGTGCAGAATTTCGACAAGACCATCGTCTCGATCCCGACCTGGCGCCTGATGTCCGAGTCGTTCAAGAACTGGCGCGGCATGCAGCAATCCGGCGGACGACGGATCAAGCGCAGCCTGTTCATCGATGCCAGCGGCGTGCGTTTCATCCGCGATGACGAAGAAGAAAAGCTCTCGCAAGTGCACCTGCTGACCGACTACATGAGTCGCAAGAAAGCCGAGCTCAAGGCGTGGAACGAGGCCCAAGGCAATGTCGCGGCGATGTCGGCCAACCGTCGGCGCATGACCAATGTCGGCACCTTTCGCGCTTATGCGCTGGCGTACCTGAAGAGTCATCCGGAAATTCAGCCGAACATGACCTGCATGGTTCGCCAGATGCAAACCACCGCGCAGGGCATTCCGCTGGAAATCTACTGCTTCACCCGCACCACCGTGTGGGCCGATTACGAGCGGATTCAGGGGGATATTTTTGATTATCTGCTGGCGGTGCTGCCGGAGTTCGGACTGAGTCTGTATCAACAGCCCAGTGGCGGGGACTTGCGCGCGGGGTTATTGCCGGCGGTGTTGGGCTCGGCGAGCATTCCGGAGCCTGAAAAACACGTTATGTAACCCTGCAAATCGAAACTGTGGGAGCGGGCTTGCTCGCGAAAGCGCAGTGTCATTCAACAAAGAGATTGACTGACCTGACGCCTTCGCGAGCAAGCCCGCTCCCACATTGGTATTTGTGAATCAGCGGTTACGCGGTGGCCGCGGATTTTCGAATCCCCAACCGGCTGATCCACACAGCGGCGAGGATCACACTGCCGCCGAGGAACAACCGCCCCAGTTCCTCATGCTGATTCCAGATCAGCAAATTCAACAACAACCCCACCGGCACATGCAGGTTGTTCATCACCGCCAGGGTGCCGCCATTGACCATGCACGCGCCCTTGTTCCACCAGTACAGGCCCAATGCCGTCGAAACCAGCCCCAGGAACAGCAACACCGCCCATTGCAGTGGCGCCTCTGGTAGAAAGTTCGACTTGCCGAACAGCAGAAACGCCGGCAGTACCACCATCAATGCGCCCAGGTAGAAATAACCGAAGCGGCGGTAATGCGGCAGATCACTCGGGTGTTTCGCCACCAGATGCTTGTACAGCACCTGTCCGGCGGCGTAGGTGAAGTTAGCCAGTTGCAGCAGCAGGAAGCCCATAAAGAAGTCCGGACTGATGCTGTCGAAACGAATCACCGCCGCGCCACCGACTGCCACCAGCGCGGCGATCAACGCCCACGGGTTGAAGCGGCGGTTCAGCGCGTCTTCGATCAACGTCACGTGCAACGGCGTGAGAATGGTAAACAGCAACACCTCCGGTACGGTCAGCACGCGGAAGCTCAGATACAGACAGACGTAAGTCACGCCGAACTGCAAGGCGCCGATCAGCAGCATGCCACGCATGAACGCCGGCTCCACCGAACGCCAACGTGTCAACGGAATAAACATCAACCCGGCCAGCACCACACGCACCAGCACCGCAAAGTAACTGTCGACGTGACCGGCGAGGTATTCGCCGATCAGACTGAAAGAGAACGCCTGGATCAGCGTGACAAAAAGTAGATAGCCCATACTCGCCTCGAAAATCGAATGGCGGCGACGATAGCGGTTTTTGCGCCAGACCGCGAACCCACTGACAACACAATCCCCTGTAGGAGTGAGCCTGCTCGCGATGGCGGTGTTTCAGTCAAAACTGATGCGTCTGAACGACCGCTATCGCGAACAGGCTCACTCCTACAAGGAAATCTATCCTGCTCATCAAATCGCAGACAAAAAAAAGCCCGATCTCGCTAAAGCGTTCAATCGGGCTACAGCACTCAGGAGCAAAGTGCAAAGGGAGGTTCGATGCGCGTAGAGCCTTGAAGGGGTTGCGCCAGATCACTAGACCATCCAGCGATTATCTGGCGATTAACCGATCAAGCGACCTGAGACAATTTGGCGTTGGCCTGATTCAGCCCCCTCTCCTGGAAGTCACCGCCCAGGTTCATGCCCTCGGCATGGATAAAGGTCACGTCATGGATACCAATGAACCCCATGACCTGACGCAAATACGGTTCCTGATGATCCGCCGGACCACCGGCATACACACCACCGCGGGCGGTCAACACAAAGGCACGCTTGCCGTTGAGCAGGCCTTGCGGGCCGGTTTCGGTGTATTTGAACGTCACGCCCGCACGCAGCACATGATCGAGCCAGGCCTTGAGGGTGCTCGGGATCGCAAAGTTGTACATCGGCGCAGCCATGACCAGCACATCGGCGGCGAGCAATTCATCGGTCAAGGCGTTGGAGCGATCCAGCGAGGATTGCTCGGCGTCGTTACGCTGCTCGGCGGGTTTCATCCAGCCACCCAGCAAGTTGCTGTCCAGATGCGGCACCGGGTTCACGGCGAGGTCACGCACGGTGATCTGATCGGCAGGGTGCGCGGCTTTCCATTGAGCGATGAAGGTCTGGGTCAGTTGACGGGAAACCGAGTCTTGCTGGCGGGCGCTGCTTTCGATGATCAGAACGCGGGACATGGTGTGTAGCCTCCATCCGAGAATGTTGTAAGTCGATGGAGTGAAGGTTAAACAGCGTTGAATCGATAAAAAAGCGCAAATATCCGCTGTAACCCATCGATAAATTCGTTTATAAGCTAACGCATACCCTTGTAGGAGTGAGCCTGCTCGCGATAGCAGTGTGTCAGGCAACATTGATGTACCTGATACACCGCTATCGCGAGCAGGCTCACTCCTACAAATGGAAAACCGCTTATTTCGGGGTGCAGGTCAGTTTGATGCGCAGCTTGATGATCTCGCGGGTGAACTTGGCCGTGGCGTTTTTATGTTTGCCGGCCGGTACGTCGATGCTGCGCGTGCGCGGTGCTTCCGGACCGTTGCTGAACACTGCCCGGCAGGTCGCGTCGACGTCCCCGTAGTTGGCCACCCGGATCGAGCCGATGTCGTTGTCGGTATCGAAAGTCTCGTAGTCGATCTTCATGCCGTTGAGATCCTTCTGCACATCGATCGGATAGGCAAACGCGGTCAACGGCAGCAGCGCCAGCAGCACACAACAGAATTTTTTCATTCGGCAGTCTCCATGAGGGACGGCCAGCTTAGGACAAGAGGAGCTATTGATGAAAGCGCCCCGCGTAACCCTTGATCAGTGGCGAACATTGCAGGCCGTGGTCGACCACGGCGGATTCGCCCAGGCCGCCGAGGCCCTGCATCGTTCGCAGTCGTCGGTGAGCTACACCGTGGCGCGCATGCAGGACCAGCTCGGCGTGCCGCTGCTGCGCATCGACGGGCGCAAAGCCGTGCTCACCGAAGCCGGCGGCGTGCTGCTTCGGCGCTCGCGCCAACTGGTGAAACAGGCCAGCCAACTGGAGGACCTCGCCCATCACATGGAGCAAGGCTGGGAAGCGGAAGTGCGACTGGTGGTCGATGCGGCCTATCCGAGCGCCCGCCTCGTCCGCGCGCTGACCGCGTTTATGCCGCAAAGCCGTGGCTGCCGCGTGCGTCTGCGCGAAGAAGTCCTGTCGGGCGTGGAGGAAGTATTGCTCGAAGGCGTCGCCGATCTGGCGATCACCGGGCTGAGCATTCCCGGTTATCTCGGCGCCGAGTTGTGCGATGTCGAATTCATCGCCGTCGCCCACCCGGAACACTCACTGCACCGGCTCAACCGCGAGCTGAGCTTCCAGGACCTGGAAAACCAGATGCAAGTGGTGATTCGCGACTCCGGCCGCCAGCAGCCACGGGACGTCGGCTGGCTCGGCGCGGAGCAGCGCTGGACGGTCGGCAGCCTGGCCACGGCGGCCACCTTCGTCAGCAACGGCCTGGGCTTCGCCTGGCTGCCGCGCCACATGATCGAACGGGAATTGAAAGAAGGTTCGCTCAAGCTGCTACCGTTGGATCAGGGTCGCAGCCGCAACTCCAACTTCTACCTGTACACGAACAAGGAAAAACCCCTGGGCCCGGCCACGCAAATCCTCATCGAGTTGTTGCGCACCTTCGACACCTTGCCGCTGGACGCACCGTTCGCCGCCCCCGAACAAGCCTGACACGGAGTTCACCGATGGCGTATTTCGAGCACGAAGGTTGCAACCTGCACTACGAGGCATATGGCCACGGTGCGCCGTTGCTGCTGGTTCACGGGCTCGGCTCGAGCACGCTGGACTGGGAGATGCAGATCCCGGCGCTGGCCGCGCACTACCGGGTGATCGTCGCGGACATTCGCGGCCACGGGCGTTCGGACAAACCGCGCGAACGCTACAGCATCGCCGGTTTCAGCGCTGACCTGGTGGCTCTGGCCGAACACCTGAAGCTCGGCCCGGTGCATTACGTCGGGCTGTCGATGGGCGGCATGATCGGCTTTCAACTGGCCGTCGATCAGCCGCAACTTCTCAAGAGCCTGACCATCGTCAACAGCGCGCCACAAGTCAAAGTGCGCACTCGCGACGATTACTGGCAGTGGTTCAAGCGCTGGAGCCTGATGCGCCTGCTCAGCCTGGAAACCATCGGCAAGGCCCTCGGCAGCAAACTTTTTCCAAAACCGGAACAAGCCGATCTGCGCCGTAAAATGGCTGAACGCTGGGCAAAAAACGACAAACGTGCTTATCTCGCCAGCTTCGATGCGATTGTTGGCTGGGGCGTTCAGGAACGACTTTCCCGGGTGTCCTGTCCAACGCTCGTCATCAGCGCCGACCGTGACTACACACCGGTGGCATTGAAAGAAACCTATGTGAAACTATTGCCGAATGCGCGGCTGGCGGTGATTGCCGATTCGCGCCACGTCACTCCGCTCGATCAACCCGAACGTTTCAATCAAACGCTGCTGGAATTTCTACAGGCAGCCGACCTTCAATCTCAGGATCACTGACCCATGCTGAAAAAACTCGCCCTCGCCGCTGGTACCGTGCTGTTCGCCGCCAACCTGATGGCTGCCACGCCGGCCAAAGCACCCCACGTGCTGCTGGACACGACCAACGGCCAGATCGAAATCGAACTGGACCCGGTCAAGGCACCGATCAGTACCAAGAACTTTCTTGAGTACGTCGACAGCGGTTTCTACAACAACACCATTTTCCATCGTGTGATCCCGGGCTTCATGGCCCAGGGCGGCGGTTTCACTCAGCAGATGCAACAGAAAGACACCAAGGCGCCGATCAAGAACGAAGCCAGCAATGGCCTGCACAACGTTCGCGGCACCCTGTCGATGGCGCGCACCTCCAACCCTGACTCGGCCACCAGCCAGTTCTTCATCAACGTTGCCGACAACGCCTTCCTCGACCCGGGCCGTGACGCCGGTTACGCGGTGTTTGCGAAAGTGGTCAAGGGCATGGACGTCGTAGACGTCATCGTCAACTCGCAGACCACCACCAAAAGCGGCATGCAAAACGTGCCGGTCGACCCTGTGATCATCAAGTCGGCCAAGCGCATCGACTGAGTTTCGCCGGGCATATCGAGCGGCGCCGGGCTGAGCCTGCGCCGCTCGCACTGATAAAAGGAGAGCCCGGATTCCGGGCGGTTATCTGATGCTCTATCGCCGTTTCGAACAACTGATCGATATCTTCCGCGACGCCCCGACGGCGTCCCCGCCGGACCGCGTCTGGCCCTTCTACATCTATTACCTGAAGCAGGTCTGGCCGAGCTTCGCCGCCCTGCTCGTCATCGGCCTGTTTGCCTCGCTGATCGAGGTGGCGCTGTTCAGTTACCTGAGCCGCATCATCGATCTGGCCCAAGGCACGCCTAACCCGAATTTCTTCAGTGACCACGCTCTCGAGTTGACGTGGATGCTGGTGGTCGCGCTGGTGTTGCGACCGATCTTTTTCGCCCTGCACGACCTGCTGGTGCATCAGACCCTGAGTCCCGGCATGACCAGCATGATCCGCTGGCAGAACCACAGCTATGTGCTCAAGCAGAGTCTGAACTTCTTCCAGAATGACTTCGCCGGGCGCATCGCACAGCGCATCATGCAGACCGGCAACTCGCTGCGCGATTCTGCCGTACAAGCGGTCGACGCGCTGTGGCACGTGGTGATCTACGCAATCAGTTCGCTGGTGCTGTTCGCCGAGGCGGACTGGCGGCTGATGATTCCGTTGCTGACGTGGATCGTCGCCTACATCGGCGCGCTGTACTACTTCGTTCCCCGCGTGAAAGACCGTTCGGTGGAAGCCTCCGACGCGCGCTCGAAACTGATGGGGCGCATCGTCGACGGCTACACCAACATTGCCACGCTAAAGCTGTTCGCCCACACCAACTTCGAACAGCACTACGCGAAAGAAGCCATCGAAGAACAGACCGTCAAGGCGCAGATGGCCGGACGCGTGGTCACCAGTATGGACGTGGCAATCACTGCCATGAACGGCTTGCTGATCGTCGGCACCACCGCGCTGGCTTTGTGGCTGTGGACACAATCGCTGATCACCGTCGGCGCGATTGCCCTGGCCACCGGCCTGGTGATTCGCATCGTCAATATGTCCGGCTGGATCATGTGGGTGGTCACCGGCATTTTCGAGAACATCGGCATGGTTCAGGACGGTCTGCGCACCATCTCGCAACCGGTCAGCGTCACCGACCGCGAGCAGGCCAAACCGCTGGACGTGGCCCGTGGCGAAGTGCGTTTCGAGCAGGTGGATTTTCACTACGGCAAGCAGAAGGGCATCATCGGCGACCTCAACCTGACCATCAAACCGGGCGAGAAAATCGGCTTGATCGGGCCGTCCGGCGCCGGCAAGTCGACCCTGGTCAACCTGTTGCTGCGCCTGTACGACGTCGAGGGTGGGCGCATCCTGATCGACGGGCAGAACATCGCCGAAGTCGGCCAGGAGAGCCTGCGTGCGCGGATCGGCATGATCACTCAAGACACCTCGCTGCTGCACCGCTCGATCCGCGACAACTTGCTTTACGGCAAACCGGATGCGACCGATGCCGAGTTGTGGGATGCGGTGCACAAGGCTCGCGCCGATGAGTTCATTCCTTTGCTGTCCGACGCTGAAGGCCGCACCGGTTTCGATGCGCATGTCGGCGAGCGCGGGGTGAAACTGTCCGGCGGTCAGCGCCAGCGCATCGCGATTGCGCGGGTGTTGCTCAAGGACGCGCCGATCCTGATCATGGACGAAGCCACCTCGGCGCTGGACTCGGAAGTCGAAGCGGCGATTCAGGAAAGCCTCGAGACTTTGATGCAGGGCAAAACCGTGATCGCGATTGCCCACCGCCTCTCGACCATCGCACGCATGGACCGGCTGGTGGTGCTGGAGAACGGCAAGATCGCCGAGAGCGGCACCCATGCCGAGCTGCTCGCGCATCGAGGCTTGTACGCGCGGTTGTGGGCGCACCAGACCGGAGGCTTTGTCGGCATCGATTGAGATTGCCGATCACCGCCCCCCCCTGTAGGAGTGAGCCTGCTCGCGATAGCGGAGTGTCAGCACCAATAATATTGACAGACACACCGCTATCGCGAGCAGGCTCACTCCTACAAGGGATCTAGGTTTGGCGATAGGGCAACGCCGTTCTCGCCTCTTCGGCATACGCCAGGACCCCGACGCGCTCTTGCTGAAGAAAATCTTTTACCGCCGCTTTCAATCCCGGATGGCGCAGGTAATGCCAGGAATGGGTGATCACCGGTTCAAAACCACGAATCAACTTGTGCTCGCCTTGAGCGCCGGCATCGAAGCGCTGGATGCCATGGGCAATCGCATAATCCATGCCCTGATAAAAACACGTCTCGAAATGCAGCCGATCAAACTCGGCCAGGCAGCCCCAGTAGCGCCCGTAAAAACTATCGCCACCGACCAGGCTGAAGGCCATTGCGACCGGCCTTGAGCCCTGCTTCGCCAGCACCACGCGAATCGCTTCGGGCATGCGCTCGGCCAGCAGGCTGAAGAATTCGCGGGTCAGATACGGCGCCTGCCGTCGCACCGCATAGGTGTTGGCATAACAGGCGTAGACAAAATCCCACTGCGCCTCGTCCAACTCGCGACCTTCCAGCCATTCAAACTCAAAGCCCTGCCCCGCCACCTGCTCGCGCTCCTTGCGCATCTGTTTGCGCTTGCGTGAGCTGAGGGCGTCGAGGAAATCCTGAAAGTCGCGGTAATCACGATTCTGCCAGTGATACTGGCAACCGATGCGCTGCAACCAGCCCGGCTGCTCAGCCATCGCCGCGTCAGTAAACGGATCGGTGAAATTGATGTGCGCACTGGAAAGCTCTTCGATCTGCAGATACCCCGGCAGGCTCTTCAGTAGCTCGAAACCATCCTCGACTGTTGCCGCCAGCAAGCGCGGGCCGCTGACCGGACTGAACGGCACGGCAGTCAACAGTTTGGGGTAGTAATCGATGCCGGCCCGCGCGCAGGCGTCGGCCCAGCCATGATCGAACACGTACTCGCCGTAGGAATGCCACTTGCGGTAACTGGGCAGCGCGGCGATCAGTCGATCACCTTCGATATGCAGCAAATGCTCCGGCTGCCAGCCCGAATGTGGGCCGACACTGCCACTGTCTTCCAGCGCACTCAGAAAAGCGTGACGCAGGAACGGCTGGTTATCCGGTACCAGCGCATCCCAGCTTGCCGGGGTGATTTCTGACAGGTTTTGCAGGCGTTGCAACGGCATCCACTGGCACTCCACAGCTTGGCGACAAAGCCCGGCGAGTATCGCTGATCGCGAGCCGTTGCACACGCTCAATCGGCCGACAGCGCTCTAACTCAATAGTTCACGCCCGACCTGCATCGTCATCAACCTGCCATCACTGTGCCACCGCTCTGTCATAAACGATCGCGATACTGGCGCCTGTTTTTAGAGCGCCGGGTTCTAGCCCGGACACAGTTTTCCGACCTCGTGTCGGTTGTGCCCAGGATGGTTCAGCCATCCCCTTTCATCTTTGGAGATTGCTATGCGTCTTGCTTCCACCAAAACTGCGGCGGCCCTGTGCGGCGGCTTGTTGCTGGCCATGAGCGTTCCGGCCAGTGCTGCAGTCGACGCCAAACTGCTCGACATGCTCAAAGCCAACGGGTCGATTTCCCAGGCGCAGTACATCGAGCTGCAAACAGAACTGGCCAAGGATCAGAAGGCTCAGCAGATCGCCCGGCAGGCGCAGCAGGAAACCAACGAGCAAGTGGCGGCGGTCGCGAAAAAGACCAACGAACAGAGCGCGTTCGACCAGAAACTGGCTTGGGCGGCCAAGACTCAGTTCAAGGGCGACGTGCGTATCCGTCAGGAAACCATCAAGATCGACGGCGAGCCGAACAACGGCGGCCGCGACAAGGACCGTCAGCGCATCCGTGCACGTCTGGGCGCTTACACCGAGATCAACCCGCAAGTCGACACCGGCATCCGTATCGCCACCGGCGGCGGCGACGATGCCCGTTCGACCAACCAGGACCAGGACAACTACTTCGACAAGAAGCAGATCTGGCTCGACCTCGGTTACATCGACTACCACCCGGATCAAATCAAGAACCTGCACGTCATCGGCGGCAAGATGCTGCAACCGTGGGTCAGCATGGGCGACGTGATCTGGGACAGCGACATCAACCCGGAAGGTCTGGCCGTTACCTACAAATATCCACTGGGCAGCAGCGCCGAACTGTTCGGCAGCCTGGGTAACTACAACCTCAAGGACAACGTTGACGGCGACGGCGTGCAATTCCGCCACGACCTGCGCCTGACCGCCGGCCAGTTGGGGAGCCGCTTCAACATCACCGACAACCTGAAACTGACTCTGGGCGGCAGCGTCTACGCCTACCAGAACGATGAAGACAGCCGCTGCACCGGCACCTCCACGCCGTGCGCCCTGGCGGTCAACGGCAACTCGGCCAACAACGAATTCCGTCTGTATGAGGGGTTCAGCCAGGTCGACATCGGCGGTCTGCCGATGCCGCTGTCGTTCTACGGCCAGTACGTGAAGAACAACGATGCCGTGACCGATCAGGACACTGCCTGGTTGCTCGGTGCCAAGTCGAAAGTCTTCGGTTTCAACCTCGACTACAACTATCGTGACGTGCAGCGCAACGCCGTGGTCGGTGCCTTCACCGACTCCGACTTTGCCAACGGCACTACCGGCTCGCGCGGGCACAAGTTCAAGGTCGGTTACGACATCGACAAGAACTTCGCCGTCGGCGCCACGTACTTCCTGACCAAGGCTGATTTCGCCAGCCGTGGTCAGCGCGATGCCGATGCCAACACCTTGCAGTTGGATGCCGAAGCCAAGTTCTAAAAGAGTAATGGCCCGGTGCGGGCGGGACGATCCCCATCATCCGTTCGTTTCATCCGCACTTGGGTTATTCATTGATCTGTGGCGAGGGAGCTGGCTCCCGCTGGACTGCGAAGCGGCCCTCTGCTTTTGTAAAGCGGGGGCCGCTTCGCGACCCAGCGGGAGCAAGCTCCCTCGCCACATGTCCATCAAGGACTGTTGTTGCGGCGCTGCTCGGCCAAGCGCTCGGCCAGCGCATCAACATTCTCGTCAGGTTGTTCCGGCATGGCTTTGAGCGTCGCCTGCATCAAGCGCATCTGCCGCATGAAACGCCGGCAGTTGGGGCAGAACAACAGGTGATGACGCACCATCAGCGTCTCACGAAAGCTCAGTTGGCCGTCGAGATAATCGCTGGATCGTGCCACTTGCTCCTTGCAGGTCAACATTCTCCCGTCTCCTCAAAATGTTCCACGGTCGCAAAGACCTTCAAGCGCGCCCGGTGCAGCAGCACGCGGACATTGGAGAGCGATATTTCCAGAAGATTACAGATTTCTTCCAGCTCCAGGCCCTGCCGTTCGCGCAACAGCAATACGCTGCTTTGTAACTCAGAGAGGCTCAGCAAGGTGTGCTCGAGGCATTCGCGCAGTTCATTTTCGGTCAGCAGCGCTTCGGGAGTGTCCTGATGCCAGGCGAAAGGCGCGACCAGCCAATGCCCGTCGCTTGAGGAGAAGCGTTCATCGCCAAGGGTGCCGTGCGGCGCCGGCAGATCGTCCATCAGCACTTCCCGGCGATTGAGCTTGTAGCGACTCTTGGCCGAGTTGGCGGTGATGGTCAGCAACCAGGTCTTGAGACTGGATCGGCCCTCGAAGCTACCCAAATGGCGCACCACCGACAGCCAGGCATCCTGCACTACTTCTTCGACATGACGCTGGCCGACAATCGCATAAGCCACCGCGCGCATGGCGCTTTGATAAGTCGTGACCAGTTCCTTGAACGCCTGTTGCTCCCCCGCCAGCAAGCGCGCGAGCAATTGGGTGTCGTCAGCCGCCATCCATCAATCCCCTTGTCCGGACTTCGAAAATGAACGCGGCAGGTATTCACCTGCCGCCATGTCCGAAAAATTACAGCGTTTCAGCCGCTTCGGATGTAGGAAAGGGCGACGCGATTAAGGGGAAATTAACCTGTTTCAGCGCTTGCGCAGAATCACGCTACCGATCGAGTAACCGGCACCGAACGAACTCAGCACCGCCAGCGAACCCGACGCCAGATCATCCTGGTTTTTGTGGAAGGCAATCACCGAGCCCGCCGAGCTGGTATTGGCGTAAGTATCGAGAATCACCGGTGCTTCTTCCTCGGTGGCTTCGCGCCCCAGCAGCTTGCGCACGATCAGGTGATTCATGCTCAGGTTGGCCTGGTGCAGCCAGAAGCGTTTCACATCGGCGACGTTGAGCTGGTTCTCTTGCAGGTGTGCACCGATCAGTTCGGCGACCATCGGGCAGACGTCCTTGAACACTTTGCGGCCTTCCTGCACGAACAGCTTGTCGGGGGCGCCGATGCCCTCCTCCGCAGCACGGTTGAGGAAACCGAAGTTGTTGCGGATGTTGTTGGAGAACTTGGTCAGCAGCTTGGTGCTGACCACGTCGAACTGATATTTCGACGTCGCCAGATCCGCGCGCTCGATGATCACCGCAGTCGCCGCGTCACCAAAGATGAAATGGCTGTCGCGGTCACGGAAGTTCAGGTGACCGGTGCAGACTTCCGGGTTGACCATCAGGATCGCCCGCGCCTGGCCCAGTTGCACGCTGTTGGCCGCGGCCTGAATGCCAAACGTGGCCGAAGAGCACGCCACGTTCATGTCGAAACCGAAGCCCTGAATGCCCAGCGCTTCCTGGACTTCGATGGCGATGGCTGGATAAGCGCGTTGCAGGTTGGAGCAGGCAACGATGACGCCGTCGATGTCAGCGGCGGTCTTGCCGGCACGTTGCAAGGCTTGCTCGGCAGCGCCGATGGCCATCTGGCACAGCACCGACCATTCGTCGTTGGAACGCTCCGGCAGGCGCGGGGCCATGCGTTGCGGATCAAGGATGCCGTCCTTGTCCATGACAAAGCGGCTCTTGATGCCCGAAGCTTTTTCGATGAACGCGGCACTGGATTCGGTCAGGGCCTGGACTTCACCGCGAGCGATGGCCTCGGCGTTGTCCGCATTGAACTGCGCGACATAGGTATTGAAAGACTGCACCAGCTCTTCGTTGGAGATGCTGTTGGCCGGTGTGTACAGGCCGGTGCCGCTGATGACGACGTTATGCATGGTCGTTTCTCTAATCTGTTCAGGCAGAAAGTGCTGGAACCGTCGTACCAACACGCAAAGGGTCTATTCCCATCCGGGGGACGCAAACCTGGCATCGTTTTATTCCGCGGCGCGACACGGCCGAAGGCTCTGGGTCGCGAAACGGCGGGTTATGGTGGCGAAGTTTGCCATAAACCCGAGGTTTTGGCGCCATTCCCAAGCACAACTGCCATTCACTATATGAACTCAACTCTGTGGCGAGGGGATTTATCCCCGCTCGACTGCGAAGCAGTCGCCACCCCACCGCGCTCGGTATAACTGATGAACCGAGGTTGTAGGTTTTGGGGCGGCTTCGCCACCCGACGGGGATAAATCCCCTCGCCACAAAACCCGCTCCTACAGGGGATTGTGCAAGCCTGAAAATCAGGGCTCTACCTGGCTCCACTGTTTGTTCAGGCGCTTGTCGGAGATCGGTACTTTCGTGCCCAACTGCTGGGCAAACAGCGACACGCGGTATTCCTCCAGCCACCAGCGGTACAATTCCAGTTGCGGATCGCGTTTGCCTTCCTGCGCATGCTTGGCCGCGCGGGTCTGGTATTGCGCCCACAGGCCGGCGAGTTCGCCGCTCCAGACCCGGTCCTTCTGTACTTGCGCGCCGAGTTTCTCGAAACGCTGCTCGACCGCTTTCAGATAACGCGGCAGTTCCTTGAGCCACTGCATCGGCGTTTCGCGGACGAAGCCCGGATAGACCAGATGGCCGATCTGCTGCTTGATGTCGTTGAGCGCCACTGCCTGAGCAAGATCGATCTTGCCCTTGAAGCGCTTTTGCAGGCCGTGCCAGATCTTGAGGATTTCCAGGGTCAACCGCGCCACGCGCTCGGCATGCTCGGTCCAGTTACCACGTTTGCGCTCGGCCAATGCCGCCAACCCGGCGCCGTCGCGGGGCAACGGGTCTTCGCCTTCGAGAATGCAGCTGTCGAGGCTGGCCAGCAAAATGTCTTCGATCAGCGCATCGACCCGGCCCAGTTCGCGATACAGCAGCCCCAGCTCGGTTTGCCCCGGCAACTTGCCACGCAGGAATTTCGCCGGCTCGGCCAGTTGTTGCATCAACAAGCGCTGCAAGGCACGGCGATGCTGGAACTCGGCTTCGGCCGGGGTGGAGAAACGCCCTTCCTTGACCGTACCGCCCTCTTCCACCAGCGCCGGGTACACCGTCATCGACAGCCCGGCGATCTTCTGCTGAGTCTTTTCCGCCACCGGCGCGAAGACTTTCGCCTCGACCGGTTGCTGACTTTTCGCACTCTGCGGCACCGCCAGTGCGGCCTGACTGGCTTCGGCAAAGCGTGCGGTCAGCTCGGCCAGATCGCGACCTTCACCGAGGAACTTGCCTTGGCCGTCGACGATTTCCAGGTTCATGCGCAGATGGCTTTCGACCTGTTGCGCAGCTTCCGCCCACGCTTCATCGCTGACCCGCGCGCCGGTCATGCGCAGCAGCTCGCGGCCGAGCGCTTGCGGCAGCGAGCCGTCGGCGAAGGTCATGCGCTGCAGCGCGGCTTTGATGAAGTCCGGCACCGGCACGAAGTTCTTGCGCAGGGCTTTCGGCAGGTTGCGCACCAGCGCAATGCACTTGGCCTCGATCAGCCCCGGCACCAGCCATTCCAGACGTTCCGGCGGCAGCATCGGCAGCAGCGGCGCCGGTACGCGCAAGGTCACGCCATCGCGCGGGTGATTCGGTTCGAAGTGGTAAGTCAGCGCCAGCTCCAGATCGCCGATATGCAGCGTATCCGGGTAATCGCGGGCGGTGACTTCGCTGGCCTCGCGGGCCAGCACGTCTTCTTCGCGCATGATCAACAACTGCGGGTCTTTCTGGCTGTTGACCTTGTACCAACTGTCGAAGGTCGCGGTCTGGTGGATCTCCGCCGGCAGACGCGCATCGTAGAAGGCGTACAAGGTTTCTTCGTCGGCGAGAATGTCGCGACGGCGAGCCTTGGCTTCCAGTTCGTCGAGCTGCTCGAGCAGTTTCTGATTGGCGCTCAGGCATTTGGCCCGCGACTGAATCTCGCCGCGCACCAGGCCTTCGCGGATAAACAGCTCACGCGAGACCACTGGGTCCACCGGACCGTAATGCACCGGACGACGACCGACCACGATCAACCCGAACAGGGTGATCTGCTCGTACGCCACGACCTGGCCGCGCTTCTTTTCCCAATGCGGTTCGAAGTGGTTTTTCTTGATCAGGTGCCCGGCCAGCGGTTCGATCCAGTCGGCGTCGATCTTGGCGACCATGCGCGCATAGAGCTTGGTGGTTTCCACCAGTTCGGCGGTCATCAACCACTGCGGGCGCTTCTTGCCGATGCCTGAAGAGGGGTGAATCCAGAAGCGCCGCTGGCGCGCGCCGAGGTAATCGCCGTCCTCGGTTTTCTGACCGATCTGGCTGAGCAGACCGACCAGCACCGCTTTGTGCAGCTTCGGATAATCCGCCGGCTCTTTATTCAGGCTCAACTGCATGTCGCGGCAGATCAGGCTCAACTGGCGGTGAGAGTCGCGCCACTCGCGCAAACGCAAATAATTGAGGAAGTTCTTGCGGCACCAGTTGCGCAACGGGCTGGCGGTCAGCGCCTGGCGTTGCTCTTCGAAACCACGCCACAAATTGACCAGCCCGGCGAAATCCGAGTCAGGGTCCTTCCATTGCGCATGGGCCTGGTCGGCCGCTTGCTGACGCTCCGGCGGCCGCTCGCGCGGATCCTGAATCGACATGGCACTGGCGACGATCAGCACTTCCTGCAGACTGCCGAGTTTTGCCGCTTCGAGCAGCATGCGGCCCATGCGCGGATCCACCGGCAAGCGCGCCAACTGCCGACCGAGTGGCGTCAGTTGGCTGTTGCGATCCACCGCCGAAAGCTCTTGCAGCAAATTGAAGCCGTCGCTGATCGCCTTGCCGTCCGGCGGCTCGATAAACGGGAACGCGGTAATTTCGCCGAGGCGCAGGTGCAGCATCTGCAAAATCACGGCGGCGAGGTTGGTGCGCAGAATTTCCGGATCGGTGAATTCCGGACGACCGAGGAAATCTTCCTCGCTGTACAAACGCACGCAGATGCCCGGCTCGACCCGCCCGCAACGGCCCTTACGCTGATTAGCACTGGCCTGGGAAATCGCTTCGATCGGCAGACGCTGGACCTTGGCGCGGTAGCTGTAGCGGCTGATGCGCGCGGTGCCGCTGTCGATCACGTAGCGAATGCCCGGCACGGTCAGCGAGGTCTCGGCAACGTTGGTCGCCAGTACCACGCGGCGGCCCGGATGCGACTGGAAAATCCGCTGCTGTTCGGCCGGCGACAGGCGCGCGTACAGCGGCAGGATTTCGGTGTGTTTGAGCTGGGCCTTGCGCAGCATGTCGGCGGCGTCGCGAATCTCGCGCTCACCCGGCAGGAATACCAACACATCACCGGGGCTGCGGCGCTCGCTACGCTCGTACGCAGCGATTTCGTCGAGGGTGGCGAGAATCGCTTGATCGACCGTCAAGTCATCCTCGACGCGGTTGCCCTCCTCGTCCTGCTCCAGCGTCAGCGGGCGATACCAGGTGTCCACCGGGAAGGTACGGCCCGACACTTCGACAATGGGTGCATCGTCGAAATGCCTGGAGAAGCGCTCCAGATCGATGGTCGCCGAAGTGATGATGACTTTCAGGTCGGGACGCCGCGGCAGCAGGGTTTTCAGATAGCCGAGAAGGAAGTCGATGTTGAGGCTGCGCTCGTGGGCTTCGTCGACGATGATCGTGTCGTAGCGTTCGAGGTAGCGGTCGTTCTGGGTTTCCGCGAGCAGGATGCCGTCGGTCATCAGCTTGATCAGGGTGTTGGCATCGCTCTGGTCTTCAAAGCGCACCTGATAGCCGACCAGCGCACCGAGCGGCGTGCCAAGCTCCTCGGCAACGCGACTGGCAACGCTGCGCGCGGCGATCCGACGCGGCTGGGTATGGCCAATCAGGCCATGCTGACCGCGACCGATCTCCAGACAGATTTTCGGCAACTGCGTGGTTTTGCCCGAACCGGTTTCGCCGGCGATGATCAGCACCTGATGTTGCTCAAGGGCCTTTTTGATCTCGTCGCGCTTGGCTGCAATCGGCAAACTGTCGTCGTAACGAATCACCGGCAGGCTGGCGCGGCGCGCCAGCACCTGATCACAGGACGCCTGCATGCGCGTCACCCACTGCGCCAGTTTGGCTTCGTCGGGTTTCTTGCGCAGCTCAAGCAACTGCCGCCGCAGCCGGTGACGGTCGGCGAGCATGGCGTGATCGAGATTTTTCAGCAGTTTGTCGATGGAGGGCGATTCGTCGGTCATCGGGTAGGCAATTCGGTCGTCTATTTGTGCAGGGGGCGGATTGTCGCAGATTTGCGGCACCGAACACGACTGTGAGGTGCTCTTGTGGCGAGGGGATTTATCCCCGATCGGCTGCGCAGCAGTCGCCGACTGGATATCAACGTCGATCTGAAGCGTCTGAGTTGAATGGTTTTGGGGGTGCTTCGCACCCCATCGGGGATAAATCCCCTCGCCACAATGTATTCAGGGGGATTTATTCGTTATCAAGGCCCTTGCGCCGATACGGGAACACGTCGATGACTTTACCGGCACGAATCGCCTCTTGCAGGCTCTTCCAGTAGTCGGCGTTGTACAACTCGCCATGCAACTGATCGAACAGCTTGCGCTGCCCGGCGTCGGCAAACAGAAACGGCGGGAACTCCTCGGGAAACACATCCAGCGGCCCGATCGAATACCACGGCTCAGAGGCCATTTCGTCTTCCGGTGTGCGCGGTGCCGGGATGTGGCGAAAATTGGCTTCGGTCAGAAAGCAGATTTCGTCGTAGTCATAAAACACCACTCGGCCGTGGCGGGTGACGCCGAAGTTTTTCAGCAGCATGTCGCCGGGGAAAATATTCGCCGCCGCCAATTGCTTGATCGCCAGACCGTAGTCCTCAAGCGCTTCACGTACCTGCGCGTCGTTGGCGTTTTCCAGATAAAGGTTGAGCGGGGTCATCCGGCGCTCGGTCCAGCAGTGGCGGATCAGCACGCTTTCGCCTTCGACCGAGACCGTGGACGGCGCGACTTCGAGCAATTCCTCGAGGCATGCCGGATCGAATTTGCTCAGCGGAAAACGAAAATCGGCGAACTCCTGGGTATCGGCCATGCGGCCGACCCGGTCGACACTTTTCACCAGTCGATACTTCTCGATGACCGTGGCGCGGTCGACGTTTTTCGAGGGGGAAAAACGATCCTTGATGATCTTGAACACGGTATTGAAGCCCGGCAGGGTAAACACGCTCATGACCATGCCACGCACGCCCGGGGCCATGATGAATTGGTCGTCGGTGTTGGCCAGGTGATTGATCAGCGCGCGGTAAAATTCCGACTTGCCATGCTTGTAGAAGCCGATCGAGGTGTACAGCTCGGCGATGTGCTTGCCGGGCAGAATGCGCCGCAGAAACCCGATAAATTCCGCCGGCACCGGCACGTCGACCATGAAATAGGAGCGGGTGAAGGAGAAGATGATCGACACGTCGGCTTCGTCGGTGATCAACGCGTCGATCTGAATCCCGCGCCCCTCGCGATGCAACAGCGGAATCACCAGCGGCCACTGTTCGTCGCGGGTGTAGATGCGCCCGACGAGGTACGCGCCCTTGTTGCGGTACAGCACCGAGGAAAACAGCTCGACGCTCAATTCCGGGTCCTTGCACACCCAGTCCGGCAGGTTTTCACGCAGTTGCGCTTCGAGGCGATGCACGTCGCCTGGCAGGTCGGCGTAATCCTCGCTGAAGCGATAGTCGGCGAAAATACTCGCAAGCATCGCCGATAACTGCCCCTGCGGCTTGTATGTGCGCGTTTGCGCAGCCCGGGCACGACGCAGGCTCGGACGCGTGGTGTGGATGAACATGCAGCCGTCGCTGATCAGGTCGTGGCTGAACAGCCCGCAGAAGATCGAGTTGTACCAGGTCTCGGACAGTTCATCGTCGAAGCGCAGGTCGATGACACTGATATAGGCGCTTTTCACCAGCGGCCAGCAGCTGACATTCATCAACGTCTCGTCATCAAAATACTCGCGCAGGCGGGTGATGGTTTCGCCGACCTTTTCCTCGTAGAGGTTGATCCGCGCCGCCGATGCGGTTTGTATTTCCTGCCAGCGCGCCTGCTCGAAACGCTCCCGGGCGCCGTCGGTGATCCGGCGGAAATGCTCGCGGTAATCGTCAAAGCCATCGAGGATCATGCGGGCGATGTCGGTGGCTGGCCATTGCTGCGGCATAGATGAAACCTCTGCGTGCGCTCGAAAGCTTGAGCTTAGCCACGGAACGGGCCTTTGGAGAAGTGCAATATCGGCCAAAAGCCGAACCCGGACGTACGGTGCGGGATTTTTCGCCGAGACAATTAATTGCCCGAATTACGGTTGCCATCGTCAGGTCCCTCGGCAACACTCTCGTCCCGATCAAGCCAGGAGCCGCCCGTGAGCCCCGTCGATATTTTCCGCATGTTGTCGCTGGCCGCTATATGGGGCGCGAGTTTTCTGTTCATGCGCATTATTGCGCCAGTGATCGGCACGATTCCGACCGGTTTTTTCCGCGTGTCGATCGCCGCCGCAGGCCTGCTGGTGATTCTGGGCCTGATGCGCATCAGCTGGGATTTCAAGGGCAAGCTGAAAACCGTGATGTTGCTGGGCGTGATCAATTCGGCGATCCCGGCAACGCTGTACTCGGTGGCCGCGCAAGTGCTGCCGGCCGGGTATTCGGCGATTTTCAACGCCACCACGCCGCTGATGGGCGTGCTGATTGGCGGACTGTTTTTCAGTGAAAAACTCTCGGCGGCGAAATTGGCGGGCGTGTTCCTCGGTCTGTTCGGGGTCGGCGTGCTGACCCGTGCCGGGCCGGTGGCGTTCGATCTGCAACTGCTGCTGGGGGCGGTCGCCTGCCTGCTGGCGACTACCTGCTACGGTTTCGCCGGATTCCTCGCACGGCGCTGGCTGGATCAGGCGGGCGGGCTGGACAGCCGTCTGTCGGCGCTGGGCAGTATGCTGGGCGCAACGTTGTTTTTGCTGCCGTTGTTCGGTTATAGCGTCATCAGCGCTCCGCCGGTCAGTTGGGGCGGCTGGAGCGTCTGGCTGTCGCTGCTCGGTCTGGGCCTGGGCTGTACCGCGTTTGCCTACATCATTTATTTCCGCCTGCTCAGCTCGATCGGCCCGGTAAAGTCGATGACCGTGACCTTCATGATCCCGCCGTTTGGCGTGTTGTGGGGGGCGTTGTTGCTCGATGAGCCGCTGTCGATGGCGCATGTTTATGGTGGGGTGTTGATTGCGCTGGCGCTGTGGCTGGTGTTGAAGCCGGCAGTGGTGAAGCCTGCAGAAGTTATGAATCGGTAATCTGCTTTGTTTATAGAATCGCCATCGCGAGCAGGCTCACTCCTACAGGGGAATGCATTCCAACTGTAAGAGTGAGCCTGCTCGCGATGGCGCCCGAACAGCCACCGCCTATCTTTCCGCTATCCGGTTTTACGGAACACAAATGCCAACCCAACAATAATCAACACCATCCCCAACACACTCAACGCCGCCAGCCGATTACCAAAAATCAGGTAATCCATCACCGCTGTCACCGCCGGCACCAGATAGAACAGGCTGGTGACGTTGACCAGGTTACCCCGCGCGATCAGGCGATACAGCAACAGCGTCGCCAGCACCGAGACGACCAGACCCATCCACAAAACCGGCACGACAAAACCGCTGCTGTGCTCGAAGTGGAATGGCTGAAACGGTACGAAAACCGCGCACAGCAGCAACCCGGCCAGATACTGCACCGGCAGCGTGCCGAGGGGATTGTCGGTGATGCGTTTCTGCATGATCGAGCCGAGTGTCATGCTCGCCAGCGCCAGCAGTCCGAACAACATTCCCGCCCAAGACATGCCGGCCAGACCGATGCCCTGATAAACCACCATGATCAGCCCCGCCAACCCCAGCGCCAGTCCGAACATCCGGCTGGCCGAGCGCTGCCGTTCCATCAGCACCACCGTCAGGATCGGCTGCACGCCCATGATCGTCGCCATCACCCCCGGGGTGACTTTGCTGTTCAGGGCCAGCAGATAAAAGATCTGATAGGCCCCAAGCAACACCAGCCCCGTGGCGATCGCAAACAGCATCGGTTTGCCGCCCTTGGGCCACCTCAATTTCAGCAGCGGCGCCAGCAGCAACAGCCCGCACAGCGCGATTGCGAAGCGAATCAGTAGAAAGGCAAAGGGCGAAGCATGGGCCAGGCCCCATTTTGAGAAAATCGCCCCGCTGCTCCACAGCAGAACGAACAGGCTCGTGGACGCCGCCGCGAGCGCGGATTGTTTCGAAAGGACAAACATGAATACCACCTGTAGTCAGGCAAATAGCCAATTCAGCCGAAGCTGAAATTCAGTAGTTTTTTTGTGGCGGGCGCGGGAGTCGGCAGAAACGGCCGATCAGCCCGGAACACCAACGCCCGGCGGCGCTACGACTGCGCACACCGGCGTGCTACTGACAGGTGGTGGGTAATGGCTGATCTGCACAGGCTGCTGATTCCCGCACGGCACGACGCCAGCGTTGACCGCTGAATCGACTACCGCGTTGATGAGGGATGCAGGCATGGATACAGATCTTCATTGAGAGATGAAAGCGTGAGCACGGCGGCTCGCGCGAGCTGACTATAACCAGCGCAGGACACAGATTGCAATGACTTGGGCAAAGGGCCGGTAGCGACAGTGCGGCGCTGGGTGATTAGGGTGATTGGCGGTGACAGCGGATTGTCAGGAGACATGGAATGCACGGGATTACATGCCAAGGGAACGGACGTATTTGCGGTATCAGTGGTATCGGTCAGAGGCGCGGAAGCGGGCAGCTTCGCATCTCGCCTGCTTACAGGGTCAACTCAAGACGGCCGACGCTTCGATTATGGATTTATCCCTGATTCGATTCGAACCTATAAACAGGCAGGCGCTGAATGCCTTGGAACTATGGGAAGCCCCATACTTTTCCTGGCATGAAGTCATCGCATGGAAAGCGCGTGAGCCACGCTCCCAGGATTTCTCTATCTGGTTCGATGGGCTGCTCTGCGGCCTGTGCTTTGCGAACCCGAACAATAGTCGACGAAGAACAAAACCTTGGAGAATCCAGTACTGTGAAAACCAATCAGTTAATAACCAAAACGGGAGGGGCTATGAGTAAATCAAGAAAAAGACCTCCCGAGACGATAGTCAGGTCGCTGAAAACCAAAGGATCGGCTGATCGTGCATTGACAGCCAGTCAACGGCGTCTTTTGCAACTGGTAATCAACGGCATCGAAGACGAGCCCTGTGTGCTTGCTGCTGGCCGACTCTGAAAAAAACCGCTCCAAAGGAGCGGTTTTTTATTTCTGGTCCGACTTCAACCAAACAACCAATACCCCAACAACGTCAGCACCAGCACCGCCAACACCGGCCGCATCACGCGGTAGGCCTTGGGATGGCGGCGTTTCCACTGTTTGACCATGCCGCTGAACCGGTCGCTGAAACGCTTGCTCCAGGCATAAGCCTGATTGATACCGCCAACGCGTTCGTCATCGAGGTTCTGTGGCGCGGTGGCGCGGCCGAGCCAGCCGCTGATAAAGCGGTTGATGCGCGTCATGAAGCGGTTGCTCAGGGGACGTTCGATATCGCAGAAAAGGATCACGCGGGTCTGCTCGGTTTCATTCTTGACCCAATGCACGTAGGTCTCGTCGAACATGACGTCTTCGCCGTCGCGCCAGGCATAGACCTGACCGTCGACGAAAATCCGGCAATCGTCGGAATTTGGCGTCGATAGCCCCAAGTGATAACGCAGCGAACCGGCGAAGGGGTCGCGGTGCGGATTGAGGTGACTGCCGCCCGGCAGCAAGGCGAACATCGCGCCTTTGACGTTGGGAATCGCACTGACCAGCGCCACGGTTTTCGGGCACAGCGCCTCGGCCGATGGCAGCGGTTTGTCGTACCACTTGAGGTAGAAACGCTTCCAGCCCTTCTTGAAGAACGAGCCGAAACCGGCGTCGTTGTTCTTCTCGGCGGCGCGTATATAGCCCTCGTCGAACAGGTGCATGGCTTCGTCGCGGATGGTTTGCCAGTTTTCGCGCAGGACATCGAGCTCAGGAAACTTGCTGCGATCCAGATACGGCTTGGACGGCACGCCCGAAAACAGGTACATCAAGGCGTTGTACGGGGCGAACAGCGCCGAGTGGTTGACGAACTGACGCAGGACCGGCAAACGCGCCCTGCCGCGCAAATGCACAAAGAGCGTGCTGCCCAGAAACAGCAACAGCACAAACGCCTTGGCGGCAAACGAAAAGGTCATCAACAACTCCTTGAATAAAGACAACGCTGCACAATGCCCTTTACCCGACATGGCAGCCGGCCATGATAAACACTACCGGCCTCGGGAAAAACCCGCCTGACAGAAGATTCAGTATCAAGCGCTGCGCAACAAAGCATTTATTAACATGCGACTCCTGAACCCTGGCTGACCTGCATCAAAAAGCCTGAAAAATCGCAGCCGTCGGCAGCGCCTGTGGCTGCGATCCTTTTTATTGCTGGGTTTCCTGCTCGGTGAACAGGTCACTGAACAACATGCTCGACAGATAGCGCTCGCCCGAGTCCGGCAGAATCACCACGATGGTCTTGCCTTGCATCTCCGGGGTTTCTGCCAGGCGCACCGCGACCGCCATGGCTGCACCGCAGGATATCCCGCACAAAATCCCTTCTTCCTGCATCAGGCGCAGGGCCATGGCTTTCGATTCTTCGTCGGTGACCTGCTCGACCCGGTCGACCATCGACAAATCGAGGTTTTTCGGCACAAATCCGGCGCCGATGCCCTGGATCTTGTGCGGGCTCGGCTTGATCTCTTCGCCTGCCAGCGCCTGGGTGATCACCGGGGACGAGACCGGCTCGACCGCCACCGACAGAATCGGTTTACCCGCCGTGTTCTTGATATACCGCGAAACACCGGTGATGGTTCCGCCGGTGCCGACGCCGGCGACCAGCACGTCAACCGCACCATCCGTATCGTTCCAGATTTCCGGGCCTGTGGTCTTTTCGTGAATCGCCGGGTTGGCCGGGTTATCGAACTGCGCCGGCATGAAGTACTTGCCGACATCGCTGGCAACGATTTCAGTAGCTTTCTCGATGGCGCCTTTCATGCCTTTGGCCGGTTCGGTCAGCACCAGTTCTGCGCCCAATGCCTTCAGCACCTTGCGACGTTCGATACTCATCGAAGCCGGCATGGTCAACATCAATTTGTACCCGCGCGCAGCGGCAACGAAGGCCAGGCCGATACCGGTGTTGCCTGAAGTGGGTTCGACAATGGTCATGCCTGGCTTGAGTCTGCCGCTGCTTTCGGCATCCCAGATCATGTTCGCGCCGATCCGGCACTTCACCGAGTAACCGGGGTTGCGCCCCTCGATCTTGGCCAGAATGGTCACGCCACGCGGCGCGATGCGGTTGATCTGTACCAACGGCGTATTGCCGATGGAGTGGGCGTTGTCAGCGAATATACGGCTCATGGCTGGGTCCTTGTGCAGCGTTGAATTCAGCTTTTCAAGGTAAGCCTGTTGTCCATCACAGTCCAGTCGGGTCGAACGTCTGCAAATGCCGGCAGTCAATCGCATTGAGTCATCAAGGAACCCTGACCAAGGAACCATCATGAAGCGTCGTTACAGTTGGCCGCTCTGGACCCTCGCCGGGGTCGTTGTGCTGCTGGTCGCCCTGCACATCGCCCTGCCTTATCTGGTGCGCGACTACCTCAATGACAAGCTGGCGGACATGGGCGATTACCGCGGCCAGATCACCGATGTCGATCTGGCGCTGTGGCGCGGCGCGTACAAAATCAACGGCCTGAAAATCGTCAAGGTCGACGGCAAGGTGCCGGTGCCCTTCGTCGACGCACCGCTGATCGACCTGTCAGTCAGCTGGCATTCACTGTGGTACGACCATGCCGTGGTCGCACAGGTGCAATTCCTCAACCCTGAGATCAACTTCGTCGATGGCGGCGCCAACAAACAGAACTCGCAGACCGGTCAGGGCACCGACTGGCGCGAGCAATTGGGCAAATTGTTGCCGATTACGCTCGATGAGGTGCAGATCAATGATGGTCGCATCACGTTCCGCAACTTCAACTCCAAACCGCCCGTCAACCTGAATGCCAGCAACGTCAACGCCAGTTTTTACAACCTGACCAACGTGGTCGACAAGGAGGGCAAGCGTGACGCCCGTTTCGAAGGCAAGGCCCTGTTGCTCGGCCACGCGCCAATGGAAACCACCGCGACATTCGACCCGCTGAGCAACTTCGAAAACTTCGAATTTCGCCTGCGCGCTCGCAACATCGAGCTCAAGCGCATGAACGACTTCGCCGCGGCCTACGGTAAATTCGATTTCAATGCCGGCCACGGTGATGTGGTAATTGAAGCCAAGGCAGAGAACGCTCGCCTGACCGGCTATATCAAACCCCTGCTGCGCGACGTCGACGTGTTCAACTGGCAGCAGGACGTCGAGAACGAGAACAAGGGCCTGTTCCGCTCAATCTGGGAAGCATTGGTCGGCGGCACCGAAACTGCACTGAAAAACCAGAACAAAAACCAGTTCGCCACCCGCGTCGAACTCAGCGGCAATGTCCACCAGCAAAACGTCAACGCCTTCGAAGCGTTCTTGCAGATTTTGCGTAATGGATTTATCCAGGCCTTCAATGCGCGGTACGAGCGGCCGACGCCGGATGAGGGCTAAGTTTTGCGGCTGACGACATATCGACCAGTGTCCTCAGCCGCTATTGATGAGCGCTGTTGCAGCGAATCCCAGCCTAGACAGGCCAATGAGAATACTGGCCATCCGCCGAGACTGAGTCAACATGTGACGCTCCATTCAGAGACTGAATAAGCCGTCTGCGTTCACAGTTGACCGGACTGCGCGTTATAGTCGGGCATCCGATTATTTCGCCCCGCCCTGCCCGCAAGGTCAGCGTTACCGTTCGAGGATTAACAGATGAAGTTCGAAGGCACCCAGGCCTACGTCGCCACCGATGACCTGAAGCTGGCCGTCAACGCCGCCATCACCCTGGAGCGACCGCTGCTGGTCAAGGGCGAGCCGGGCACCGGCAAGACCATGCTTGCCGAGCAACTGGCCGAATCGTTCGGCGCTAGGCTGATCACCTGGCACATCAAGTCGACCACCAAGGCTCATCAAGGTCTGTACGAGTACGACGCGGTCAGCCGCTTGCGCGACTCGCAACTGGGCAATGAAAAAGTCCACGACGTGCGCAATTACCTGAAGAAGGGCAAGCTGTGGGAGGCCTTCGAGTCCGAGGAGCGGGTCATTCTGCTGATCGACGAAATCGACAAGGCCGACATCGAATTCCCCAACGACCTGCTGCAAGAACTCGACAAGATGGAGTTCTACGTTTACGAGATCGACGAGACCATCAAGGCCAAAAAGCGCCCGATCATCATCATTACCTCCAACAACGAGAAAGAGCTGCCGGATGCGTTCCTGCGCCGCTGCTTCTTCCACTACATCGCGTTCCCCGACCGCACCACGCTGCAGAAAATCGTTGACGTGCATTACCCGGACATCAAAAAGGATCTGGTCAGCGAAGCGCTGGACGTGTTCTTCGACGTGCGCAAGGTGCCGGGCCTGAAGAAAAAGCCTTCGACATCGGAGCTGGTCGACTGGCTGAAGCTGCTGATGGCCGACAATATCGGCGAAGCGGTGCTGCGCGAGCGCGATCCGACCAAGGCGATTCCGCCGCTGGCAGGCGCGCTGGTAAAGAACGAGCAAGACGTGCAGTTGCTTGAGCGCCTTGCATTCATGAGCCGTCGCGGCTCTCGATAAGGCCATCGTCATGCTGCTCAACCTGTTCAACGAAATGCGTGCAGCCAAGGTGCCGGTGTCGGTGCGCGAACTGCTCGACCTGATCAATGCGCTGAAACAGCGCGTGACCTTCGCCGATATGGACGAGTTTTATTACCTGTCGCGGGCGATTCTGGTGAAGGACGAGCGACATTTCGACAAGTTCGACCGGGCGTTCGGCGCCTACTTCAACGGTCTGGAGAAACTCGACGATCACTTGCAGGCGCTGATTCCCGAAGATTGGCTGCGCAAGGAATTCGAGCGTTCGCTGACCGACGAAGAACGCGCGCAAATCCAGTCCCTCGGCGGTCTGGACAAGCTGATTGAAGAATTCAAGAAGCGCCTGGAAGAACAGAAGGAACGCCACGCCGGCGGCAACAAATGGATCGGCACTGGCGGCACCAGCCCGTTCGGTTCCGGCGGTTTCAACCCCGAAGGCATTCGGGTAGGCGACGCCGGCAAGCGCCAGGGCAAAGCGGTAAAAGTCTGGGATCAGCGCGAGTACAAGAACCTCGACGACTCGGTGGAACTGGGCACGCGCAATATCAAGGTCGCCCTGCGCCGTTTACGCAAATTTGCCCGCCAGGGCGCGGCGGAAGAGCTCGACATCGACGGCACTATCGACCATACCGCCAAGGATGCCGGCCTGCTGAACATCCAGATGCGCCCGGAGCGCCGCAACACGGTGAAGCTGTTGCTGCTGTTCGACATCGGCGGCTCGATGGACGCGCACGTGAAGATCTGCGAAGAGTTGTTCTCGGCGTGCAAGACGGAGTTCAAGCACTTGGAGTATTTCTATTTCCATAACTTCATTTATGAGTCGGTGTGGAAGAACAACATGCGCCGCACGTCCGAGCGCACCTCGACCCAGGATCTGCTGCACAAGTACGGCGCCGACTACAAAGTGATTTTCATCGGTGACGCCGCCATGGCGCCCTATGAAATCACCCAGGCCGGCGGCAGTGTCGAGCATTGGAACGAAGAACCGGGTTATGTGTGGATGCAGCGCTTCATGGAGAAGTACAAGAAGCTCATCTGGATCAATCCATATCCTAAAGACACGTGGGGTTATACCTCCTCGACCAATATCGTGCGGGATCTGATCGAGGATCAGATGTATCCGTTGACGTTGCGCGGGCTTGAGGAAGGGATGCGGTTTCTTTCCAAATAATCCCGCTGGCTGGACCGACGCCTTCGCGAGCAGGCTCGCTCCCACACTGGAACGCATTTACCTGTGGGAGCGAGCCTGCTCGCGAAGCTTTTAGCGATCTTCAAAGCGCTGCAAATACGCGACATGCTCGCGATGAGCCACTTCCTGCACCACCGGCCTCAATCTCACCTTCGCCCCCGGCAGGCACTGCGCCAGCCGCGCCAATGCCAGCGGTGTCAACGCGCCCAGTCGCGGATATCCGCCAATGGTCTGCCGATCATTGAGCAACACAATCGGCTGTCCGTCCGGCGGCACTTGCAATGCTCCTGACGGAATGCCCTCCGAAATCATCGGTAAGCCTTGGTAGTGCAGCGTCTTGCCCAGCAAACGTATGCCCATGCGATCGGCGCGGCTGTCCAGCGTCCAGGCACTGTTGAAGACATCAAACAGACTCTGCCCGCTGAACTGACCAATCTGTGCGCCCAGTACCAGATGCAGAGGTGTGTCCCTGGTGAAATCCGGCCGCAGCGCCAAAGGCACTTCACGCGCCGCCAGCCCTTCCCCGCCATAACCGAGCGTCGCTCCTTTGCCGAGCGGCGAACCCATCCCATCGAGACCGCCCAGTTCTTCGCGCACCACCGTGGCACGGCTGCCCAGCACCTGCGGCGCGGCAAAACCACCGGGCGCTGCGAGGTAGGCGCGAGCACCGAGCAAAGGCTGGGTGAGCCGCAATGTCTGCCCTTTCGCCAGTGCGAAACTGCGCCACGGCGCCAGCGGCTGGCCGTCGATTTGCGCGCCAAGATCTGCCCCGGCCAGCGCCAGCAGGCAATCCTCCTCAGCCGTCACGGCGAACCCGCCGAGGGTGATTTCTACCACCGCGGCATCCAGCCCATTGCCCAGCAGCCAGTTGGCCCAGCTCATCGAACACCAGTCCGCCGCACCGCCCTGGGTCACGCCCAAATGCCGTACGCCAAACCGCCCGGCGTCTTGCAACAGGCACAGCGGTGTACTCGCTTCAATCGTCAGCCGACTCATGCCCGCGCCCCCAGTGGCGTGTCGTCGCCGCCCAGGTTTACGAATTCGGCGTGGTCGACCGCTTCGAAGCGTACCGTGTCGCCGGGCTGCATCAGGCTGTAACCGTCGCGATGGCGATCGAACAGTTTTGCCGGGGTGCGCCCGATCAGGTTCCAGCCACCGGGCGATACCACCGGATAAGCCGCCGTCTGTCGCTCGGCGATGCCGACGCTGCCGGCGGCGACTTTTTTGCGCGGTGTGTCCAGGCGTGGTGCTGCCAGAACTTCTTCGACCAGTCCCATGAAGGCAAACCCTGGCGCAAAACCGAGGGCGAACACTTGATACTCACGCGCACTGTGGCGACGAATCACCTCCTCCACCGCCAGCCCGCTGCGTTCGGCCAACAGGCTCAGTTCCGGGCCGACACTCAGGTCATACCAGACCGGCAAGACGTGACATCGGCCACCGGTTCGTGCAGTCGGCGACAGGTCGATCAACGCATCGGCGATCAGCTCTCGCGCCTGAGCCGGAGACAAAACCATCAAATCGTAATGCACCATCAACGTCGTATACGACGGCACCAGATCGATGAGCTGTGCGCCGAACCCCACCCGCAAGCGCTCTGCAGCGGCGAGCATCCATGGCATGTTGACTTCGGCAATGTCGTCGAACAGACGTAGCATCAGGCAGTCCACCGCCACGACTTCGATCCTTGGGTTCATGACGCGCCCTGCGCATTCAGGGCTTGGCGGATACGCTGCACCGCGGCCACCGAGCTGGCATTGTCGCCGTGTACGCAGAGGGTATTGGCGCGCAAGTGTAAAGCGCTGCCATCGCTGGCAATGAGCTCGCCGCCACGGGCGATGGTCAAAGCTTGCGCGACGATGCTTTCGGGATCGTGATGCACCGCGCCCGGCAATTGCCGCGAAACCAGCCGGCCTGCGCTGTCGTAGGCGCGATCGGCGAAGGCTTCAAACCACAGCGTCACGCCGTGTTCATCGCCAATCTGCTGCGCCGCCGCGTTGTCACAGGTGGCCATCAGCATCAACGGCAGACTGCGGTCATAAGCGGCCACGGCCTGAATGACCGCACGCAATTGCGCTGGATTGGCCATCATGTCGTTGTACATCGCGCCGTGGGGTTTGACGTAACTGACCCGTCCGCCCTGCGCCTTGCAGATGCCGTCGAGGGCGCCGATCTGGTAATGCAGGATGTCTTGCAGTTCCTGCGCGGAATACGCCATGGAGCGGCGACCGAAACCGACCAGATCCTGATAGGCCGGGTGCGCGCCAATCTGCACACCGTGCCTGAGCGCCAGCGCCACGGTTTCGCGCATGATGCTCGGATCACCGGCATGGAAACCGCAGGCGACGTTGGCGCAATCGATGAAGGGCATGACCTCGGCATCCAGACCCATCGTCCAGCTGCCGAAGCTCTCGCCAATGTCGCAATTCAATAGCAGGCGGCTCACGGTGAACACTCCTGTAGCTGCTTGTCTTTTTATCTGTAGGACAGTGCCCCGCAGGTTATCAGTTACTGCGCGTCGAGTTGCTTGCCCCGCGTCTCTGGCAGGCTCAACGCCGCGAGAATGACCACGCCGTAGGACACCGCCGCGAAGGCACCGATGCCCATGCTCAGCGGCACTTTCTGACTGAGCAGACCGATCAGCAGGGGAAACAGCGCTGCCAGCGCTCGACCGATGTTGTAGCAGAAGCCCTGTCCCGAACCGCGAATGCGCGTGGGGAACAGTTCGGTAAGAAACGCGCCCATGCCGCTGAATATGCCTGAGGCGAAGAAGCCCAGCGGAAAGCCCAGCCACAGCATCACACCGTTGCTGACCGGCATCTGGGTGTACAGCAACACAATGGTGAAGGATCCGACGGCAAACAGGATGAAGTTTCTTTTGCGTCCCAACAGATCGGTCAGATAAGCGCTGACCACATAGCCGACGTAGGAGCCGACGATGACCATCGCCAGATAACCGCCAGTGCCAAGCACGCTCAAACCGCGCTCGTTTTTGAGGAAGGTTGGCAGCCAGGACGTGATCGCGTAGTAACCGCCCAGCGCGCCGGTGGTCAGCAACGAAGCGCGAAAGGTCGTGAAGAGCATGCCCGGGGCAAAAATCTCGTAGAACTTCGCTGGATTCTCAGGCGTTTGCGCGGCTTTGGCTTGGCGATAGATCTCCGGATCTTTCACCAATCGACGGACGAAAATCACGAACACCGCCGGCACGATGCCGAGGATGAACAGCGCGCGCCAGGCATCTTCCGGTGGCAACACCGAAAACAGCAGCGCATACAGAATCGCCGTCAGGCCCCAGCCCAGCGCCCAGCCAGATTGCACCATGCCCACCGCTTTGCCGCGATCCTGGGCGCGGATCACTTCACCGATCAGCACGGCGCCGGCGGTCCACTCGCCACCAAAACCGAAGCCCATCAGGGTGCGGGCGATCAACAGTTGTTCGTAGTTTTGCGCGAAGCCGCAGAGAAAGGTGAAGAAGGCAAACCACAGCACGGTCAGTTGCAGGGTGCGCACGCGACCAATGCGGTCAGAGAGAATACCGGCGACCCAGCCGCCAATGGCCGAGGCGATCAGTGTGCTGGTGTGGATCAGCCCGGCTTCACCGGTGGTGATGCCCCACATTGCAATCAGCGTCGGCACGACGAAGCTGAGCATCTGCGTGTCCATGCCATCCAGGCCATAGCCGATCTTGCAGCTCCAGAAAGTCCGGCGCTCCTGCTGATTGATGTTGCGATACCAGTCGAACGGCCCCGGACGTGCCGCAGGCTTGGGTAAAGGGACGGTGTCTGGAGCACTCATGGCAAATCTCCGCAGGTTTTTATTGGTCTTGTTCGCAGCCCCGACGACGCCTATCGTGGGAACCGGATGCGCCGATTTTTCGTCGCCCCGCCCTGCGCCGTCCAACGAATAAAAACCCGCCTTAGGCATAAGAAAAATTTGTCACCCGAGCCTTGCCCATGAACCTGAAGTTTCTCGAGACCTTTGTCTGGGTCGCCCGACTGAAGAGTTTTCGCCTGACCGCCGACAAGCTGTTCACCACCCAGGCGTCGATTTCCAGCCGCATTGCGGTGCTTGAGGGCGAGCTGGGGGTCAAGCTGTTTCTGCGCGATTCGCGAGGTGTCAGCCTGACGCCAGAAGGTCTGAAAGTGCTGGACTATGCCGAGCAGATGCTCGACACCATGGCGGCGTTGAAACAGTCGATCGAGACCCGTTCGAGCAAGGTCGGCCGGGTGCGCATCGGTGTGATGGACACGGTCATCCATACCTGGCTCAGCCCGTTGGTGGCGCAGATCACCGATCTGTATCCGCGGCTGGAAATCGAACTGGTGGCCGATACCGCGCTGAATCTCTGCGATCAGCTGCAAAAAGGCTTTCTCGATATCATTCTGCAGACCGACCTGGTACGTCATGAAAGCGTGCGCAGCCTGGAATTGGCCAGCCATCCGCTGGGCTGGATTGTCGCCAGCAACTCGATCTACAACCGCGACTACGCCGACCTCGCCGAACTGGCGCAGGAGCGGATCATCACCTACTCGAAAAACTCACGACCGCACCAGGACATACTCGCGCTGATGCAGGCCAACGGCATCATGGCACCGCGCTTGAACTGCGTGAATTCGGTGTCGGCGATTACCCGATTGCTGCGTGATGGTTTTGGTATTGGCGCGCTGCCACCGGTGCTGGTGGCTGAAGAGCTGGCGCGCGGGGAATTGACCTTGCTCGACATCGATCAGCGACCGGAGAATCTGCCAGTGGTGGTGTCGTGGCGGGTCGGGGTTGAGTGGGTCGAGGAAATTGTGACGTTGTGTCAGCAGGTGCTGGCGGGGTATGCGCACAAGATGGGCAAGGACTGCATCACCCTCACTGACTGACCACATCCCGCGGCGAGGGGATTTATCCCCGCTCGGCTGCGCAGCAGTCGTCATTACGGCCAATGCGATCTTTCAGAGGCACCGCAGTTGCAGGTTTTGGGGCTGCTGCGCAGCCCAACGGGGATAAATCCCCTCGCCACAGAATCCCCCTGCCACAGAATCCCCTCTTGACTCAGCGGATTGTCTTAAGCCTTACAAGCCACGCACGTCGCGATCTTCGATCGGCCGGCTCTGGCGCAGACGCCGGCCACCGAGCACCACCCAATCGATCAGGCGGAACAGGCATTCAATGCCGAACGACAGCAGCAACGCCCCGCTCATGCCCCAGATCATCGCTTCGGGCGTCAGCAGAATCTGATAGCTGTAGCCATTCCAGGTCTCCTTGCGGATGTCCGGATCGGCGGCCAGTACCACCTGCAGGAAGCGGATGTACCACGGCCCCTGCATCGCCTGAAACTGTTTATCCAAAGCAACCTGTCGGGTGAGCAAGGTATTCAGGCTGTCGGCATCGCTGCGAAAGATCGGGTCTTCACTGGCCCGGTAATGCGCAACCAATGCCTGCATATCGCCTTTGAAAAACTGCTCGGCCGTGCCCTGAAAACCACGCAGGCCCGTCTGCGCTTCGATCAGGTGCGCCTCGACGCGCTTGGCGTAATCGTTGATGAACCCCGGCACCTGGACACCGATCAACAGACCCGCTGCAAACAACACCAGCCGTACATAACTGAGCAACATGAGGTGCAATCCTTATTCGGTCTTGCCGTGGCTTACGCATTCACCGCGTCGCCACAGGCTCCATTGGCCCGGTTCGTAGCGGGTCCAGGTTTCGTTTTCGGTCAAAGGCTCGGTGGCGATAACGGTGACCACGTCGTTGGGCGTGGTTTCGGCCTGGAAATCGACGATCACATCGACATCCTTCAACCGCGCCGGGCCGAACGGGGCACGCCGGGTGATCTGTGCCAGTTTGGTCGAGCAATAACAGAACAGCCAGTCACCGTCGCTGAGCAGGCAGTTGAACACGCCCTTGCTGCGATACTCGGCGCAGGCAGCGACCAGATCGGGCAACAGCGCTTCGATATCGACCGGTTCCGGAAAGGCTGCACGCACACGGTTGAGCAAATCGCAGAAGGCCGCCTCGCTGTCGGTATCGCCGACCGGGCGGTAGAAACTCTTGATCGGGGTGAAACCGGCGAGCTGGCCGTTGTGCGCAAAGCACCAGTTGCGTCCCCACAGTTCGCGCACGAACGGATGGGTATTGGACAGGCAGACCTTGCCAACGTTGGCCTGGCGGATGTGGCCGATGACCACTTCACTCTTGATCGGATAGCGCTGCACCAGATTGGCGACTTCGGACTCGCTGCTCGCCGCCGGATCCTGGAACAGGCGCAGGCCACGGCCCTCGTAGAAGGCGATGCCCCAGCCGTCGCGGTGCGGCCCGGTGCGACCGCCGCGCTGCATCAGGCCGGTGAAGCTGAACACAATGTCGGTCGGCACGTTGGCACTCATGCCCAATAATTCACACATGTGCGGATTCTCGGATTACAGACGCGGCTCGACCCGCATGCGCTGCGGATTGCTCGGTACCGGTGGGCGACCGTAACGGTCATCACCGGCCGCGCCGAACGGCTGGTCGTCGTCACGCTCATCGGCGCGGGCCGCCGCCCTGGCCGCCTCGGCCTGTTCGCGGCGGGCTTTCGACGCGCGTTCGAGCGGGAAGCGGATCAGCACGAAGATCAGATACAGACCGAAAGCGATCATGCCGTACATGAACAAATCGGAAACCGCCCGCCAAGCGTTATTGCCGACCTTGAAGGCGAGGTCCAGCGCGGTGATGGCGACCGACGGCGCGACCTTGGCCTTCACCGGGTCGACGATGGTCGGGCTGAACAGCAAGACTGCCATCAGTACCCGCAGCGGTTCACGCAGCCAGCGCCACATCCAGGTGGTCAGGCGCATTCCTACCAACAGGCAGCCCACAGCGGCAAAGGCGTAGAGGCCCCAGGCGATCAGATAGTCGTTCTCGGTCATGGTGTCCATGGCAAGGCAGGCAAAGAGACGCTTATAGTAACGACTTTTCGCCCATGCGGCTTGTCCCAATAGACACATCCCTTGTAGGCCTTCGCCTGCTCGCGATAGCGGTGTATCAGTCAGAATTGATTTGAATGACCCACCGCTATCGCGAGCAGGCGAAGGCCTACAGGGTTTGCGGCAGTCTCAAGTGCTGCGAAAAACCCTATTTGTATATTGTCCGAGAGCCTTCCATGCCCCAATCCGCCAATGTCATCACTGCCCCGATTGCCCACCGGGCCGCCGGCGTCGACCCGTATGCCTGGCTGCAGGAACGCGACACCGACGCGGTGCTTGATTACCTCAAGGCCGAAAACGCTTATCAAGAGGCGCAGACCGCCGATCAGGCCGAGTTGCGCGAGCGCCTGTTCGAAGAGATCAAGGGGCGGATTCTTGAAACCGACCTGTCCCTGCCGTCGCCGTGGGGGCCGTATCTCTATTACACGCGCACCACGGCCGGTGACGAATACGCTCGGCATTACCGCTGCCCGCGTCCGGCGGACGACAGCCTGACGCTGGACGAAAGCCGCGAGCAACTGCTGCTCGACCCGAATGAGCTGGCCAACGGTGGCTTCTTTTCGCTGGGCGCGTTCAGCATCAGCCCCGATCACCAGCGTCTGGCCTACAGCGTCGATGCCTCGGGCGATGAGGTCTACACGCTGTTCGTCAAGGAACTGGCCAGCGACAAGGTCAGCGAGCTGGAATTCACAGACTGCGACGGCAGCATGACTTGGGCCAACGACAGCCTGACCCTGTTTTTCGGCGTGCTTGACGACACCCACCGCCCGCACAAGTTGTTCCGCTACCGCCTCGATGGCACCGCCGCCGAAGAAGTCTTCCACGAAGCGGACGGGCGCTTTTTCCTGCATTGCTATCGCGCCAGCTCCGAGCAGCAATTGCTGCTGACGCTGGGCAGCAAGACCACCAGCGAAGTCTGGGTGCTGGACGCCAATCAGCCGCACCTGCCGTTCACGTGCCTGGCGCCACGGGTCGAAGATCACGAATACGATGTCGACCACGGCCTGCTCGACGGCGAGTGGACCTGGTTTATCCGCACCAACCGCGACGGTATCAACTTCGCCCTGTATCAGGCACCGGATACCGGCGTGCCGCCGAGCGAGGCCGACTGGCAGAACCTGATTGCGCACAGCGACGAGGTGATGCTCGACGGCGTCAGCCTCAACACCCGGGCCATGACCCTCAGTCTGCGCGAAGGCGGCCTGCCGATCATCGAGGTTCACCCGCAGGGGCTGGCGCCGTATCGCGTGCAATTGCCGGACGCGGCCTACAGCCTTTATGTGCAGAACAGCCTGGAATTCGACAGCGATCGCATTCGCCTGCGCTACGAAGCGTTGAATCGTCCGGCCCAGGTGCGTCAGTTGATCCTCGCCACTGGCGAGCAAGCCGTGCTCAAGGAAACTCCGGTCCTCGGCCCGTTCGACGCCGATTCCTACGTCAGCCAGCGCCTGTGGGCGAGCGCCCCGGACGGCACGCAGGTGCCGATCAGCCTGGTCATGAAACGCGAGATGGTCGGCCAAGCGGTGCCGCTGTACCTGTACGGTTACGGCGCGTACGGTTCGAGCCTCGATCCATGGTTCTCCCACGCGCGCCTGAGCTTGCTGGATCGCGGCATGGCGTTCGCCATTGCCCACGTGCGGGGCGGCGGTGAGCTGGGCGAAGCCTGGTATCGCGCCGGCAAGCAGGAACATAAACACAACACCTTCAGCGACTTCATCGCCTGCGCCGAATTTCTGATTCTCAACGGCATCACCACAGCGGAACAACTGGCGATCAGCGGCGGCAGCGCCGGGGGTTTGCTGATTGGCGCAGTGCTCAATCAGCGTCCGGACCTGTTCGGCGTGGCGATTGCCGAAGTACCATTCGTCGATGTGCTCAACACCATGCTCGACCCCGAACTGCCACTGACCGTGACCGAATACGACGAATGGGGCAACCCGGAAGAACCGGAGGTCTATGATCGGATCAAGGCTTATGCGCCGTATGAAAACGTCACCGCGCAGGATTATCCGCCGATGCTGGTGATCGCCGGCTACAACGACAGCCGCGTGCAGTACTGGGAAGCGGCCAAATGGGTGGCGAAATTGCGCGCGACCAAGACCGACGACAACCTGCTGTTGCTCAAGACTGAGCTGGGCGCAGGCCATGGCGGGATGAGCGGGCGCTATCAGGGATTACGTGACGTAGCGCTCGAATATGCGTTTGTGTTCAAGGTTTTGGGGATTGCCTGAGGAACTCTGTCGGTGGCTTGGGTCTTAACACCAGACCCGAGCCACCGAAGATCCAATGTAGGAGTGAGCCTGCTCGCGATAGCGGTGTGTCAGCCAAAGTGATTTTGAATGACACACCGCTATCGCGAGCAGGCTCACTCCTACAAGGGACTGTGTAACGCCTAAAAATGTGAAATCCAAAAGACCGCATCGACATGTCAGAACCGACCCTACTGAACAACGAAATCCGCGACTGGCTGATGGACTGTGGCCTGTTCGATCAATTGCAGCTGGCCGACTTCGCGGCGGCGTCCGGCTATTTCAGCATCAGCACCGTGGCTGAAGGCGAGGCGATTTTCCGTGAGGGCGATGCCGGCAGTTTCATGTGCATCCTCCACACCGGCCAGGTCGCCGTGCAGAAAACCGGCGCCGACGGTCAGGTCATCACCATGGCCACGCTGCGCAGTGGCCGCGCCTTCGGTGAGATGGCCGTGCTCGATGGCGAGCGCCGTTCGGCCACCTGCGTCGCCGCGAGCAACTGTCAGTTACTGAACCTGGGCAAGGATTCGCTGGAAAAAATGCTCAACGACGCGCCGAAGATTGCCGCCAAGATCATCCGCGCCCTTGCCGTCTCGCTGTCCAAGCGCCTGCGCATGGCCGACGGTCAATTGGCCGCGCAGCAGGTTTAGCCGCCGGGGGATTTAGCCTTGCCGCCGTTCGGCTCGAGGCCCGGCACCGGCTGATCCTTGCTCGGCGGGCTGGGCATTTCGATCGGCACCAGCGGCGGACTGCCACTGCCGGCGCCCGACTTGGGCAGGGTAATCGGGGTGATCTGTGGATACGGGGTGGGCGTCGCGGTGCCGGGCGAGCCGGGCTGCGGCGTCGGGCTGACCGGAATGCTTTGCTGGGCCTGCACTGCAGTAATCGCGAGCGCGGCCAGGGTAATGACCGTTAGAATGGTGCGCTTCATCAAGGGCTCCGTTTGGCCTTAGTCTGTGTTCAGGCTACTCCCAACGCGCCTGCTTGCCTTCCCCCCTTGTAGAGATTTCCATGAAACGTTTCGTTCTGCTCGACACCACGCCGATCCCTGAAAGCGGCGGTGCCCTGTGCCTGTTCAAGTATGGCGAGGATTTCGTCATCAAGATCCAGGGCGGCGACGGCGGGCAACTGATGAATACGCGCATGCACGGTTCGGAAGACGCACTGGCCGAGATTCCGTGCCGCAAGGTCGCCGGGCGGCCGAATTCGCGCGTGCTGATCGGCGGGCTGGGCATGGGCTTCACCCTCGCCTCGGCGCTCAAGCACTTGGGCAAGACCGCCGAAGTGGTGGTCGCTGAACTGGTGCCCGGTGTGGTCGAGTGGAATCGCGGTCCGCTCGGCGAAAAGTCCGGTCGTCCGCTGCTCGATCCGCGCACGGTGATCCGTCAGGACGATGTCGCCAACGTGCTGCAAAGCGAGCCGAGCGGCTTTGACGCGATCATGCTCGATGTCGACAACGGCCCCGAAGGCCTGACCCAGAAAGCCAACAGTTGGTTGTATTCCGCCGCCGGGCTCAATGCCTGTGCCAAGGCACTGCGCCCCAAAGGCATGCTCGCCGTGTGGTCGGCCAGCGCCGACCGGCAATTTTCCGACAAATTGAAGAAGGCCGGTTTCAAGGCCGAAGAAGTCCAGGTCTTCGCCCACGGTAACAAGGGCACACGGCACACGATCTGGATTGCCGAGAAGCTCAAGGGCTGAGCTAAACTCTGCGCATAACCGTCATCCGTCTTTTTTACAAAGGTGAACCCATGAGTTCGTCCACCCCCACCAACACGTCGAAACTGGATCGCATCCTTGCCGACAACCAGCGCGACAAGGAAATGGGCTACCGCGACAAGGCCCTTAAAATGTACCCGCATGTGTGCGGCCGCTGCGCCCGTGAATTTTCCGGCAAGCGCCTGAGCGAACTGACCGTGCATCATCGCGACCACAACCACGACAACAACCCGCAGGACGGTTCGAACTGGGAGCTGTTGTGCCTGTACTGCCACGACAATGAACATTCGCGTTATACCGACCAGCAGTATTTCGGCGAGGGCTCGCTGAGCACGCCGAAGATTGCCAAGGCGACGCATAATCCGTTTGCGGCCCTTGCTGGCCTGATGAAAAAAGAAGACTGAAGATCTTCATTGGCCGTAAGGGCCTCATCGCGAGCAGGCGAAGGCCTACAGGGGAACGCATTCCAAAAGTAGGAGTGAGCCTGCTCGCGATAACGATCTCCTGGACACCACAGATCTCGAATCTGCCCGCCCTCCCCCAATCCCCGTATAATCGCCCTCTTTTTCCCGAAGGCACCCCGCTCGTGGCAGACAAACGGTACAGCTGCATTGGTTTGTATAACCCCAAATCACCGGAGAACGTCGGTTCGGTGATGCGCGCCGCAGGCTGCTACGGCGTGGCGTCGGTGTTCTACACCGGCAAGCGTTATGAACGCGCCGCCGACTTCGTCACCGACACCAAACGCGTGCACTACGACATCCCGTTGATCGGCATCGACGACCTGAAGAAGATTCTTCCGCTCAACTGCGTGCCCGTGGCCGTGGAACTGGTCGAAGGCGCCCGCCCGCTACCGGAATACACCCACCCCGACCGCGCCCTGTATATCTTCGGCCCTGAAGACGGCTCGCTGGATAAAGAGATTCGCGACTGGTGCGAAGACGTCGTGTACATACCGACCACTGGCTGCATGAACCTCGCCGCCACGGTCAACGTCGTGCTCTACGACCGCATGGCCAAGGGCTTGAACACCCGCTCCGGGCCAAAATTCCGCTGAAACGCCGCACATCCGATGGAACGAGCTGAGCGCCCCGGCAGTCAGCTTATCTATCAATCGCACACTGCCTGGAGATAGATCATGAGCGAGCTCAAACGCGTTGAACGCATCGAAACCACCCCGTTTCAGACGCCATCGCAGCAGAACGTCCACGGTTGGGAACGCATTGGTTCGTTGACCGGCGGCGTGATCATGCTCGGCAAGGGCCTGCGCCGCGGCGGCGTGTTCGGCTTGATTCAGGTCGCGCTCGGCGGCATGGCGGTCGCCCGTGGTATTACCGGCCATTGTTCGGCGAAAAGTCTGCTGGAGAAGAGCCGTCAGGACATGAATAACGTGCGAGCGAAAATCGAGCGGGCCGGGGAAGAACTGAACAAGCTGAAAACCAATGCCGAGGTGGCCACCGAAACGGCAACCGTCACCGGCAATGATTCGCTGAAATCGCCGAAAGCCGGGGTTTGAGCCAAATATTGCGGTGAAGCGTATGACGCCATCGCGAGCAGGCTCACTCCTACATGGGAACGCATTCCAATTGTAGGAGTGAGCCTGCTCGCGATAGCGGCTTCGAATCTTTCAACTATTAACCCGCGCGAAAAATCAGATGATCTTCCCAGTCATCCTCCGGCACGCTGCCTTCGGCGAGCATCCGTCCGGACTGGGAAATCCGCTCATGGTGCACCGCGTCGCGGTCGCCACACACCAGGTGATGCCATAACGGCAGATCCTTGCCCTCGCTGACCAGACGATAACCGCAGGTCGGCGGCAGCCATTTGAATTCTTCAGCCTGCCCCGGGGTGAGCTGGATGCAATCCGGGACGAACTGCATGCGGTTCGGATAATCGCTGCACTGACAGGTTTTCAGGTCCAGCAGTTTGCAGGCGATGCGCGTGTAATAGACGCTGTTGTCTTCCTCATCCTCAAGTTTTTGCAGGCAGCACAGACCACAGCCGTCGCACAGCGATTCCCATTCCTCGTGGTCGAGTTGATCGAGGGTTTTACGTATCCAGAACGGTTCGACTTTGGCGGCCATGGCTCAAGCATCAACATCAGGTGGTGAAAAGGCCGCCAGTCTAGTGCCAGCGAACGCGGGGGCCAAGCGTTGGCGACTGTCGGTAAATCCGCTTGTCAGCCCAGGCGCCGCCCAGTAGGGTTTTTCGACGAACTTCTATATCCAACCGTTGCAAGGAATCCGTGCATGAGTGCCAACCCTCGCGTTGCCGATTACGCCATTCACCCGCAGTTCACTGACCGCTGGTCGCCGCGTGCCTTCACCGGCGAAGCGATCGAGCAAGAAACCCTGCTGAGCTTCTTCGAAGCCGCGCGCTGGGCGCCGTCGGCGTACAACTCGCAACCGTGGCGTTTTCTCTATGCACGTCGCGATACGCCGAACTGGGAACGCTATCTGGGTCTGCTCAATGAGTTCAACCGCAGCTGGGCGCAGCACGCCTCGGCGCTGGTGATCGTCATTTCCAAAACCACCTTCACCGCACCGGGCGCGACCGAAGAAACCCCGGCACTGTGGAGCACGTTCGATACCGGTTCGGCGTGGGGCCATCTGGCGCTGCAAGCGAGCCTCAGCGGCTGGCACACCCATGGCATGGCCGGTTTCGATCAGGCGTTGACCCGCCAGGAACTGAACATTCCCCAGGAGTACGCCCTGCACGCAATGGTGGCGGTGGGCAAACTGGGTGACAAGGCAACGCTGGCGGAGTACCTGCAAGCCCGTGAAACGCCCAGCCCGCGTCGTCCGTTGAGCGAACTGGTGGCTGAAGGTGACTTCACCCTCTGAGACCGTAGTGGCTGATCGTTCCCACGCTCCGCGTGGGAATGCCTCACGGGACGCTCCGCGTTCCAATGGGACGCAGAGCGTCCCCAGCTGCATTCCCACGCGGAGCGTGGGAACGATCACGCCCTCTTCGCGAGCAGGCTCGCTCCCACAATGGGATGGGCGGTCGATCAATAACCGCGAGTGAAATCCACTTCCCCACGCAACGCCTCGCCCGCTTCATACGCCTTCAGATTCTGCACAAACAAATCCACCATCAACGCCGGTGACGTCGGCGCCGAGCTGTGCCCGGTCAGCAGCAAGCCCCACGCGGTCCAGAACGGATGGCGTTGTGGCAACGGCTCCTGACGGCAGACGTCGATCACCGCGCCCGCCAGGTGCCCTTCTTTCAACGCCTCGACCAGATCGGCATCGACCACGGCGACGCCGCGCCCGGCATTGATGAACAACCCGGTCGGCTTGAATTGCCTGAACAGCGCCGCGTCGTAGATATCGTGGGTGTGTTCGGTGTTGGGCAGCAGATTGACCACATAATCCACCTCGCCCACCAGTCGCGGCAGATCAGCCATCGAACCGACTTCGACAAACGGTGCCTGTTGCCGGGCACTGCTGGCGATGCCGTACAACTCGATGCCGAACGGCAACAGAAATTGCGCCACGCTCTGGCCGATGTCGCCCGTGCCGACGATCAGCACTTTGCGCCCGGCCAGACTCTGGCCGCTGCGGTTGTCCCACTTGCGCTCGACCTGGCTGACCAGTCGCGCGAGTACTTCGCGCTCGTGGCCGAGAATGTAAGTGAGGACGTACTCGGCCATGACCTGACCGAAAATCCCCACCGCGCGGGTCAAGCGATAATCGCGGCGCAAACCGTCGGCGAGCAGCGGCGTGATGCCGGCCCAGGTCGATTGCAGCCATTGCGGTTGATGGCCCTGACGCAACAGGGTGGCCAGCAGATCCGGCTGGCCCAGCCACACCGGGCAATCGGCGGCCTGACGGGCCAGCTCGGCGGAATCACCGCTGGTCAGGACTTCAGCTTCAGGCAGTGCCTGACGCAGCAGCCGGGCGTATATCGCGTGGTCGTGTTCGGCAATCAGAACGCGCATCTTCAAACCTTTCGCAAACCGAGCAGACGGCCGCCAGACTCAGGGCGGCCATCGCGGTAAAAACAGTTCCAGGGTTAACCGAGGCCCAGAACAGGGCCTCGCGGATCAGACCGGGTCGTTGCGTCGCAGCAACTCTTCGGGCAAGTGCTCGATGTACTCGTCCTCTGCCGGTGGCATTTGCAGGTGGTAGCCCTGCTTGTCGAGGTTTTCCAGGACCACGACGATGTCCTCGCTGGCGAGTTTGCGCTCGGGCGACAGCACCAGGTCAAAAGCGTGTCTGGCTTTGCCGAAGGCCAGCATCAGCGCTTCGGGCACGCGCTCAAGCGCATCGCTTTTAAGCACATAAAGGTACATGCCGCTGCGCTTGGAGCTTTGGTAGATGGAGCAAATACGTTTCAAGGCTGTTCTCCGGCAGTGGCCAGGCTGTCGAGCAGCTTCTGACCCAGCAATTCGCGGCGCCAGCCACGCAGCGAATCGGGCAATTGGTAAGGACCCTCGGGGTAGCCGCTTTTGACCAAGGCTTCGAGGGTTTTCTTGCGCAGCATCAGTTCCGGGGCGATGCCCAGGCGCTCGGCCTCGGCCTGACCCAATGCGCGCAGTTGTTTGATCAGTGCCGCCGCTTCGATCGGCAAAGGCTCCGGCACGGCGGGCGGCCATTGATCAGGCCCCACACTGCCAGAGCGCTTGATCAGATCAAGCAGAAACTGACCGTCCTGACGCACGGTACGCGGATGCATGTCTTCGATCTTGCCCAGCGCCGCGAGATTATCCGGCTGCGTGCGGGCCAGGGGCCACAACGAATGTTCGCGGACGATACGGTTACGCGGCAAATCGCGAGCGCGGGCTTCGCGTTCACGCCAGGCGCACAGCTCACGCAGCACGGCCAGTTGCGCACGGGACAGTTTCCACGCCAGCTTGGCTTCGCGATAGACCTCGTACGGATCGGTTTCGCGACGCAGGTTGGCGACCAGTTCGGCGCCGTCCTCCAGTACCCAGGCGAACTTGTCGTCGGACAGTCGGGGACGCAGCTCGACGAACACTTCGGCCAGGTGCACGGCGTCTTCGGCGGCGTAGCTGATCTGCGTGTCGGACAGCGGACGTTGCAGCCAGTCGGAGCGGGTCTCGCCCTTGGGCAGGTCGATGCCAAGCACTTCCTGCACCAGCCGCGAATAGCCCATCGAGAAACCGAGGTTCAGGTAAGCCGCGGCCAATTGCGTGTCGAACAACGGCGCCGGCAGGCTGCCGGTCAGGCGCAACAGCACTTCGAGGTCTTCGCTGCAGGCGTGCAGCACTTTGAGCACTGCCGGGTTTTCCAGCAACGCGGCCAGCGGCTGCCAGGCATTGATGGTCAACGGATCGATCAGGTAGGCGCGTTTGCCGTCGCCGATCTGCAACAGGCCGGCAATCGGGTAGAAGGTGTCGACCCGCATGAATTCGGTGTCGAGGGCAACGAACGGCAGTTGCTGCCACTCGGCGCAAAACTGCGCGAGGCTTTCGTTGTCGCGAATCCAGTGAATATCGATAGCCACACGGCTCTCCCTTGAAGAATGGCGCGCAGTATATATCGCCACCGGCGATTTACGCGCCTTTGAAGGGCAAGAGCTGTAAGGAAATGTCTTGCCTGTCAGCAAGAATAGTCTGACAGCCAGAATGGAAAAGCCCGCCGCATCGACGTCACGGGCCGAAAACCCCTCACTCCGTGGCCAGCACGCCGTCGATCACCGCGCCGCGGCAACCGGCGAACAGGTCCAGATCCGGCTCGTACACCTTGCTGCGCACCTCCAGCAGGCCAAGCGTGGAATGGAACAGGTTGTCCTGGCTCAGCGGTTTGTCGCGGCTCATCTGCAAACAGTGAGTGTCGACCGAATAAGCCTTTTGATAGCTGTCGGAGAACCACGCCAGCATCGCCACATGCTTTTGTTGCTCCGGCGCCAACATGTAAGGCGTCCCGTGCAGGAACAGGTTGTATTCGCCCAGGGATTCGCCGTGATCGGACAGATACAACATGGCGGTATCGACCTTGTCCTGATTGCTGCGCAACACATCGATCAGGCTCGACAGCACATGATCGGTATACACCAGCGTGTTGTCGTAACCGTTGACGATACTGTCACGGCTGCAATTGTTCAGCGCGTTGCTTTCACACACCGGCGTGAAGTGTTCGTACTCCTTCGGATAACGTTTGAAGTATTCCGGGCCATGGCTGCCCATCTGATGCAGGACCAGCACGGTGTCCTTGTCCAGGTGATCGATAAAACTCTGAAGCCCTTGCAACAGGATTTCATCGCGGCATTCACTGTTGGCGCACAGCGCCGGATCTTTCAGGTTGCTGACATCCTGGACCGTCACCCGATCGCAGGTGCCTTTGCACCCAGACTGGTTATCGCGCCAGATCACGTCGATCCCGGCCCGCTGGAGAACATCAAGCAGGCCTTCTTCGTTCTTCGCCTTGCTCGCGTCGTAGTTCTTGCGCCCCATGTTGGAAAACATGCAGGGCACCGAAACGGCGGTTTCCGTGCCACAGGAATGCACGTCGGTAAAAGCAATGAGCCCGGCTTCTTTTTCCAGTTGCGGCGTGGTGTCGCGGTGATAACCAAGAATGCCGAAGTTTTCCGCACGGGCACTTTCACCCACCACCAGTACGGTCAGGGAGCGACGCGGTTGCAGCTTCACCTCGGGATTACGCTGGGCATCTTCACCGATCTTAACGAAGGGTTGCTGTGCCGAAACGACCTGCTCACGCAGGTAGCCAACCGACGCGCCAATGTAGTTGCTCGGCACCAACATCAAACGTATTTCGTGGTGATTGCGAAACAGTGAGGACAGGCCCTGATAGTTGGCGAGCGCGACACCCCCGATCGCCGCTGCCGAGGCGACACTGACAATCACCTTACTTAATAGCTCACGGTGCCAGCGGCGATAGTCGACCGGTACTTTCCATAATAACCAGGACGGTAAAACTCCGAGCAAGACAATATAAGCAAACAACTTTAACGAGAGCAGATCGCGCACTTCCGTCACATTGGTTTCGGCAAAGTTGCGAAACATGCCGGCATCGATCATGACGCCATATTGACTCATGAAATACGCGACACCCGCGCTGACCAGAAAGATCGCGGTCAGCAGTGGTTTGAGCAGCGGTCGAACAGCCAGCACCGTCAGGACAAGGTTGAACGCGGCAAAGATCATCACCGCAAACGCCACGCGCAGGGCAATCCCTTTACCCTCGGTGCCGGTGATGTCAGTCAGGTGCTGCCAGAGCACGAAATTGAAACCGAGCAACAGAAAGGCACTGGCGATCAACGTCACCCATTCCGGGCGCACGGCTTTTAACTTCAACATGATGAGTGACAGTTCCTGAAAGAAGAGTCTCGTTAATTGTGAAAATTTCATTCACCGAGGCATGACAAACTTTAGGCAGGCGCGGATCAATTTTTCGTGAAAAAGATGCCAATGATTAGTTGGAGCGAGGTAATAACAATGGAACGTTGCAAGTATTTGAGAATGGTTCAGGTTTTATTCAGTTCAGGACCGTTCACAGTTCCTTGTAGGAGTGAGCCTGCTCGCGATAGCGGTGGTTCAGATAAAGCAGTGGTGACTGACCGACTGCTATCGCGAGCAGGCTCACTCCTACAAGGGGGCGGCGTGATATCGATTTTTTAGGTGCGGCTCGGGATTTTCTGATTTGCTTGCGCCAGCGCTCGCCGCGCCTAATCGTCGGCCTCCTGTTCAAAGGCCCGAAGATGGAAACCGTACGCACCACCGCCCGCCCCGCTGTCTGGCTGATGCTCGCGATCATGCTGGTCGCGCTCAATCTGCGTCCTTCGATGGCAGCGGTCGGGCCGTTACTCTCGGCGATTCGCGGCGACATTGCGTTGAGCTTTGGTGTCGCGTCGCTGCTGACCATGCTGCCAGTGATGGCCATGGGGCTGGCGATGTTTGTCGGCCTCGGCATCGCTCGGCGATTGGGCGAACAGCGAACGCTGTTGCTGTCATTGCTGATCATCGGCTTGGCAACCCTGTCGCGCCTGTTGGTCGACTCGGCCGCCGAGTTGATCGCCAGCGCGGTGCTGGCGGGTCTGGGCATCGCGCTGATTCAGGCGCTGATGCCGGCCTTGATCAAGTCGCGCTTCCCCAACAGCGTTGCGCTGTGCATGGGGTTGTATGTCACCTCGATCATGGGCGGCGCGGCGATTGCCGCCTCGTTCGCACCGCTGGTGCTGGCGCACACCGGGCAATGGCGCAGCGGTCTGGCGATCTGGGCGGCGCTGGCCTTGCTCGCGCTGCTGTTCGTCTGGTCGCAACGCCACAACCTGGCGTCGCCCACGGCGAAGGCGCCCCGCCAGGATGCCCTGTTCAGCAATGCCCGCGCCTGGCTGCTGGCAATCTTCTTCGGTCTCGGAACGGCGTCCTACACCTGTGTGCTGGCATGGCTTGCGCCGTACTACGTGGAGAACGGCTGGAGCGAACAAAACGCCGGCCTGCTGTTGGGTTTTCTGACCGCCATGGAGGTAATTTCCGGCCTGGTAGTGCCCGCCATCGCCAATCGCAGCCGCGATCGACGCTGGGTGCTGGCAGCGCTGCTCGGCCTGATCATCGGCGGTTTCTGTGGCTTGATCCTGAGTCCGCAGTCCCTCAGCCTGCTGTGGCCGTGCCTGCTGGGCCTGGGCATCGGCGGCTTGTTTCCGATGAGCCTGATCGTCTCGCTCGACCACCTCGACGATCCGCAACGCGCCGGTGGCCTGACCGCGTTTGTGCAAGGCATCGGTTACCTGATTGCCGGCCTCTCGCCGCTACTGGCCGGACTGATCCGCGACCGACTGGGCAGTTTCGAATGGGCCTGGTGGTCGTTGACCTTGGTGATGGTGGTGATGCTGCTGATGACGCTGCGCTTCGATCCACGGTATTACCGGCGACACTTTCGCTGATCAGGCTGCAGGCCTCTGGCCATGTTTTAGCGCTTTGTTCGATGACGTCGTGTTGCTAAAAGTTTCTGTCTCACAACTGTCCGTGAAATGCCCTACAGGGGTTTCTCCTGGCACCATCGTTCCGCTAGGATCGTTCGCACACGTTTGCGCGGTATCAGCGCAAGGAGCACAGCGAGACGGAACGGATGCTGAACAGTAACTTGCTTCGAAAGCTCGACATGCAGGACCTCATGGTGTTTATCGCCGTGTATGAGCAGAGCAGCGTCACCGATGTGTCGGAAACGCTGTTTGTCAGTCAGTCCACCGTCAGTTATTGCCTGAAGAAACTGCGCACCAGTTTCGAAGACGAACTGTTCATCAATACCCGCACCGGCATGCGCCCGACCTACAAGGCCAGCAGCATGTACAGCCATGTGCAGAAAATCCTCGAGAGCATCAACCTGTGCCACGCCGGGGCGCCGACATTTGACCCCACGCAACAGGCAGTCACCTTCAACATCTGCGCCCCGGAATATTTCGAGCAGTTGATCCTGCCGCGGTTGTTGAAGCGTTTCGACTTCGATGACTTGCCGGTGATGGTCAACGTGCACAAGTTTGAAACCGATGTGCCGGCGGATGAGTTGCGCGATGGCAGCCTCGATCTGGTGATCAGTTTCGGCCCTAACTTCCATCGTCACCACGCCGATCTGAAATCGCGCAGGCTGCTGGAAGATGATCTGGTCTGTGTCTTCGACAAACGCGCCACGCCGCTGGAACCACGCCTGAGCCTGCAAGCGTTCACCGAGCGTCGCCATGTGTTCCCGACGCCGTGGCTGTCGACCACCAACATGGTCGACGGCTGGCTGGCGCGGCAGGCGCAGAAACGCCAGATTGTTGCCCGCTCCAACAGTTACAGCGCCGCGTTGAAGATGATCACCGGCACTGACTTTATTCTCACCCTGCCGCGACGGATCCAGCGCTTGCTGACCAACGAGGCGGTGTTCAATCACTGCGAAGCGCCGAACGGCTTGCCGGGCTTTACCCTAGACATGCAGTGGAGCCAGAACGCCGATCAGGACAGCGCCAACGTCTGGCTGCGCGAGCAGGTGATCAAGGTGTGCAGCGAGCTGGAAGCGGCCTGAGCCTCAAACGCCGATTGCGGTTTTGCTGTAGGACTCGCGATCGATGTCGACCAGTTCGACACACAGTTGCACTTCAAGTCCGGCCGGCCATTCGCAGAGGTCCTGCAACACGGCAAGCAGACTCTGCGACAACTGTTTTTTGATCTGCGGCGAACGACCACTGAGCAGCGCCAGCTTCACGTGAATGAACGCACGCTCGCCCATGGCCGTGCCCACCTTGAAGGTCTCGACCTTGACCGCGCGGCTCTTGATATCGAATTCCGCCCCGAACTGACCGGACCCCACCAACGTGTTATTGAGCCGGATCAACGCAACGTCGGCGTTCAACTGCGGCAGATTGGCGGTGTATTCCATGTGCAGGTGTGGCATTGCAGATCTCCATTCAATGGGCAGAAAGGGTGTACATATAGCACAACGTTGTCCTGCTGTTTGCGACGGATTATTGCCGCGAGCCTGGCACCGTTCCTGTAGGAGTGCGCCCTGTGGCGAGGGGATTTATCCCCGTTGGGTCGCGCAGCGGCCCTAAAAAATCCGGGTCTGCTGCGCAGCCCAGCGGGGATAAATCCCCTCGCCACAGGGCGCACTCCTACAGGTAGTCGTGTTGAAATTCAGGACGCAATCAGCGGCCGTTCGCTCATAAAGGCTTCGAGGCGCGAACGCAGCCAGCGCTCGGCCGGGTCGCTGTCGACGTGACTGAGCCAGACCATCGACAGATCCAGCATGGGCGTCTTGAACGGAAACGACTCCTTGAACAGCAGCCCCGAAGCCGCCATCGCCGCGGCGGTGTAATCCGGCAGGCTGGCAATCAGGTCCGTGCCGGCCAGCAGCGCTGGCAATGCGCTGTATTGCGGCACCGACAACACCACCTGACGAGTTCGGCCCAGCTCTGCCAGCCACTCATCGGCGTAACCGCTGACGTTGGCCGTGTGGGAAACCAGCACATGCGGACGCGCACAATATTCATCGAGGGTCAGCGGGTGCTCGCTGGCGTCGGCACGCAGGATGCTCGGCTGGATGTGCCGCAGTAATTTGCGCTTGGCATTGGCCGGCAGGCCGCGGGTCTGGCTGATGCCGACGGTGATGTCACCGGCGGCGAGCAGGTCGGGAATTCGCCAGTAGTCGGCGTGCTGCACGACAAACACCACGTTCGGCGCCTCCTGACGCAACGCACGCAACAGCGGCGGCAGCAGGCCGAACTCGACGTCGTCGGACAGGCCGATGCGAAAGGTCATGGTGCTGACAGCCGGGTCGAAATCACGGGTCAGGCTCAGCGCGACCGAGAGCGAATCCAGCGCGGGCTTGAGGTGGCGGTAGATATCTTCGGCACGAGCCGTCGGCTCCATGCGATGGCCCACGCGGATGAACAGCGGATCATTAAGCATGGTGCGCAAGCGGTTGAGCGCTGAGCTGATGGTCGGCTGACCGAGAAACAGTTTCTCGGCCGCCCGGGTCACGTTGCGCTCCAGCATCAGGGTCTCGAAAACCACCATCAGGTTGATGTCGGCCTTGCGTAGTTCATTGCGGTTCATCCATTGCCCCCTGCTCCCCGGAATAGCCGCAGTGTAGAAAGGCTGCCGGGCTGGCGTCCATTAACCTTTACGCGCCCCGCTCGCGCTCATTGCACGGTCAGGGTCTTGATACCGATGCCCATGACGCGAGCATCATCGTTGGCCCCCAGACTGCGCGGGCTGGCGGCGTCAGGAAGCTGTATCTGGAGCCTCAGCGTAGCGTCCTGCGCCAGGGTTTGGCGGATCGCCGCGCTCAGGGGGATTTGCAGTCGATTGCCCTGAGCCTGGGTCAGGCGCGTCGACAGCACCTCAACGCCATCGATGCTGACGATGACACGTTGACTGAGGCCAGGAGGCAAGGCGAATGCCAGCGCTTCGATGACGATCGATTGCGTTTGCGGGGCAACGCGTAACGCAATGTGCGCCTCTGTCCCCTCGCTCCAGGTCCCCCAGGTCTCTGGAGCGCCCCAACCGCTGACCAATTGCCGACTCTTGCGATCGTACGTGTGCACCAGTCCCGGACGGCTCAGCACAAGGGAGGAAATCGCGCGACCTTCATCAGCCATCGGCAGACATCGCTCGCAGCGTTTCCAGCCCGGCGCGAGCACGACAAAATCGTCGACCCGAGTCAGCAAGTCGGTATCGCTGCGAAGGGTTTTGCTGGCGAGGTCGAGGGAGTCGTCGTCAAGGATGTACAGCGAGTCGGCCTCATACTGCCCGGACTCGAGACGACGCCGGGCCTCGCGCTGGGCTTCGGCGAGTGCCGAAGGGCTCACCCGTCCCATGTACACCGCATCGGTTTTCAATCGATGCCGCCCGGCGAAATCAGCGATGACCTGCCAGCGCTCTGCCTGGTTCTGCGGCGCCAGCACGCGAATATTCCGGTAGTGAGCGGCAGCGCTGGCCCAAAACGGATCGCGCATCGGACTGGCCCAGGCGGCGCTCGGCGGCAGCATTTTTGCCGCACGCAAACCGGCCCAGGCCAAGCGGGTGTCGAGCACTTGCGCGGTCAGCGCCATGGCCAGCAGGGCCATGGCAATGGCCGGCCGGTAGCCGCGGACCACCAGATAGATCAGCAACAGAACAATGCCGTAGAACACCGGCCAGAACATGCGCCCCGAGGCACGAAAAATACTCGCCAGGCCCTCGATGGTTTTGGGCAGCGGATAACTGAACGTGTGCAGGCCTACGCCGATCTGATTGGACAACGCAAACAGACTCAGCCCAAGCATCGCCAACAACAGCCATGGATAACTGCGCAGCAGCGCCTTGCCGTCGATGCGCGCGGAGAACAACGCCAACACCGCCAAGGGCAACAGCAGCAGCGCGCCGAGCCCCAGATAGTTGAAGCCCTCGTAGTCGCCGCCGGCCGTCTTGATGTCCGGTAAAAGGAGCGACCACCCATCGGCGTCGAACAATGCCAGCAGGTTCATCCGATACCAGCCGAAACCACCACCACCGGCGCCATCGACAATGCTGAAGTAACCCGCCTGCCAACAACACACGCTGACCAGCGCGAACAGACCGCCGAACTCGATCAGCCCCTGCCGTCGAGTCAATTTGGCGGCCGTGACTTTGCCCAACACATCGGCAACCCAGATCAGTGCGACCATCACCAACAAGTAAGCGTGCACCAGCGCTGTAGCCGACAGCAAGACGCCCCAGGCCAGACGCCGTCGCTGCAGGGACGGACGTAGCGCGAAGTACAGCGCGGCCAGAATCAGAAAATGCCCGGCCAGGGATAAATGCCCGCCGGTACGGACAAACATCGGAGGGGAAAATACCAACAGCCCTGCGCCCAGTAGGCGAAGCAGCGGGTTTGCCGTCATCAGACCGAGCAGTTTCCAGGCGAACCAGGCTTGCAGAACAAAACAGGCCAGCAGCCAGATGCCGAAATACTGGAACGTCTCAGGCAACCACTGGTTGAACGGTTTGAACAGCAGCGCCAATAACGGATTGGAGTCAGAAAAAATAATCGCGCTGCCCAATTCCATCCCATAGGAAGGATTGAGTCCAAGCGGGAACGTCCACGGTGAATGACGGAAAAATACCCACCCCAGATAATGCGTCGCCGGATCCCCTTCGGCGAGCCAGGCGATGTTTTGCGGATCCAGTGCGCGCGGGCCGATCACCAGGAGAAATGCCAGCGCTCCCAATAACAACGGCAAAATCGCCAGGGCTGGAGACTTGTTCCATTCCTTCATCGGTACGTCCAGAAGTTGTGCAGGACAAACGTGAATGCCGGGATGGTCAGCGCCACGGCGCCAATGCCCAACCCGTAGTGGAGGCCGGCCACCTGCGCGGCCCAGGCGACAAACATCGCCAACACAAAACCACATGCCGACACGGCGAGGAAACGCCAGAGGGTGCGGCCCTGCAATCGGGCGGAAAAGCTCCAGGTGGTGTTGATCACATACGACACCACCGTCGCCACAACAAAGGCCACGCCGTTGGCGAGGGGCGGCAGCGCGACAACAAAATTGATGAACAGCACGGCCACCAGTGCATGCAGGGCGGTGACGAACAAGCCGGTCACCGCGAAACGCAGACCACGCTGGATCAGAGCTGACTTTTCACTGGATGTCACGGTTTCTGCGCCAGCACAAAGACGCTCAGGCCGGCCAGACGATTCAGACTCAGCAACGGCAGCTCCACCCGGCAAAGCGTCTTCAGCGCCGCGTTCACCAACGGGTGATGGCGCTTGAGCTGCGAACGTGGCTCCGCTGCCTGCCGACCTTGCGGCAATAAGCGCAACGCCGCCGCCAAAGGAAACACCGCACCGAAATAATAGGCACCGCGCCGCACCGTCAGCCCGGCGTCACGGGCCAGTGTTTCGAATTGCGCCAGGGTGTAGCGACGCTTGTGCTCAAGGAAGTCATCGTGACCGCTCCACAGAAACTGGAACGCCGGCACGGTCATGAGAAAACGACTGCCCGACGGCACTTTGTCGACGTAAGCCTTGAGCAGACCGAGGTCATCATCGACATGCTCCAACACGTCCATCAGCAGCACCAGGTCGGCGTCGATGGCATCGATCCCGCGACGGTAATGCACGGGTTTGCCCGCGGTGGTAGCGCTGGAGTCGGCGGGATAACTGATGTCCACACACCACGCTTCCTGCGCATCGGTATGGGTCAGCAGATGGTGGGAGAAAAACCCCGACCCGGCACCGACATCAAGAATGCGCCTGATCGGCTCATCGCCCAGCAACCGTCGGGTGGCGGCGGCCTTGGAGCAGTAATACCAATGCTCGTCGATGCTGCCGCCGAGGATGTCGGTTTCCTTGAGATCCATGTTTCAGTCCTTCGGGTCATAGACGCGACGCACCAGAAAAACCGGCCGGCGTTTGGATTCGATATACGTACGGCCCAGGTATTCGCCGAGGATGCCAATGCCGATCAATTGCAGGCCGCCGAGAAAGGTCACGGCAACCATCAGCGAGGCGTACCCCGGCATGTCGACCCCATGAATCAGCGTGCGCAGCACAATGAACATGGCGAAGGCAAAGGACACCAGCGACACCGCGGCGCCCACATAGGTCCAGATCCGCAGCGGTTCGGTGCTGAAACTGGTGATGCCTTCCAGCGCGAAGTTCCACAAGCGCCAGCCGTTGAACTTGCTGTGCCCCGCCACGCGCTCGGGGCGCTCGTAATCGACGTGAGTGGTGCGGAAGCCGACCCAGGCAAACAGGCCTTTCATGAAGCGTCGCGACTCGGGCAAGGTCAGCAGAGCATCAACCACGCAGCGGTCCATCAGACGAAAATCGCCGACGTTTTCGGGCAATGGCTGTTCGGCAATGCGGTTGTGCAGGCGATAGAACCAGTGCGCCGACGTCTGCTTGGCCCAGGTATCGCTGTGGCGGCTGATGCGATGGCCGAGTACGACTTCATAGCCCTCACGCCAGCGCTCGATCATCTGCAGGATGACTTCGGGCGGATCCTGCAGGTCGGCGTCGATCGGCACCACGACCTGCCCGGTCGCCATCTGCAAACCGGCGGACAACGCTGCTTCCTTGCCGAAGTTGCGACTCAAATCGACGATGCGCAGGCGCGAATCGCGGCGCTGATGCTCAAGCAAACGCTCGAGGGTGGCATCGGTGCTGCCGTCGTTGATAAACACCAATTCAAGATCGATCAGCGCTTGCGCCGCAAAGACCTGATCGATGCGCGCGAGAAACCGGTCGAGGCTGTCCTCCTCGTTAAAAACCGGGACAACCAGTGACAACGCCACCCGAGCGGCCTGCTGCGTTCCATGCTCAGTCAAAGGAGTGCTCTTCTTATAGTGTTTATCGGTCGCCGATCACTTGCCGACGCCATGAGCCGTCCCGTATTAAGCAGTAGCGTCCTCTCGGTTGCAAGCGCCGGACGGCGTCATATTGGCCAATCCAGAGGTCAATCCACGCACTCTGGAATGCGCCCTTCAGAAACATTCGCGAACGATTGGAAACAAATCCTCGATAGCCAAAAAACCTCGCTCGGCTAGTCTTGCGTCGGTGCACCACACAGGCTGTTGCACCGACAAATCGCAGGGAGCGAACCGAATGTATTTCGAGATTTACCGACAATCCAGAGGCACCCCAAGCACCGGCAAAGGCCAATGGCGCTGGCGGCTACGAGCAGGCAATCACGAGACCCTCGCCAGCGGCGAATCTTATGTGAACAAGGCTGACTGTTTGCACGTGATCGGGTTGATCAAGGCTGTGCAGGGGGAGACGCCGATAAAGGAGATCTAAGCGCAAACGTGCTGCCTATCAATGTAGGCAGCACTCGGATATCGCGTTCCGCACCCCGCCAGGTTTTCAATCGACCAAGATACGACTTTACCCAGACCGTTGCAGATGGATAATGGCTACCTGCCACAAATCACCGATCCCTGACGCCAGGGATTTCGTCTCATCGGCCCGACAGTCACCCTCATGGATACGTGATCAGGCTACGAAAGGAGTTCGTAACGTTGACCCTCCCCCAAGATCTTTCAGCTCCTGTCTCCCGGACACAGAAACTCACTTCCCTTATAACGCGAGGCATGGCCGGGCTGGCTGTTTTACTCAGCGGCATGTGGGCACTGATCACCTACGCCGTGCCAGACCCGAGCGTCTTTGGCTTCAGCTTCATCAGTTGGAAAAATGTCGTCTTGCTCGTCAGCACCTTCATGTTTCTGGGCGCTGTGTCGATCGGATGGCAAATTCGCAATTTCACGCCCCTGATTAGAGGAAGCCTGCAGTTTCTGATCATTGCCGGTATTTCATTCGGTTTTTTTATTCTCGGCACGGAATACGCCAAACCCTCATTCGAATTCGCGAAACTGCAGTCAAAAATCGTGGAGAACGAGGGCAGCAACCTGCTCGGCAAGCGAATGGAAGTCTTGGACAACGTCCGCATTGAGCTGGATGGCTGTGAAAATATCGGCCGGTTGCCAACGTGTACGTTCGAGCTGACGAACCTGAACGTCGATCGCAGTTTCCGCTTCGACGAAAGCACCCGCCTCTTCGACGAATCGGGTGGCCCGCTAAAGTTCGAATCAATTCGAGTCGGCCAGGTTGAAGACCGCGCGTGGCTGCGGTTCCAGCTGATCCGCAACGTTCCGACGCGGGTCACGCTGATCTTTCAGCAAAGCAACAGCAAGCTGACCAAGGCTCCCGCCGTCAAGCTTGTATTCAACGATCTGAATGATGAAACCCTCACCCTCAAATTCAGCGAGATCGATCTGCGTTGATCGCTGTGGGCGCTGGCTACGTCAGCGCCCGGTTGGCTGACGAGACAACGAATACGAAAAAGCCCCGTAGATTTTCATCTACGGGGCTTTTTCTATGTATGGCGGAGAGATAGGGATTCGAACCCCATCGATCCAACCCGCGAGCCGTCAGACGCCAATAACCTATCTGGCATTGAACGGCACTGGTTGGCGTCAGTCCCCATTTTTGCCCCAAGTATTTATCAGGGCGAGTAGCCCTGGCTCATTTTCACGCCCATTCCTTGGACACAACCTCGCATCTCCGCAAGCCACTCTTCAAAGGAAGTTTGATACAGTCATCCCGTTATTTCACTGACAGGGAGTCAATCATGGCAAAGCCAGCAGCGCGCATCACCGACCCAACCAGTTGTCCCATCCCTGGACACGGACCGAAAGCTATCGCGTCCGGATCTCCTAATGTGTTTTTCGACGGTCTTGCAGCCGCTCGCAAAGATGATAAGTGCACCTGCGGTAGTGCGTTAACCTCGGCAGTGTCTTCCACAGTGTTTATTAACGGCCAAAATGCTGCGCTAGTCGGCACTGTCGGTAACCATGGAGACGTCGTGATCGGCGGCTCGGGTACGGTCATTATCGGAAGCTCACATACCCCAGCCCCCTTTATTCCGCCTACGCCCATGGTCCTCCACGGGAACTGGATCGGCTTTAGAATACCTGCGAAAGAAAGCTATCAAGGGCTTGCCTGTACGGCACACTTTGACGATGGCTCCTCCATGCCCGGCGTCTTTGACGCAAACAACTCGGTCAAATTCACCAACCCCACCGGAAAAACGTGCCATACCTTGGCATTCGCCCATCACGAAAATACATGCACAACCGCAGGTATTGACGGGCTGCTGAATGACATCTTGGGATAAGGATATTCTTGTGACGGAACCAAACCTGGTAACTGGAAGTTATATCGTCAAAAGTGAACATACGCTCGAGCGCTCTCCCCTTGAGATGGCCGTCGCTGGCATGGAAGGGGCAGCCAGTCGCTTCGCAACTGATGCCATTAAAGATGAACGTGTCCGCGCTAACTACGAGCGCAATATTCGACGAATGTCTCAACAAATATTTGCCGATGTGAAAGCCGGTAATATCAGCGTTGAAGATGCGACCAGGTTCAGCAACGAAATGCGCAATAAAATTATGTTCGAACACCGCAAGATGACCTCTGCACAGGGCTTGGCCATCGCGGAAAAAAAGAAAAAAAACGGCCGAACATACAACGAGATTCTGAACGAAAAAATCGCAAGCTCAATTCAAAAAGAACTACGACCAGCTTTCAAAAGCGCAACAGAAAGAGGTCTTGTACAGAGCTCTGGAACGATCAGGCAGCGCTAACGCCAAGTTCACCGCTGGAACCAAAATCATGTCTGTCATGGGCAAGGTTGGTATTGTCCTGACAGCGGTATTGGCTACATATCAGATACTGAATGCAGACGACAAGGCCAAGGAAACGGCTCGTCAAGCCACGATTCTGGGTGGAGGTGCAGCGGGTGGATTTCTGGCAGGTTTGGGGGTATCCGCTATCTGTGGGCCAGGAGCTCCGGCCTGCGCCATAGCAGTTGTTCTAATTGGAAGCATCGCCGGTGGCATTGCCGGCGGGGTTGCGGCTGACACGTTCGACGCAGAGTTAGAGGAGCTGGCCCATTGGGATATATTCTAACTGACGCGGATCGAGCACGTATCCAAATTGCGCTGGCAGAAGCCTTCGTGGACAGTACTGTTGACTATGCCTCCATTGCAGAGCGAATCCGAGGCTTTGACCCAAAGGTTGTTGAGGACATCCTGTACTCTGAGGTCGCGCCTGTATGTTTCAGCAACCTTGAAACCCCCGTCCCGCCAGTTTGGAGTGGTTTTCAGGATGAATGGCTACTAAAGGAAATCGCCGAAGAACTTAAAGCGCGGAAAGCCAGCTGGCTAGGCCGTAGCTTCCATCTGTTAAAGGTCACATGGCTACGCTACAGCTATGGTTACATTTGGAAGGAGCTTGCGAAATCCCTCAAGCCTCAGTAGTCCCCCTTGGGGGACCAACCTGAGCTGGCACAGCCTGGCTTGCGCTTGACGTCGCCACCCGGTAGCAGCGATCCCACTTTAATGCCACTTAAGTGGGAAACGCAGGGTGAACGTCATGCGGAACTCGGTCAACTCACCACACGGCATCCTGTTCCTCTTGGCGTCCCAATGACAGTTTCAGCCAAGTTTTCTTAGGTGGAAATACGACCCTCGTTCCCAGAGAGCATTTTATGTCCCGCAACTTTGTTTCAGAAGCAGATGCTGCAATTGCGCTGGATCTCGCACAACGAGTGGAAAGCGGTCACTTACGGCGCGCGGCGGCATTCAATCTTTTAACAACCATTCACCAGTTCGCGCCGCACACTGCCAACGCTTACTTAAATTGCTATCCGCACCTACGACGCGGTACACCTTGGAAAGCAACCGTAGCTGTACATGCTGTCCGAGCGATATTAGAAACTGTCGCATCTGTCGGGGCGAATAATTTGCTCACTGCCCTGCAATCCGTAAAAGGACATTTGGACTACTTTGCTGGTCGCGGAAAAAATCTCATCGCCTTACAAGCTCTGCTCCAAGAGTTCCAAATGCGGCTTGCAGTTTCGGCACAAATTTCCCACTCCGACCTCGATCTTGAAAGTCGAGTACGTAAAGCATCTGCAGATGATGCGGTCCTTCGACGCCAGAGGTTGGCTGTCGCAATCACAAAGCCGAAACGAACCGTACGTATCGTGCATGACTATTACCGTAATGCTGATGTCATTGTGGAGGTTCTGAATAGGGCTCAAGGTGCATGCGAAGGCTGCGGTGAGCCAGCGCCCTTCAATCGGCGATCAAATGGCACCGCTTACCTTGAGGTGCACCACATAGTTCGCTTGGCGGATGACGGTAATGACACAGTCGAGAACGCAATTGCCCTCTGTCCGAACTGTCACAGACGCAAGCATTTCGGTTGACTGAACGATGAGGCCAGCCAAGTGCTTTGAAAGCGCAAAGAGTACGTAATTGGCATATGTCCTACAAACGTCCTCAACAAAACGCCAGAAACGAAAAAGCCCCCGTAATCAGCAATGATTACGGGGGCTTCGTCTTGTTTCAATAATGGCGGAGAGATAGGGATTCGAACCCTAGGTACCGGTGAAGGTACAACGGATTTCGAATCCGTCCCATTCGGCCACTCTGGCATCTCTCCAACGGCGCGCATCATAACAACACTTCTACCGAAAGCAAACCCTCTTTCGAAAATTTCTTCGTGCTATCAGATGCTTGCGTCGATTAAAGCGGTACACCCAGACGATTGGCGACTTCTTCGTAGGCTTCAATGACGTCACCGAGGCCTTGGCGGAAGCGGTCCTTGTCCATTTTCTTCTTGGTGTCCTTGTCCCACAGACGGCAGCCGTCCGGGCTGAACTCGTCACCCAGGACGATGGAGCCGTCGCTGAACACGCCGAATTCAAGCTTGAAGTCGACCAGCAGCAGGCCGGCGTCGTCGAACAGTTTGCTCAGGACTTCGTTAACCTTGAGCGACAGTTCTTTCATGCGTGCCAGTTGTTCGGCGGTGCCCCAGCCGAATGCCACGACGTGGGATTCGTTGATGAACGGGTCGCCCTTGGCGTCGTCCTTGAGGAACAGTTCGAAGGTGTACGGATTGAGCTTCATGCCCTCCTCGACGCCCAGACGCTTGACCAGGCTGCCGGCGGCGTAGTTACGCACGACGCATTCAACCGGGATCATGTCGAGCTTCTTCACCAGGCATTCGTTGTCGCCGAGCAGTTTGTCGAACTGGGTCGGAATGCCGGCCGCTTCGAGCTTTTGCATGATGAAGGCGTTGAACTTGTTGTTCACCATACCTTTGCGATCGAGCTGTTCGATGCGCTTGCCGTCGAACGCCGAGGTGTCGTTGCGAAACAGCAGGATCAAGCGGTCAGCGTCGTCGGTCTTGTAAACCGATTTGGCTTTGCCGCGGTAGAGTTCTTCACGTTTTTCCATGATGGGCTCCGCTTGCTAAGTAGGTGGGCTAGGCGATGTGGCGCCAGTCGAGCCCTGAATCTTGATCGGCCAGTTGCAGCCAGTCCGGGTCGCACCCGAGGGTGTCGACAAAACATTGCCGGGCCAGCTGCGGCAGGTTGTTCTTGCTGCTCAGATGGGCCAGGACCAGGTGTTGCAGCCCCTGCCAGCCCAACTCGGCCACCAGGAATGCCGCCTGATGGTTGTTCAAATGTCCCAGCTCGCCGCCCACCCGCTGCTTGAGAAAGTACGGATAGTGCCCGCGCGCCAGCATGTCGCGACAATGGTTGGACTCGATCATCAACGCATCGAGGTCCCGATAACCGTCCAGCACCCGCTCGCAGTAGGACCCCAGATCGGTCAGCAGGCCGAAGCGCCGCTGTTCATGATCGCTGAAGACATACTGGGTCGGTTCCTGCGCATCATGGGCCACGGCAATGACCCCGATGTTCAGTGCGCCGATCTGCAGTTGCTCGCCGCCGGCCAGCAAGCCTGCGGGTTCAATCGGTTTGCGCATCCCGCGCAGTGTGCCGCGACTGAGGTAGACCGGCAGATTGTAGCGCCGAGACAGCAAACCCACGCCATGCACGTGGTCGGCATGTTCGTGGGTTACGAGTATCGCGCTCAGTTGCGCCGGGTGCACACCCAAGCGCAGCAGGCGTTTTTCGGTTTCCCGCAGGGAAAAACCACAATCCACCAGCACATACGTATCAGCACTGGCGATCAGCGTGCCGTTCCCTTGGCTACCGCTGCCGAGAACGGCAAAACGCATGGTCGATCAGCCCAGGTTGTCCTGAATCACGCTCAACACTTTACGGGCAACGTCAGCCGGTGCCACGGTGTTGATGTTTTTCTCGACGGTCACCTGAATGTTCTCGCCGACCTTGCTCAGGCGCACCTGATAGCGCTCGGCGCGGGCTTCGACTTCTTCCTTGCTCGGCGCGCTGCCGAACAGGCTGCTGAAGAAACCAGGCTTGTCGTCTTTCTTCTCGGCTTTTTCGGCCAGGTTGATGTAGTACAGGCCCAGGCTGCGGTTGATGTCTTCAACGCGCCATTCGCCTTGTTCCAGCGCGCGACCGACGCTCGACCAGGCACGGTCCAGATCGGTGCCGACGTTCAACACCGGGTTGCCACTGCCGTCTTCGCTGAGGCTGACACGGCTCGGCGCGTCGAAATCACGCGATGCCAGCATCGACACCGAACCGCCCTTCTCGGAAGTACGGCTCATGCTCGCGAGCATGTCGTCGACCAGCGCAGCGTCCAGGCCAGTGTTGACCGAACGGTTGGTGAACGCGACGTCGGCCGTGCTGCCGGCAGGACGCTCGGCGCTGACCACGTAGATTTCACTGGTGTTGCGCTGCACGCCCGGTTCGATGCGCACGCGCACACGGGTTTCGCTGTCGCTGGCGATGCCGGCGGCGCTCAGGCGCTTGGCCATGGACGCCGACATTTCGTCGGAATGCTGCCAGGTGGTGGTGAATTCGCCGGTCTGCGGGCGCTGCTCGTCCAGGCGGAAACCGTTGTCCTGGAAGAACTGCACCGCCACAGGCCAGACTTCGGCCGGGGGATGCTGGGCGACGACCCAACGCGAGTCACCGCTCTTTTGCAGCGAGTAATCGCTGGCATCGGCAACAGCGGACAACGGCTGCGGACGCGGCACGATGTATTCGCCCTTGGCGGTGTCGTCGGCGACGTTACGCGGGATCGGCAACAGCGGATCCAGACGCTTGGAGGTGCTGACATCCGGTGGCAGTTGCATCGGTGCAGTCTGTTGCGCTTGCAGGTAATCGCTACCACGGTCGCGGAAATAACCTTCCGGACCCCAGATCCATCCGCAGCCGCTGGTGCTGGAGATAATCAAGGCAAGTGCGGAAAGTCCGGCCATTCGCTTCATGCGTTGTACTTCCTCAATTAAACCAGGACGCTGCACTGGCGCAGGGCCGTGCGAAGCGTTTCATGACAAGGTGTGCTCAGCCAGGTCAGTGGCAGGCGGATGCCTTCGTGCATCAGGCCCATCTCGACCAGCGCCCACTTCACCGGAATCGGGTTGGCTTCGATGAACAGATCTTTGTGCAGCGGCATCAGTTTTTCATTGATGGCCCGCGCGGTGTCGGCGTCACCCTTGAGCGCGGCTTCACACAGGTCGGCCATTTCACGCGGTGCGACGTTGGCGGTCACCGAGATGTTGCCTTTGCCGCCCAGCAGGATCAGCTCGACAGCGGTCGGATCATCGCCGGACAGCACGATGAAATCCTCGCTCACACCCTCGATGATCGCTTTGGCTCGCTTCAGGTCGCCGGTCGCTTCCTTGATGCCGATGATATTCGGCACGGTGGACAGGCGAATCACGGTCTCGGCCTGCATGTCGCAAGACGTGCGGCCCGGAACGTTGTAGAGAATCTGCGGAATGTCGACCGCTTCGGCGATGTGCTTGAAGTGCTGGTACAAGCCTTCCTGAGTCGGCTTGTTGTAATAAGGAACCACCAGCAGGCAGGCATCGGCACCGGCTTCCTTGGCATTGCGGGTCAGCTCGACGGCTTCGCGGGTCGAGTTGGCGCCCGTGCCGGCGATGACCGGAATACGCCCGGCGACCTGTTTGACCACGGCTTTGATGACGGCAATGTGTTCATCTACATCAAGGGTTGCCGACTCGCCGGTGGTGCCGACGGCGACAATGGCATGGGTGCCGTTCTTGAGGTGGAAGTCCACGAGTTTGCTGAGGCTGTCCCAGTCCAGACGCCCTTGTGCATCCATGGGAGTGACCAGTGCCACCATACTGCCCGCAATCATGAAACCGCTCCTGCCGGAAAAAGAGAGCGGTAATGGTACTGGCGCCAAGATGCTTGCACAAGCGAAGTACTGCGCTGCCGCCATTCCCCTTGGCGCCGCTTTTCGCTACCCTTCAGACTTTGATCGGTACTGATCAGCTTGTACGCCGGGTTCCAGCCTCCCTTTTCGGCCTCCCAGACCCCGTTCCTGCGTCGCCTCGACGCGCTCCCGCCACCGTGGAGCGAACCGCGAGCGCTTGCCGGGACTGACGGAACGGCACGCTCAGGCACTTCCCCGACGGACAACGCGCGTAAACCTACCGACCGCTCATCGCTTTAGGAATGCTGCATGTCCACCCCCACAGTTCGCGAACAATTCCTTGTCATCAGTGCCCTCGGCGCCAACCCCATGGAGCTGACCAACGTCCTGTGCCGCGCCAGCCATGAAAACCGCTGCGCCGTAGTCACGTCACGCCTGACCCGCCACGGCGAGTGCAGCGCTCTGGTACTGGAAGTCTCCGGTAGCTGGGACGCCCTGGCTCGCCTGGAAGGCAGCCTGCCGGTACTCGCCAAGCGTCACGCCTTCACCGTCAACGTGGTGCGCAGCGCGGCGCTGGAGAATCGTCCACAGGCCCTGCCCTACGTGGCTTACGTCAGCTCGGCCTATCGCCCGGACATCATTAATGAGCTGTGCCAGTTCTTCATGGATCACAACGTCGAACTGGAAAACCTGACCTGCGATACCTATCAGGCGCCACAGACCGGTGGCACCATGCTCAACGCCACATTCACCGTGACCCTGCCGGCCGGCACCCAGATCAGCTGGCTGCGCGATCAGTTCCTCGATTTCGCCGATGCGATGAATCTGGATGCGCTGATCGAGCCCTGGCGCCCACAAAACCCAATGTAAGGAAGCTTTAATGGCCGTTGTCATCGACCAGCCGGTTGCGGATTTCGAAGCGCCTGCCACCAGCGGGCAAACCGTCAGCCTGTCTGCCTTGCAGGGCAAGCAAGTGGTGATCTATTTCTACCCCAAGGACAGCACCCCGGGCTGCACCACCGAAGGCCAGGGTTTTCGGGATCAATATGCGGCGTTCAAGGCTGCCAATACTGAAGTCTTCGGCATCTCTCGCGATAGTTTGAAGTCGCACGAAAACTTCAAAGGCAAACAGGAATTCCCGTTCGAGCTGATCAGCGACAAGGACGAGGCGGTATGCCAGCTGTTCGACGTGATCAAGTTGAAGAAGCTGTATGGCAAGGAATACCTGGGCGTTGATCGCAGCACTTTCCTGATCGACAAGGATGGTGTGCTGCGTCAGGAATGGCGCGGCGTGAAGGTGCCGGGGCATGTTGATGCCGTGCTGGCTGCCGCTCAGGCTCTGAATAACGCCTGAGTTTCTGCGTCGTTTGCACGGACGCCTTCGCGAGCAGGCTCGCTCCCACAGTTGATTGCATTTCAATTGGTGGGAGCGAGCCTGCTCGCGAATAGCTTCTCTACAAATTCCAGATCACCGCTACAACAACGGCGCCACCACCGGCTCCTTGCGCGGCCACGCATCAAGCACAGCCTTGAACAGCGTCGCCAACGGAATCGCAAAGAACACTCCCCAAAATCCCCACAGCCCACCGAACAACAGCACTGCGCAGATGATCGCCACCGGGTGCAAATTGACCGCTTCGGAAAACAGCAATGGCACCAGCACGTTGCCATCCAGCGTCTGAATGATTCCGTAGACCGCCATCAGGTAGATGAACTGATCGCTCCAGCCCCACTGGAACAAGGCAATCAGCATGACCGGCACGGTCACGACCACGGCACCGACATACGGCACCACCACGGACAATCCGACCAGCAACGCCAGCAGCGCCGCATAGTTCAGGCCCAAGGCGATGAAGGCGATATAAGTCACGCCGCCGCAGATCACGATTTCGATGCCTTTGCCCCGAATGTAATTGGCGATCTGCCGGTTCATTTCCTGGGCGACCCGAGTGATCAGCGCGCGCTCGCGAGGCAGATAACCGCGCACCCACTCACCGATCATTGCGCGATCCTTGAGGAAGAAGAACACCAGAATCGGCACCAGCACCAGATAGATCATGATGTTCACCAGCAACGGCAGGCTCGACAGCGAGAACGTCAGCGCCCACTGCCCGAACTTGCCGATCTCCCCCCGCGCCGCTTCGATGGCTTGCAACACCTGCTCGTCAGACACCAGATGCGGATAGCGCTCTGGCAGCAAGAGCAACAGCGACTGCCACTTGGCGAGCATGCCCGGCAGTTCGTTGAACAGCGTGATCAACTGATGCCACAGCAACGGCAGCACCACGACGATAAACAGCATCAGCACGCCCATGAACAGCGCAAACACCAACCCCACCGCCACGCCGCCGGGCACACGCATTCGCTCCAGCGTGACCACCAGACCTTGCATCAGATAGGCCAGCACCATCCCCGCCAGCACGGGCGCGAGCATGCCACCAAGGGTGAGCACGGCGGTGAAGGCGAGAAACAGCAGCACCGCCAGCACCACCGCTTCTTCATCGGAGAAATAACGCTGAATCCAGTCGCGTAACACTTTGAACATCAATAATCCCTTCGGTTTTTAACGCGGTCGCTTCAGGCTTTTTTCAACCAGTAACGGTAGACGCCAGCGTCGTCTTCTTCACGCAGCAGCGCATGACCGGCCAGTTTGGCAAAGGTACGGAAGTCACGCTGCGAGCCAGCATCCGTGGCGATCACCTTGAGCACAGCGCCGCTCTGCAGTTTATTGAGTTCCATTTTTGCCTTGAGCAGCGGCAACGGACAATTCAGGCCACTGGCGTCCAGTTCCACGTCATGGGCTACAGCGTCAGTCATTGCGGCACTCCGTTCAGGTCATTCGGGCCACCTAGAATATCTGGTCGCAGCTTCGGTGTCCGGCTACAGTAAGGTCTTTGTCTTCTAAGGCTTTGTGCATGACTTTTCTGCGCCCTACCCTGCTGACGCTCGCTTGCCTGCTCGCCTCACCGGGCTTTGCCGACGATCTGCCGTCACTTGGCGACGCCAGTTCTGCCATTGTCTCGCCACAACAGGAATATCAGCTCGGGCGCGCCTGGCTGGCCATGTTGCGCAGCCAGGTTTCCCAGCTCAATGATCCACAGCTCAAGGACTATGTCGAATCCAGCGTTTACAAGCTGGTGGAGACCAGCCAGGTCACTGACCGACGCCTTGAATTCATCCTGATCAACAGTCCGCAACTCAACGCCTTCGCTGCCCCCGGCGGGGTTGTCGGGGTCAATGGCGGTCTGTTCCTCAACGCGCAGACCGAGGGCGAATACGCCTCGGTACTGGCCCACGAACTGGCTCACTTGTCGCAGCGCCACTTCGCCCGTGGCGTTGAAGCCTCGCAGCGGATGCAGGTGCCGATGATGGCCGCACTGCTGGCCGGGATCGTCATTGCCGCAGCCGGCGGCGGCGACGCAGGAATTGCCACCATCGCCGGTACCCAGGCAGCGGCGATCCAGTCACAACGGACCTTCTCGCGCCAGAATGAACAGGAAGCCGATCGCATTGGCATTCTTAACCTGGAAAAGGCCGGTTACGACCCGCGCTCGATGCCGACCATGTTCGAACGCCTGATGCGCCAGTATCGTTTCGACGCCAAGCCGCCGGAGTTCCTGCTGACTCACCCGGTCACCGAGTCGCGGATTGCCGACACCCGCAACCGTGCCGAGCAGGCCAAACCGGGCGGTATCGAGGACTCCAAGCGCTATCAGTTGATTCGCGCACGCGTACAGTTGATCTACGAAGAAACCCCGGGCCTGGGCGCCAAGCGCTTCCGCGCGCAACTGGATGAGCACCCGCAAAACGACGTCGCTCGCTACGGCCTGGCGATCGCGCAGATCAAGGGCGGCCAATTGAATGAAGCACGGGAAAACCTCAAACAGTTGCTGGTCAAATCGCCGAACGAAATCATCTACAACCTCGCGCAGATCGACCTGGACATCACCAACAATCGCCTGCCCGACGCCCAATCACGGGTTGAACGCATGCTCACGCAATTCCCGGGCAACTATCCGCTGAATCAGGTGCGCGTCGATTTGTTGCTGAAACAAAATCGCGCCGCCGAGGCCGAGAAGGCCCTGGACAGTTTGCTCAAGTCACGCCCGGATGATCCGGACGTCTGGTATCAGGTGGCCGAAACCCGTGGCTTGTCGGGCAACATCATTGGCCTGCATCAGGCGCGGGCCGAATACTTCGCGCTGGTCGGCGATTACCGTCAGGCCATTCAGCAACTGGACTTCGCCAAGCGCAAGGCGGGCAACAACTTCCCTCTGTCCTCGCGAATCGACGCGCGCCAGCGGGAGTTGATGGAGCAGGAACGCATGATCAAGGACATGATGGGCTGAAGATTTTCTGCGTCAGACAAAAGCTACAAGCACAAAAAAACCGCCTCTTTCGAGGCGGTTTCTTTTTACCTTGCCGCCGGCTTATTCAGCCAGTTTGAAGGTAATGAAGCTGGCGCGACCCTGACGCAGAACGCGCATCGACACCGAACGGTTCTTCGGCAACGCCTTGGCGATGTCGGTGAACTCCTTGGCCGAACCGATCGCCTGATTGTTCAGGTGAGTGATCACATCACCCGGCTGCAGACCGATCAGGGCCGCAGGTCCGTCCTGCACCTCCTTGATCACCACCCCGCCTTTGAGGTCGTAGGCTTTCTTCTGCTCGGCAGTCAGCTCACCTACCGCCACACCGAGGCGGTTGCTGCTGCTTTCAGCGCCAGACTTCGCCAACGCGTCCAGCTCCTTGTCCTCGTCAGGGATCGCGCCCACCGTCAGCTCGACGTTTTTGCGCTTGCCTTCACGAATCACTTCCAGGTTGGCTTTGGCGCCAGCCTTCAAGGCACCGACCAGATGCGGCAGGTCAGCGGACATGACGATCGGCTGGCCGTTCATGCTTAGAATCACGTCGCCCACTTGCAGGCCACCCTTGGCTGCCGGGCCGTCATCCTGAATCTGCGCAACCAGTGCGCCGGCCGGTTTATCCAGGCCAAACGATTCCGCCAGATCCTTGTTCACTTCCTGAATCACCACGCCCAGCCAGCCACGGCTGACTTTGCCGCCGCTCTTCAGTTGGTTGGAAACGTCCATCGCCACATCGATCGGGATGGCGAACGACACGCCCATGAAACCTCCGGAGCGGGTGTAAATCTGCGAGTTGATCCCGACCACTTCACCGTTGAGGTTGAACAGCGGGCCACCGGAGTTACCCGGGTTGATGGGCACGTCAGTCTGGATGAACGGCACATAGTTTTCGTTCGGCAGGCTGCGGCCCACGGCGCTGACAATGCCCTGGGTCACGGTGTGGTCGAAACCGAATGGCGAACCGATCGCTACTACCCACTGGCCGGCCTTGAGGTCCTGGGATTTGCCGAGCTTGAGTACTGGCAAGTCCTTGCCTTCGATTTTCAGCAGCGCCACGTCGGAGCGTGGATCGGTGCCGATCAGCTTGGCTTTCATTTCGCTGCGGTCAGCCAGACGAACCAGAATTTCGTCGGCATCGGCAATCACATGGTTATTGGTGAGAATGTAGCCATCCGGAGAAATGATGAAGCCCGAGCCCAGCGATTGCGCTTCACGCTGGCGACCATCACGCGGCGAACGTTGCTGAGGCGGCATACCGCGCTCGAAAAACTCGCGCAGCATCGGTGGCAGCCCTTCCAGGTCCGGCATTTGCTGATTCACTCGACGGTCCGGCAGTTTCTGCGTGGTACTGATGTTTACCACCGCTGGCGAGGCTTGTTCGACCAGCTGGGTGAAATCAGGCAGATCGGCCGCTTGCACGGCAGGGACCGCCTGACCGAGCAGCAGCACGGTGGCGAAGATGGAAAGATAAGACTTCAAACTAGGTATCGACATACAGCTCCCGTTACGACGAGCAGGGTTAAGCGATATGGAGCAAAGGAACACCGGAAACCACTGACCGGCATTTTTGTTCCGGGAACAACAAACAAGGCCAGAGCCGTGAGGCTCTGACCTATAAAAAATTTTCAGGTGATTTGCAAATGAAAATGCTCAGCAAACATTTCTACGTCTCGACGACGAAGTGGGAATGACCGAAATCAGCTCACTGCTTGCTGGTCGCAGCGCCATCATTGTTGCGCATCGACAAGGCGATTCGCTCAGCGGTGCCAATCGGGATTTCCCCCACCACCGTGACCATCATTTCGCCTTGCGGTGTGGTCAAGCGACGGGAGACGGCCACGGTCGGACCCAACTGCGTGCGGGTATCGGTGACCGTCGCGCCGTTCAAAGGCTCCAGGAACACCGAGAAACGCGCCAGACCATCGTCATACATCAGGCTGTTGACCTGAGTCTTGGTCTGCGCATCTTTGTGCGAGGTGCTGCTGCTGAGTTCGAAACCCGGTGGCAGCCAGTCCGAGCGCCAGACCTGCGCCGTTTTCACCGCAGACGCCTTGTTGTTGTCGAGGGTAATCGGCTTGCAATCGGCGTCAGCGAGCAAGTCTTTATCCGACGGAACTTCATCAGTGTCCAGGCTGGTGAACTGGAAGCGTTCGAGCAACTGGCCCTTGTCGTTCAGCAACAACGACTTGAGGGGCAGGCCGGTTCGCTTGTCCAGATGCAATTCGAAACCGTAACGGTGTTGGTCGCGAGGCGTCAGCGATACGATTACCGCATCCCGCCCGGCCACGCGCGACTTGCCAATGACAGCAAGGTCATACCAGTTCTTCAGCTTTTGGGGATCGAGGGAACGAGCGGTCGAATTGGGTGAATCTCCAAGACCCGCAATCAGGGTGCCGCTGACGCATTGAGTATGTCCGTCAATGCGCACAACTTCCTGAGCCGAACCGTCGAGCTGTAGCAAACGCTCGCGGACCTGGCCATTCTGGACACGATGCCAGATGTTATGGGTGGAAAAACTACCGTTGCGCTCGTAAACGAAAGTGCCGTGGAAGCTTTGCTTCTGCTCGGCCTGGCCCAGACGGGTCAACCAATCCTGAGCGTCATCGGCATGGGCTGGAACGATGAACCAGCCACTCAGCAGAAGCGAAAGTACAGGTATGGCGCGCATGATCCTCCTTAACGGTTTTCCAGGCTTGCCGCACGTGCGTAAGGCAGCGCGCTTTCAGTCCCTTTCAGCGCAGCCTGTTGCGCATGCTGGCGCAGATAGCCTGGCAGACGCTGATCGTGCCAGCCTGGTTGACCTTGCAATACGCCGTTGGCCATAGGACCAGTGGCTTCAGAACTCTCACTATAGCCTGCCAATACAGCCGGCCCCTTGACCTGTGGAGTAGCCAGAGTGGTCTGACTGCTTTGCTGAGCCAGTTCGACGCCGGCAATTTCGTCCTGGTTGTACAGGCGAACACCGGCCAGAACGGCAACGGTCACCGAGGCGGCTACAGCCAGACGACCCAGGTTGCGCCATGGGCTGCGGGAAACTTTGGCCGGTGCCGTTTCGTCTTCCAGCGCAGCAGACACTGCCGCAGCGATATCCAGACGCGGAAGCAGCAGATCCTTGTGCATGGCTGCCCGAGCAATCTGGTAACGAGCCCAGGTCTCACGGGTTTCAACATCATCCAGTGCGTTGAGCACTCGACGCAATTCCAGTTCGTCCGCTTCGTTATCCATCACTGCGGACAGCGATTCCTGCAGGGCTTCACGACTCATGGCGTTCCTCTCTTGGCTGTCGCCGCTGTCTCAGTTTTCCTGCAACAAAGGTTGCAGGGCTTTATCGATGGCCTCCCGAGCGCGGAAAATCCGGGAGCGCACGGTACCCACCGGACACTGCATGACGCTCGCAATGTCCTCGTAACTCAGACCATCGAATTCACGTAAAGTTAAAGCCGTACGCAAATCCTCTGGCAGTTGCTGGATGGTTCGATGGACGGTGCCTTCGATCTCATCCCGCAGCAGTGCTCGTTCTGGTGATTCGAGATCCTTGAGGCCGTGATCGCCGTCGTAGAACTCTGCATCCTCTGAACTTACATCGCTATCCGGCGGCCGGCGGCCGCGTGAAACCAGGTAATTCTTCGCCGTGTTAATGGCAATACGGTACAGCCACGTATAAAACGCACTGTCGCCGCGAAAGTTTCCAAGTGCTCGATACGCCTTGATAAAGGCTTCCTGAGCAACGTCCTGGGCTTCATGGGTGTCGTGCACAAAACGCACGATCAACCCGAGAATTTTGTGCTGATATTTCAGCACCAGCAGATCGAAAGCTCGCTTGTCGCCACGCTGAACGCGTTCGACCAGCTGCTGATCCTCTTCCTGGGTTAGCATGAACACTCCTCGATAAGCCCGGAGGAGACTTGCATTACTAAACGACCAGACTTGCAAACATAGACTCGGGCTTTTCGCAAAAGTTCTCCCCCTCCAAGCAAGTTTCCTGCGGGCTCTGATTTGGCACGCACGAAAAACGCAGCGCGGGATAAACCGGCTGCGCGAATAATCTTGTCATCGGTTTCGCCGGCAGGAATCCAACCTCAGATTCCGCATTGAAGCCGACACTGTCCCTGGTTTCTGGCACCGTCTATTGATCTTGGGCCTTTGGCAAAAGTTCCAATTATTTATAGACGTCCCACCGGACATTGAACGACCTTGAACCGAAAAACCGTGTTTCAGCGCCGATACAGCGGTCTTTACGCAAAGCTGCGGAAAAACCCTTCCGACGAAGCAAGCGGTTTTTTTCGTCACAGTAGTTTCACAATGCCATATGGGCCCGGCTATTGTGCCGCCCAACCCCTCTATATACTAGTGGGCTGTGTGGCTGTCTTGACTCGCCGATCCAGCTGTCTTGCGCCAACCCCGACCCGGGTCGCTTTGAGCGGAATCCTGAAATGAGCCAACAGTTCCAACACGATGTTCTGGTCATTGGCAGCGGTGCTGCCGGTTTAAGTCTCGCGCTGACCCTGCCCGATCACCTGCGCATTGCCGTGCTGAGTAAAGGTGATCTGGCCAACGGTTCGACGTTCTGGGCGCAGGGCGGTGTCGCGGCGGTGCTTGACGATACCGATACTGTCGAATCCCACGTCGACGACACCCTGAATGCCGGCGGTGGGCTGTGCCATGAAGACGCCGTGCGCTTCACCGTCGAGCACAGCCGCGAAGCGATTCAGTGGCTGATCGACCAAGGCGTACCGTTCACGCGAGACGAACAGTCCGGCACCGAAGACGGCGGTTTCGAGTTTCACCTGACCCGCGAAGGCGGCCACAGCCATCGGCGCATCATCCACGCCGCCGACGCCACGGGCGCCGCTATCTTCAAGACCCTGCTGGCCCAGGCAAAAGAGCGTTCGAACATCGAACTGCTGGAACAGCGTGTCGCCGTCGACCTGATCACCGCGCGCCGCCTGGGACTGGGAGGCGATCGCTGCCTCGGCGCCTATGTGTTGAACCGCGCCACCGGCGAAGTCGACACCTACGGCGCACGCTTCGTGATTCTCGCCTCGGGCGGTGCCGCCAAGGTCTACCTCTATACCAGCAATCCCGACGGTGCCTGCGGCGACGGCATTGCCATGGCCTGGCGCTCGGGCTGCCGGGTGGCGAATCTGGAATTCAACCAGTTTCACCCGACCTGCCTGTATCACCCGCAGGCCAAGAGTTTTCTGATCACCGAAGCCCTGCGCGGCGAAGGCGCACATCTGAAGCTGCCCAATGGCGAGCGCTTCATGTCGCGCTTTGATCCGCGCGCCGAACTGGCCCCACGGGACATCGTCGCCCGCGCCATTGACCATGAAATGAAGCGTCTGGGGGTCGACTGCGTCTACCTCGACATCAGTCACAAACCCGAATCGTTCGTCAAAAGCCACTTCCCCACTGTTTATGAGCGCTGCCTGGGCTTCGGCATCGATATCACCCAACAACCGATCCCGGTGGTGCCCGCCGCGCATTACACCTGCGGCGGCGTGATGGTCGATCAACACGGCCGCACCGACGTGCCGGGGCTGTATGCGATTGGCGAAACCAGCTTCACCGGCCTGCACGGCGCCAACCGCATGGCGAGCAATTCGCTGCTGGAGTGTTTCGTCTATGCGCGCTCGGCGGCGGCGGACATTCTTGCGCAACTGGACAAAGTCGCAGCGCCAAGCGCGCTTCCGGCCTGGGACGCCAGCCAAGTGACGGATTCCGACGAAGACGTGATCATTGCGCACAACTGGGATGAATTACGGCGTTTCATGTGGGACTACGTCGGCATCGTGCGCACCAACAAGCGCCTGCAACGGGCCCAGCACCGTGTGCGCCTGCTGCTCGACGAGATCGACGAGTTCTACAGCAATTACAAGGTCAGCCGTGACCTGATCGAGTTGCGCAACCTGGCGCAGGTCGCCGAACTGATGATCCGCTCCGCCATGGAGCGCAAGGAAAGTCGCGGCCTGCATTACACCCTCGACTACCCGAACCTGCTGCCCGAGGCCCTCGACACTATTCTGGTGCCGCCCACCTACGTCGGCTGAACTTGAGCCGTACTCGCAGGCGGCGGTGCATATCCGCCGCCTGCGAGTCACGTGGCACGCAGATCGATCTGACCCGCCACTCCCCACGCAAACGAAAGCGCAACACCACGATCAGCGGCAGCGCCAGACTGTCCGGGCGCAGTTGCACCGCTTGCCAGCCATTGGCTTGATTCCACAATTGCCAGCCGTCGGCGTCACGACGCAACCCGCAGAAAGCGTTCGGATGACTCAGCAAAATCTGCCTGGGCAGCACCCAAACGCCATGCAGCACACAGCCGAACGCCGCGAGCAGACTGGCCCAGAGCGGAAGCGCCAGCAGAAACACAGAACCCAGGGCGAACGCCTGAGCCAGCAGATACGCCGCCAGCAACTGCCGTGAGGCATGCCAGCGACATTCGAACGTATTACTTGGGCTGGACACGGTCCAGGATCATCCGGACCATGCGTTGCAGTTCGGGATCGTCCGATTCGCTGCGCTCCATGAACCAGCCGAACATGTCCTGATCCTCGCAGGTCAACAGACGCACATACAGATCGCGATCCACTTGGTTCAACGTCGCGTAGACCTCCTGCACGAAAGGCACCAGCAACACGTCAAGTTCAAGCATCCCGCGACGGCTGTGCCAAAAGAGGCGATTGAGTTCAACTTGTTCGACCATGGAGCCCTCCTCAAATTTGCCGGGCAGTATACAGCCCAGACGCGGGCCGCACAGTCGGCTTTGGTCGGGCACCCTTGATCCTTTATCAACTACCCATTTCAACAACGCGCCCTTATGATGTGCCCCAGTCTATTTACCCTGCGATGACCCATGGCCGATTCTGCTTTTTTCTGCACCCTGTCTCATGAAGGCGTACTCGCGGTTCGCGGTGCGGACGCCGGAAAATTCCTGCAAGGCCAGTTGACCTGCAATATCAATTACCTGAGTGACACCCGCGCCAGCCTCGGCGCCCGCTGCACGCAGAAAGGCCGGATGCAGTCCAGCTTCCGCATTCTGCTCGAGGGTGACGGGTTGGTTCTGGCGATGGCCAGCGAATTGCTCGAACCGCAACTGGCTGACCTGAAAAAGTACGCGGTGTTCTCCAAATCGAAACTGACCGATGAAAGCGCCGCCTGGGTGCGCTTCGGCGTGGAGCATGGCGACGCAGTCCTGACCGGTATCGGCCTGGAACTGCCCGCCGAAACCGACAGCGTCGTGCGCAACGACGGCCTGATCGCGATTCGCGTCTCGCCCGAGCGCGCTGAACTCTGGGTGCCCGCCGCTCAGGCGCAAAGCGTCAAAGGCCAACTGTCCGCAGCACTGCCTGAAGGCGAGCTGAATCAATGGCTGCTGGGCCAGATCCGCGCCGGTATCGGCCAGGTCATGCCGAGCACGCGCGAACTGTTCATCCCGCAAATGCTCAACCTGCAAGCGGTTGGCGGTGTGAGTTTCAAGAAAGGCTGCTACACCGGCCAGGAAATCGTCGCGCGCATGCAGTACCTGGGCAAACTCAAGCGCCGCCTGTATCGCTTGAGCCTGGACAGCGCCGAGCTGCCCGAGCCGGGCACGCCTCTGTTCGCGCCGAGCCATAACAGCGCGATCGGTGAAGTGGTCCTTGCGGCCAGTGCCGCAGGAAACATTGAACTCCTGGCAGTGTTGCAGGCCGAAGCTGCCGAAGCCGGCGATTTGCATCTGGGCGCCCTCGAAGGCCCCGCGTTGCGCGTGCTCGACCTGCCTTACGAACTGGATCGCGACCGCGAAATCCAGCGTTGATCGCAGCATTGTTGCAACACCCTAGAGAGTCTAAATGAGCGAACTGGCGGAAAAGGTCCAACAGGATTTGGTTGAGGCCATCGATAACGATGACCTGGTTCTGCCCACGCTGCCGGAAGTGGCACTGCAAATTCGCAAGGCGGCCGAGGATCCGGAAATCAGCGTCAGCGACCTGAGCAAAGTGATCGGTCGTGACACGGCGCTGTCCGCGCGCCTGATCAAAGTGGTCAACAGTCCGTTGCTGCGCGCTGCGCAGGAAGTCACCGACCTGCACACCGCCATCACTCGACTGGGCATCAATTACAGCAGTAACCTGGCGATCGGCCTCGTGATGGAGCAGATTTTCAACGCTCGCTCCGAAGTGGTCGAACAGAAGATGCGCGACGTCTGGCGCAGCAGCCTGGAGATCGCCGGCGTCAGCTATGCGCTGTGTCGTCGTCACACCCAGCTCAAGCCCGATCAAGCGGCGCTCGGCGGGCTGGTGCATCAGATTGGTGTGCTGCCGATTCTGACGTACGCCGAAGACCACAACGAACTGCTTTCGGATGCGGTCAGCCTAACCCATGTGATCGAGCAGATTCATCCATTGCTGGGTGAAAAGCTGTTGCGGGTCTGGGAGTTTCCCGAACGCCTGGTGCAACTGCCGTTGCTCTATCAGAACTTCGAGCGCGACTCGGCGAGCATTGATTACGTCGATGTCGTGCAGGTCGCGAGTCTGTATTGCAACAAGGACAGCGACCATCCGTTTGCGCGGATTGACCCGTTGAGTGTCCCGGCATTCAGAAAGCTGCGGATTGATCCGGAAAACAAGCAATTGTGCGCGGACCTGGAAGAATCGCGGACGATGTTTTACTGATCTGTGGCGAGGGGATTTATCCCCGTTGGGTTGCGAAGCGACCCTAAACTCTGCGATCCGGGTTTTACCAGACAGATTGCGATTGCTGAACCGCGACTGCTGCGCAGCCGAGCGGGGATAAATCCCCTCGCCACAAAATTACTACCCGGGAATAAATCCCCTCGCCACAAATGTATTACCCGGCGATAAAACTCACCCGCACCTTCAACCCCGCCCGCTCGCCATCATGCAACGTGATTTGTGCCAGATGCGCACGGCAGATCTCGCCGACAATCGCCAACCCCAGGCCCGATCCCGCCACTTGCTGATTACGCCGGTAAAACCGTTCGAACACCCGGTCGCGCTCTTCCAGCGGGATCCCCGGTCCGTCATCTTCGACCTCAAGCACCGCCGGCGCCGTCACGCGCAATATCACATTGCCGCCCGATGGCGTGTGCGCCAGCGCGTTATCCACAAGATTGCTCAGCAGCTCGTTGAGCAGGGTCGGCTCGCCGCGCAGCCACACGGGTTCGTCGGCCTCCAGTGCCAGCGCCACACCGCGCTTGTGTGCCAGCGGCGCCATGGCCATGCCCAGTTCCCGGGCCAACTGACTCAGATCAAGCAACTGCGCGCCGCCCTCGGCAATCGCCCGGGCGCCGTTTTCGACACGGGCCAGCGATAGCAACTGATTGGCCAGATGCGTCAGGCGATCGGTACTCTGCGCCGAAGATTCCAGGGTTGTGCGCCAGATCTCCGGCTCATTGGAGCGCAGGCCCAGCTCCAGCCGCGCTTTCAATGCCGCCAACGGCGTGCGTAATTCGTGGGCGGCATCAGCAATGAACTGCGCCTGCCGCTCGAACTGACCGCGCAGGCGTTCGGTGAAATGGTTGAGCGCGCGAACCAAGGGGCCTAACTCATGCTGCACTTCCACCAACGGCAGTGGGCGCAAGTCGTCGGGCTGGCGCTCTTCCACCGCAGTACGCAAGCGCTCCAGCGGGCGCAACGCCGCACTGACTGCGAACCACACCAGCAATAACGCACCCACGGCCAGCATGCCCAGACGCAGCAAAGTATCGGCCGCCAGACTGCGCGCCATGCTTACCCGCGCCTCGTCGGTTTCGGCGACGCGGATCTCCGCCATGCCGTTCATGTTCGGTTCGGTCACGGCTTTGAGCAGGCTGACCACCCGCACGTTCTGGCCGTTGTACTTGGCGTTATAGAACCGCGCGAGTGCCGGATAGCTGTCGGTGCGTGGTGTGCCGGGTGGCGGACCGGGGAGGTTTTCGTAGCCGGAAATCAGCTTTTGATGGATGTCGTTGACTTGGTAATAAATACGTCCGGCGCTGTCGTAAGCGAAGGTATCGAGGGCCACGTAAGGCACGTCGGCACTGAGGCTGCCGTCACGCTGCGACAAACCTGCGGCAATGGTTCGCGCCGAGGCCAGCAGCGTGCGGTCATAGGCGGTATCGGCAGCTTCGCGGCCGTTCCAGTAAGCACTCAAGCCACTGGCGAGCATCAGCACTACCAGCAACCATCCGAGGTTCCACAGCAAACGCCAGCGCAGACTGCTGGGCTTATGCATCGCGACTTTCCAGCAAATAGCCGAGGCCGCGGAAGGTCACGATGGCCACGGGATGGCCGTCGAGCTTCTTGCGCAACCGGTGCACGTAGATTTCGATCGCGTCCGGACTGGCTTCTTCGTCAAGACCGAAGACCTGGGCGGCCAGTTGCTCCTTGCTCATCACCCGCCCCGGCCGGGCGATCAACGCTTCGAGCACGGCCTGTTCGCGCGAGGTCAGCGTCAGCAATTCTTCGCCAAGGGTGAAGCGCCGGGTGTCGAGGTCATAGGCCAGCACGCCACAGCGCTGCTGACGCTCACCGCCCAGGACACTGCGGCGCAACAGGGCTTTGACCCGCGCTTCCAGCTCCGTCAGTTCGAACGGCTTGGCCAGGTAATCATCAGCGCCGAGATTAAGGCCGTGCACCCGATCCTTCACATCGCTGCGCGCGGTCAGCATCAGCACCGGCAGGTTCTTGCCGCGCGCACGCAGGCGCGCCAGCACCTCGAAACCATCCATGCGCGGCAGGCCGACATCGAGGATCGCCACGGCGTACTCCTCACTGCCGAGCGCCAGATCGGCGGCCACGCCATCGTGCAGCACATCCACGGTCAGCCCGGTGCTCTTGAGCGCCTGCGCGACACTTTCGGCCAGTTGCAGATGGTCTTCGACGAGCAGGACACGCATGGATTTTTACCTCGTTCTGGGATGGCCGACGCCACGCTTTGCCGCGGAGTTTACAGCCGCAACCGCCGCTGTGAAGCCCGAAAACCGTGAAAGACAGCTGAAAGGTTGTTGAAAGGTTAGCCGGTTAGAGTCGGTTTACGGACAGTTTCGACTGCCGTCGCTGCTGCCACACAGCGCACGAAAAACGCCACGAAGCGTTTTCGACCAATAAGAACAATAAACGGAGCACACCCGCATGCCGTCCATGCAACCCAGGGCTATCACACAGGCCCACCCTCCCCGCTACAACCCCGCCCTGGCCGATATTTGCGTGCCGGGCCATGCCGATTTCCCTTCCGATGTACCCGTCAATGCGCCCGCGCTGCGAAAACCTGCGCCTGTTGCTGAGCCAAGCGTTGCCCTTTGGTAATTCTGCACGTCCATAACAACAACTCCCCAAGGAGACTCAGATGAACTTATCACTGCGTAAAGTTGCTCTCGCCGCTGGCGCGATGCTATTCGCCGGCCAACTCATGGCCGAACCGAAACGCCCGGAATGTATCGCGCCGGCCTCCCCGGGCGGCGGTTTCGACCTGACCTGCAAACTGGTGCAGAGCGCACTGGTCAATCAGAAATTGCTGACCAAACCGATGCGCGTGACCTACATGCCCGGCGGCGTCGGCGCGGTGGCCTACAACGCCGTGGTCGCGCAGCGCCCGGCCGACGCCGGCACGCTGGTCGCTTGGTCGAGCGGTTCGCTGTTGAACCTGGCTCAGGGCAAGTTCGGCCGTTTCGATGAAACCAACGTGCGCTGGCTCGCGGCCGTCGGCACCAGCTATGGCGCCATCGCCGTTAAAAGCGATTCGCCCTACAAGACCCTCGACGATCTCGTTCAGGCCCTGAAGAAAGATCCAGGCTCGGTAGTCATCGGTTCCGGCGGCACCGTCGGCAGCCAGGACTGGATGCAGACTGCACTGATCGCCAAGGCCGCCGGGATCAATCCGCGCGAGCTGCGTTACGTGGCGCTCGAAGGCGGCGGTGAAATCGCCACCGCCCTGCTCGGCGGTCACATCCAGGTCGGCAGTACCGATATCTCCGACTCCATGCCACACATCCAGAGCGGTGATATGCGTCTGCTGGCGGTGTTCGCCGACAAGCGTCTCGACGAGCCGGAAATGAAGGACATCCCGACCGCTCGCGAACAGGGCTACGACATCGTCTGGCCGGTGGTGCGCGGTTTCTATCTCGGGCCAAAAGTCAGCGACGAAGACTACGCCTGGTGGAAAGACGCGTTCGACAAACTGTTGGCCTCCGACGAGTTCGCCACCCTGCGCGATCAGCGTGAACTGTTCCCGTTCGCCATGACCGGGCCGGAACTGGACACCTATGTGAAGAAGCAAGTCGCGGACTACAAAGTGCTGGCCAAAGAGTTCGGCCTGATCCAGTGATCGTCTCTGTCTAGCGGCTGCGTCCCCGGTTCCGGGGACGCAGCACAGGAGTTCCCATGCTTATTCAACGTATTTTCGCCTCGGTGCTGTTGCTGGTGTGTGCCGGCCTGGCTCTGATGGCGTGGCCGTACCAGGCGGCTTTTTCCTACGAACCGGTCGGCCCTCGCGCCTTCCCGCTGTTGATGCTCGGCCTGATGGGCGCGGCCCTGTTGTACATGGTGTTCCGCCCGGCGCCGATCAAACACAGCGACGACGAGCCGCCGCTGGATCGTGAAACCCTGACCAAGATCGCGATCTGTGTCGCGTTGTTGCTGGTGTTTGCCGGCACCTTCGAACCCCTTGGCTTCATCGTCGCCAGCATCATTACCGGTGTGCCGATGGCCCGTCTGTACGGCGGCCGCTGGCTACCGAGTGTAGTGATCATCAGCCTGATGGCGATTGGTCTCTATCTGCTGTTCGATCGCTTGATGGATGTTCCGCTGCCCCTCGGCCTGCTCAGCGTCCTGGAGAACTGATATGGATACCCTTGGCTATTTGGGTCAGGGCTTCGGCGTTGCGCTGAGCCCGTACAACCTGGTCACCGCACTGTGCGGCACCCTGATCGGCACCGTCGTCGGCCTGCTGCCGGGCCTCGGCCCGATCAACGGCGTGGCATTGCTGATTCCCATCGCGTTTGCCCTCGGTCTGCCACCCGAGTCGGCGCTGATCCTGCTCGCGGCGGTCTACCTGGGCTGTGAATATGGCGGGCGCATCAGCTCGATCCTGCTGAACATTCCGGGTGAAGCATCCACCGTAATGACCACCCTCGACGGCTACCCGATGGCCCGCAAAGGCCTGGCCGGTGTCGCGCTGTCCCTGTCGGCGTGGAGTTCGTTCATCGGTGCGTTTATCGCCACTTGCGGCATGGTGCTGTTTGCGCCGCTGCTGGCGAAATGGGCGATCGCCTTCGGACCTGCGGAATACTTCGTGTTGATGGTGTTTGCGATTGTCTGTCTCGGCGGCATGGCCGGCGATCGACCGTTGAAAACCTTTATCGCGGCGCTGATCGGTCTGTTCCTTTCTACCGTCGGCATCGATGCCAACAGCGGTGTGTACCGTTTCACCGGCGACAACATCCACCTGACCGACGGCATCCAGTTCGTCGTGCTGGTGCTGGGCCTGTTCTCGATCAGCGAAATCCTCCTGTTGCTGGAAAAAACCCACCACGGCCAGGAAGCGGTGAAAGCCACCGGCCGCATGATGTTCAACTTCAAGGAAGCGGCATCGGTCTTCGTGGTCAACGTCCGTTGCGGCGTGCTCGGTTTCATCATGGGCGTATTGCCGGGTGCCGGCGCAACGCTCGCCAGTGCCGTGGCCTACATGACCGAGAAGCGCATCGCCGGCGCCAGCGGTAAATTCGGTGAAGGTGACCCCCGTGGGCTCGCCGCGCCGGAAACCGCTATCGGCGGCGCAGCGTGCGGTGCACTGGTGCCGATGCTGACCCTGGGCGTTCCTGGTTCGGGCACCACCGCGGTGATGATTGGCGCGCTGTCGCTGTACAACATCACCCCGGGTCCACTGCTGTTTCAACAGCAACCGGACATTGTCTGGGGCCTGATCGCTTCGTTGTTCATCGCCAACGTCATGCTGGTGATCCTCAACATTCCAATGATCCGCGTGTTCACCCGCATCCTCGCCGTGCCGAACTGGGCACTGGTGCCGGTCATCGCGATCATCACCGGGATCGGCGTTTATGCGGTTCACGCCACCACCTTCGACCTGTTCCTGATGATCGGTATCGGCATCTTCGGTTACATCCTGCGCAAGCTGGACTTCCCGCTGTCGCCGCTGCTGCTGGGCTTCATCCTCGGCGGCCTGATGGAACAGAATCTGCGTCGCGCCCTGTCGATTTCCAATGGCGCTCTGGAGATTCTCTGGTCGAGTCCGATCACCTTCGGTTGCTGGATACTGACGGCGATCATGCTGTTGATGCCGATAATTCGTATCTGGCGCAAACGCTCGGCTGCGCGTCGCGTCATCGCGGATGTCTGATCGCCTCTCCCTGAAAGCCTGGTGGGGCACCCCGCTGGTCGGTCTGCTGGGCGGCTACATCGCCAGCCAGATCGGCTGGCCGCTACCGTGGATGGTCGGCTCGTTGCTGGCGATCATCCTGGTGCGCTGCCTGACGCCCTGGCAACTTGCCGAAATCCCAGGCGGCCGCAAGTGCGGCCAGTGGATCGTCGGTATCGGCATTGGCCTGCATTTCACCCCGCAAGTGATGGAGCAGGTGCTCAGTCATTTCGGTTTGATTTTCTTCGGTGCGTTGGTCACCAGCCTGTCGGCGGTGGTCGGCGTGTGGCTGATGCGGCGCACCGGCGAGGATCGCGCCACGGCGTTTTTTTCGAGCATGCCCGGTGGTTCCGGGGAGATGGTCAACCTCGGCGCGCGCAACGGCGCTCTGCTTAGCCATGTGGCGGCGGGACAAAGTTTGCGCGTGCTGGTGGTGGTTTTGTGCGTGCCGGCGGCCTTCAAGTATCTGCTCGGCGACGGCACGCCGATGTCCCATGCCGGCAGCGTGGATTGGCGCTGGCTGGCGCTTCTGTTTCCTGCGGGCGCCCTGCTCGCCTGGCTCTGGCAACGTCTGCGCCAACCCAACCCGTGGCTGTTCGGGCCGCTGCTGGTAAGTGCGGCGGTGAGCATCGGCTGGGATCTGCACATCGGCTTGCCCGACGGCGGTAGCCAGATCGGCCAATGGCTGATCGGCAGCGGCCTGGGTTGTCACTTCAACCGGCAGTTCTTCCGGCGCGCGCCGTCCTTTATGGGACGGACGCTGATCGGTACGGCGCTGACCATGCTGATCGCCACACTGGCGGCATTGGGCTTGAGTGCCCTGACCCATCTGGATTTGCGTTCGCTGACGCTGGGCATGATGCCCGGCGGGATTGCCGAGATGAGCCTGACGGCGGAAACCCTGCAATTGTCGGTGCCACTGGTGACGGCGATGCAGGTGATGCGGCTGTTGTTTGTGCTGTTTCTGGCGGAGCCGTTGTTCAAGTATTGGAACCGCAATCCAGAGTAGGTCTGAAGACCGAGTTGCCCCCTATCGCGAGCAGGCTCACTCCTACATTGGAATGTATTCCCTGTAGGAGCGAGCCTGCTCGCGATGCCTTTAAATCGGCGGAAGGCGCCACTCGATCGGCGTTTCGCCATTCTGTTCGAGAAACTTGTTGGTGCGGCTGAAATGTCCGCAGCCCAAAAATCCGCGATACGCCGACAACGGCGACGGATGCACCGAGGTCAGCACCAGGTGTTTGGTCGCGTCGATCAGCTTCTGCTTGCTCTGTGCATGGGCGCCCCAGAGCATGAACACCAGGTGCGGCTGCTTTTCGCTGACCACTTCGATGATCCGGTCGGTGAAGTGCTGCCAGCCCTTGTCCTTGTGCGCATTGGCATTGGCGCGCTCGACGGTCATGGTGGTGTTGAGCATCAACACGCCCTGATCAGCCCAGCTCTGCAAATAGCCGTGATTGGCAATGTCGATGTTCAGGTCGCGCTTCAACTCTTTATAGATGTTGACCAGCGACGGCGGCGCCGGCACGCCCGGTTGCACCGAAAAGCACAGACCATGGGCCTGGCCCGGGCCGTGATACGGATCCTGGCCGAGGATCACCACTTTCACTTTATCCAGTGGCGTCGAATTCAGCGCATTGAAAATCATCGGTCCCGGCGGATAGATTTCCTTGCCGGCCGCCCGCTCCTGCTGCAGAAAGTTGCGCAACTCTGCCATATAGGGCTGGTCGAACTCAGCACGCAGTGCCTCCTTCCAGCTTGGTTCGAGTTTGATACGGTCGTCAGCAGTCATGGTCATACCCGGCAAAAACAATGGGGCGAACCCTAGGAAAGCCGACCACGCTTGTCAATTGATCTGACGCAGATCAGGCACTTTCCCACGCAGCGATCATACTGATCGTTCAAATTTCCGAGCGAGGTCACGATGAATCTGCACTTCGAAGAACTCACCGGCACCGATGGCGCCCGCCTCGGCATCGCCACCCTCGATGCTGAAAAGTCGCTGAATGCGCTGTCATTGCCGATGATCAATGCCTTGAGCGACAGGCTGCAAGCCTGGGCCAACGACCCGCAAATCGTCTGCGTACTACTGCGCGGCAACGGTGCCAAGGCGTTCTGCGCCGGTGGCGAAGTGCGTAGCCTGGTTGAAGCCTGCCGTGCGCACCCCGGTGAAGTACCGCCGCTGGCTGCGCAGTTTTTCAGCGCCGAATATCGTCTGGATTACAGCCTGCACACCTACCCCAAACCGCTGATCTGCTGGGGTCACGGCTATGTACTGGGCGGCGGCATGGGCTTGCTGCAAGGCGCGAGCACACGGATTGTCACGCCGAGCAGTCGTCTGGCGATGCCGGAAATCAGCATTGGCCTGTACCCGGATGTCGGCGCCAGTTGGTTTCTCGCCCGGCTGCCGGGCAAGCTTGGCCTGTTTCTCGGTCTGACCGGCGCGCACATCAATGGCCGAGACGCGCTGGACCTGGATCTGGCCGACCGTTTCCTGCTCGACGAGCAACAACCGCAACTGATCGAAGGCCTGCTGCAACTCAATTGGCAGGAACAGACCGCAATGCAGCTCAACAGTCTGCTCAAGGCCCTGCAGCAGGAAGCGCTCGCACAAATGCCCGAAGCGCAGTGGTTGCCGCGCCGTCAGCAGATCGACGAACTGCTCGACGTCAGCGATGTAGCCTGCGCCTGGAAAGCCATCAGTCTGCACCGCGACAGCAACGATCCGCTGATCGCCCGCGCGGCGAAAACCATGGCCGAGGGCTCACCGCTGACCGCGCATCTGGTCTGGGAACAAATCATCCGCGCCCGACACATGTCGCTGGCCGAAGTATTCCAGATGGAATACACCCTGAGCCTCAATTGCTGCCGTCACCCGGAATTCAGCGAAGGTGTGCGCGCGCGGTTGATCGACAAGGACCAGAAACCGCACTGGCATTGGCCGGATATCAATAACGTGCCGGAGGCGGTGGTCGAGGCGCATTTTCACAAGGTCTGGGAGGGGCGACATCCGTTAGCGGATCTGACCCAGTATTGAGGTGACGCGAGGCCCGCGATGGCGACTGGATTTCCATCGCGGGCCGGCTCAATCGGTCGTCTTGTCAGACATTCAGTTCGTAGAACTCAATGATTTCTTTCATTGCCCGCTGCGCTTCATCGTCGCCCTTTATCAAAATGTCTTCGACATCTCTCAGTGGCGGAAGCGGGTGCAGACGTTCAGCAATTTGCGTTGCGCTGTAGTCCTGAGTCCCTGTTCCTTCGCTGACTCTTATGAAGCCAATAGCGCTTTCACCTGCGGCAAAGTGCCTGGAAACCCGGATTTTCGGCGCCATGCCGTAATCCACCACAATCACCAGATCTTCGCGCTCACGATGAAACTTCAGGTTGTCGATCGTCAGCCTGCGTTCGGAAAAATCGATTCCATCCAGGCCGCCTCCATTGTTGATGATCACGTCTCTGCCGAGGCCATCGTATCGGTAGATATCATTCCCAGCGCCGCCGGCCAGCGTGTCATTGCCCGGCCCACCCAGCAGCAGATCATCACCGGGGCTGCCTGTGAGCACGTCATCCCCGTGCATGCCTCGGATCTCCCCCGCGCCGCTTATCGTGTCATTGCCTCGACCACCGACTAACGGCAGCGCCCGTCCGTTTCGCAGAGACGAGAAACGCGTTGAATTGTTAACGGTTACCCCCGTATGAAAAGTCTCGGGCGCAGGTCCCAGCTGAGTTGATTGCAACAGTTGCTTCAAACTTACGACCGCCCCATCGGCGAACTTCAAGAGCTCAATCCCGGCCCCCTCAAGTTCACCGTTGAGGGGCAAGACGATGCGGACTTTCTGTGTCCCGCCCCATTGGATATCGAGTGTCGGATGAAGCATTTTCGCTCTCGGCGGGTTGCGGTAAGCCCCGCGACCCGGGTTGGGTTCCAGCTCGACATGGGTGGTCTCTATCAGCGCAGCACCCCAGCTCAATTGCACTGCATCGCGCTGCGCATCTGCAGGAAGAACGACCGTGTCCTGATCGATCATTCCGTACTCGTCTTTCCACTCCGCTGCGCCAACTTCTGCGCGGTGGAAAACAGGGTTCGGCACATCCGCAATCGTGGTGGTCGCTGCGGCGTGCGCTTGCACGATGTAGGTGTCAGCGCCGTCTTCGCCGTAAAGCCAGTCATCCCCTGCCCCGCTGACCAGATAGTCGGCGCCCTCGGAGCCCAGCAAGGTATCGTCACCTGCACCAGCGGATAAAAACGCGCCCGGTGTTCTGTCGCCGACAGTGCCGTAGTCAAGTGGGGAGCCTGCATAAGCGACGATCAGATCGTCTCCCGCGCCGCCGTGGAAAACGTTTTCCACTTCGACGTTGATTCGCCCGCCGGCATCGTTGCCATGGACGATTTTGCCTTTGATCGTCGTGCTTTCGACCTCCCAGCGGAATTCCTTGTGCACCGTTCCGGCCGAACCGAAGCTTGCCGCCGGATAGACGTACCAGCCTTCAAGCGCGCCGGATTCCTTTCGGTCTTCCACCAATACATCGCCCGTATTGAATGAAAACCCGTTGGCCGAGCCGGATCGATAATAGCGAGGCGCCTGAGCTGAGGAAGGCATTGCTCCCTCGGCTTTCACCGGTTTATGTTCGACGCGGGTTGTGGTTTTCGACTGCCTTTCACTGACTACGGCTTGCCCGCATCAGCCTTCATCCATGGCGGCGTTTCAGACAGTGTTCCTGCTTCGACGCTGCCATCGATCAGCTCGGTGTGAGTGGTGTAACCGGTGTCGGTGGTAGTGATATGGCTGCGAACCCAGACGCCTTGCTCATTCAAGGTAAAACCTGTGGCGTGTCTGCGGGCGGAGCGCTTTGACTTGATTTGCGCGAGGAACTCATCGGTCCAGTCAACGGCTTGAGCAGATGCCACTGGGCCTTGCGTCGCAGCGATTACATCGTCTGGCTTAACCGGATCCGCAACTTTGCTTTCAGTGGTTGCTGGGGCGGTAACACGTTCTGGTACGGGTGTCTCGGCCATCTCTATCGGTGGCAGTGTTTCGCGCAGGACATCTGCGTAATCAAGTACCACGCCGTCGCCGAAACTGAATGTGGAATCCTTCCACCGCTCGTGATTCTTGATGAGTATCGCGTCGCCCGTGCCATTGGCCAGTCGCAACACCGTGCCGACGGTAACTTCGATAACGTCGGCCTTCAGGCTTTGCGCGGAAAACCCTGCACCGAATCTAATGATGTTGCGGCCGCCGGCATCGGTGACGATATCCAGGCCGTCGCCAGCGCCGAAATAGTAGATGTCAGCGCCATCCATGCCATCCAGTACGTCAGCACCGGGTCCGCCATCAAACACGTTGTCGCCACAATCGCCGCGCAGGTAGTCCGTCCCTTCCCCGCCCAGCAAGGTGTCGTTGCCGACGCCACCGAGCAACGTGTCGTTACCTGAGCCACCGTTCAGATAATCGGCATTCTGCTCGGCCTCAGCGCTGTTTTCGTAATCGCCGGCCAACATGTCGTCACCCGCGCCACCGTACAGGGTGTCCGCACCGAAGCCACCCTGTAACGTATCGTTTCCTTCACCGCCCTGAAGTACGTCATTATTAATTCCGCCCGGCTCCAGGTCAGACACATCGCCATCGAGAAAATCAGCCCCTGCGCCCCCCGCCAGCGTATCCGCGCCGCCCATGCCGCGCAGGGTGTCATCCCCCGCGCCGCCATCAAGAAAGTCGTTGCCGTGATAAACAACAGAATGGTCAGGGCTATCGCCAGTCAGATCGTCATTGCCTTCGCCGCCGAAGAGCAAATCATCGCCACCGCCGCCCCCGAGCCGGTCGTCGCCGGCACCACCGTCCAACAGATCATCGCCGAAAAAGTGCGCGGCATTACCGTCGACGCCGTCCTCTACGTCGTCATCGCCCTGCAAAGTGTCGTTGCCAAGGCCGCCATACAGCGCGTCGCTGCCACCGTTGCCGGCGAGCCAGTCATCACCGCTACCGCCGTCAAGCACATCGTTACCATGGTGTCTGCTGGGCAGGCCACCGCCCCAATCGAGGTTGTCACCGAGCATCGTGTCGTTGCCGCTGCCACCGACCAGTGTGTCGTGACCTTGCTGGCCTTCGAGCAAATCGTCGTCAGCTCCGCCGTCAAGCACGTCCTCACCCCAGCCGCCGTCGATAAAGTCCTTGCCACCCTGCCCGTACAGCACGTCGTCACCGCCCTCGGGCGCACTGTTTATCGAGGCCTTTGAATAGACCGTTCGGTGACTGATCACACCGCCAGCTATGGTGACGTCCGCGCGCTTGACCGCCCAACCTTGTTCCAGCGCACCGGTGGTTTCGTCTCCGGATAACACATCGTCGCCAGCACCACCGATCAAGGTATCCCGGTCATTGCCACCGAGCAGAACATCTCGGGATGCCGTACCGATAAGCAAATCGTCACCTTGCCCGCCGTCGAGCCAGTCTCCGCGATTCGCCTTGCCTTTGGCGTCACCGTCGGCCATAGCTTTTTCGAGCGTCGTCTGCTTGTCGCCGAATAACCGATCGTCTCCAGCCTTGCCGAACAATCGATCAGAACCGCCCAGGCCGAGAATGATGTCGTCTGCGGCGGAACCGTAAAGTACGTCGGCCTTGTTGCGCTGTTTGACCTTGGGCAGCAGCACCACGTTGCCCAGCTCATCAAAGGAGGGCTGATCGCCAGGGACGGTGGGATCAGCGTCTTTTGCTTTCCAGTCGCCCTGAAGCGTCAGATCCGCAGCAGTGAGCGGCTGCCCCTCATATTCAGGGAGGCGGATGCCAAGCATACCGGGCTGAAAGTTCTTGATGACCACCAGATCGCTTTGGCCGTATTTGATGTTGAGGGTGTGTTCAACAAGCGTCAGGGTGATGGACTGATCCTCGGTAGACCAGATATTGCTCAGCGGCGCGCGGCGTTTGAGTGCGGGAATCGGTGCGCCGTTGATCCACAGCTGCCCATTGGCATTGGCATCAAGAATCTCGTCGAGGCCATCGCCGCTGGAGAATTCATAACGGTCGTTGCCTTCGCCCCCGACCAAATAATCGTTACCCTTTCCTCCGATCAGAACATCGTCACCGGCCATCCCGTACAACTCATCATTGCCGTCACCTCCGGTAAGCGAGTCATTACCGCGACCACCTTCAATAACATCGTGACCGGCCATCCCATCGATCGAGTCATTGCCCACGCCGCCATACAGATGATCGGCATTTGTGCCACCGGCGAAAGATCGCCCACCGTCGTCACCGAACAGGGCCAGCGGGTTCAACACACCGGTGGTCATCGGCGCCTGTTTGCCCGAGGCGAGATCGGAGTAGGAAAACTTCTGCAGCGAGTGTTCTCCAAACGAGCCCTGGGTTCGGGCAATCAACCGCGCCAGCATTTGCGCTCGATCCGCCAGCCACTGCGCGGTGATAAAACCTTCGCCAGTGTGCGGATCGTAAAGCTCGAGGTTGCGGTCGGGATAACCGTCGGTTCGTTCTATGACGACTTCACTGAGTTGCTGCAAAGAGTTGCGCAACGCCAGACCGAGCGGCGTCGCCTCGCCTGCCAGTTTTGCCCAGGAATTCACGTTGCCGTATTCGCCTATTGCTCTGGTGATGATGCTTTGCGACTGCTCTGGGGAAAATGCCGAGAAGAATGCGTAGGCGTTGCTGGCGAAGGTTTCGTTGGTGGTGGGTACAGCGGCAGAATCGCCGTCGTAGGTGCGCTTGAACATGTCGAGAAATTCGTTCTGGCCATGGCGCAATATCATGTCGACCACGGCGGCAACGGACGTGCCTTTCACTACATGCTGAATCAGCGGATTCACACTGCCACTGGCGAGTGCGATATTGATTTGCTCCGGCACCACTGAAAGTAGACTTTGCAATGGATTGACGCCGAAATTGCTGATCGCCGCTCGCAGGCCGACGCTGTAGGAATCGATGGCGAAGAGAACGTTTTTATAGTCGTCGAGCCTGTTGGCTTTTGCGTGAATCGGCGGGCCGTCATCGTTCACCTCCGGTTCACCAGCAGAGACCAGTCTCCAGGTTTCATAGGGTGGCGTTCCACCCAACAGGCTGAAACCGACGGTCCCGGACCAGCCGGCGTTTCGTTTCACGGCCGTATCGTCCACCCCGCAAGCCCCCCTGAACAGTGCTTCACCAATCGCGCTAGCGTCGATTTCTGCGATCTGGCTGATTGACGGAACGGTCCAGGGTGCCAGTTGACCGGCAAGGGATCCGTTGATCAGGGTATTGATGAAATTAACGGCGACCTGGTTGGATGAAAGCTGCATCAGATCTTCACTGAAACTTTTATTCAGTCTCAGTTCGCCTTGGCGCGAGGTGTAGCCGCGAATCAGGGCGGAGTAGGCACCGCTGCCACCGTTGGCATCGATGGCCACGGCGAGCCAGAGCCTGGCGTTTTTCAGAACTTTTCCAGCCTCTTTATCGGCAGCGAAAACCTCAGAAACTTTTCCGCCAATAATATCGAATAGTTTTTGATATAAGGGAGCGCAGCTCGCCCCTGCTGATTTCATTGCATCGTACTGAATTTCTTTTGGGCGCAACCTCATTCCTTTGCAAATATTGGCTGCGTTGAAAATCTCTGATTTTTCCATATCGCTAAAAACATAACTCATTGTTACTTCCTTGTAATAACAGAGCGTGAAAGATAATCACTGAGATACTTGAGCATCTCAGGTGCTTCGCGTAATGACGACAGACCGAGGCTTACACTACCGTGCCCCCCAGCGAAGTCGAAGTTATCCAGGTTGATAGTGCAGAAGAAATTCAGCTTGCCAAAATCCAGATCTTCCAATTCAGCCCTGCTGAACTTTGCCAGTTTCTCGTCAGTCAGTTTTTCCTCGGAAGCCGGGCGAATCAAACCATCACAGTATATTAACCGAGGAGTGCCATCACGCCGCGGCCAGCCAGTAATGACAAACGTTCTAACCGAATCTTCATTCTTGAAATGCGGCGGAGGCGCGTCCAGCCAAACCTCAAGCCCCGGATAATTCTTTAGCTTCACAATCAACTCATCCGGCCAGTTGACGTGTCGATAACCCCGTTCATGGGGTTCAGTGGTGTCCTTTCTGGTGAAAAGCCCGGCATTCAATTTATAAAGCCGCCAACTTTCGGGGATCGACTCTGCGCGCTGATCCTGATATCGGTGCAGTCCCGTCCCGGTCCACCAGAAAAGCCCCTTGAGAGCAATTGCCAGGCATGCTTTTTTATTCACCAATTCAGGCATGCCAACATAAAACTCGGGGACCAGCGTCTTATCCACATAGGCGCCGCCCAGTATGGGCACCTGTTTCATGCTCGCCAGCTTGCTCTGACAAGCTTTCTCGGCTGCGTGGTGAATAACCGCCGACTCGGCAGATTGTTCTTTGCGAATATAAAAATCCGCAACGCAATAACAGGCATACACAAACAGGCCATACTTCAATAACCTTTTAAACCACTTGATCGCTTGCTTACGCGACGTCTTGGACATTTCAAACCTCCCTATCAAACTCGGGAACGGTTTTTTTATCGCCATGCGCGGACATCGCGCTTTCAAAAATCTCAAAGTATTGGCTCACGCCAGATTTCACACTAAATCGAGCTGCCGCCAACTTCGCAGCGCAGCCAAGAAAGTCGTAATTACCAGAAGACTTCAAAACCTTGCATACACTATTGGCAATTCCGTGATGGTCAAAAAAATCCACCAACACGCCATTAACCCCATCAACGATCACTTCCTTTACCGGTGCCGTATCCGACGCTACTACCACGCAACCCGATGCCATCGCCTCCAATAACGACCATGACAAAACAAACGGATACGTCAGATAAACATGGACTTTCGAACACTGCAGAACCGCTCGGTAAGTCTGGTAAGGAAGCTTCCCTGTGAAATGCACTCTGGAGTGATCAAAACTCACCTCTGCCTCCATCCTGCTGCGCCAATTTGCAAATCCAAGAGGCCTCCCCCCATAACTGACGTCATCACCGCCAACCACGATGATCTGCGCATCGGGGCACTCGGCCTGAATAAGCGGGATCGCCCGCATGAAACTGTGAAAGCCGCGATAAGGCTCAAGGTTTCTGGCGACATAAGTCACGATCGGTTGTCCGGCTCGCAGCTCGACGCCATTGGGCAATGTGACTGTTAAAACTTTGTCCAGATCAGCGCTTTGAATGACGCCCTCGTGAATGACCCGAATCGCCGACCGGTAAGCAGCCGGGAAAAGGCTGCGCTGCCATTGCGTAGGCGCGATGGCGATATCACATTGATCAAGATTCAAAAGATGCAGCGAATTGAGCACTCGCAGCCTTGACGACTCTCTTGTGGCGCGCGGAAATTCAGGATCAAAGCCGGAATCGGCACCCTGCGCTCGATAGTAATACTCGCAATAGTGAACAAGCGGCGTATCGGGGTAGACGTCCTTGGCGAACAACGTTTCGCCCCATCCGGGATGAGCAAGAATCACGTCGGGCTGATAACCCGACTGCTTCAGCCTGCTCAGAATTTCAAGGACCTTCTGCCCGTCAATCACCGCTTGTTCGTAGCGGATCAGATACGGGTGAATATTGCCGGGCGCTCGGCTGGTCGCTCGATATCGATGGGTTTTCACCCCGACGAGGCCCGGCGCTGTGTCCCGGCCTATCGCCACAACCTCATCACGTCGGGCCATCGCTGCCAGCACCACATGACGGAACTGACCCGGAAAATTTTGATGGATAACCAGAAGCTTCATAGCGCTAACGTCCATTTATCGCCGCTATCGAGCTGAGGATTTCTCGCCTCGTCCGGCATCGACAAACGCTAACAAATGCCACCAAATGAAACTGTAGGACGCTTCCGGGAATCCTTGGGAGAAGGCAAATGGGACGACTTTTCGACAGGCAAAAAAAAGCGGCGCTTTAAGCGCCGCTTGTCCATTGCGGTGATTTACCAGCGGTTGCCACGGCCGTTGTGGTCACGACGATTGCTGTGGCGGTCGTAATTGCCGCGACCCCGATGGTCGTTGTCCCAGCCACCGCGACGGTGGCCTTCCCAGCGCCCGCGATCATTGCCGTGCCAGCGACGACTTTCGTAATAACGCGGGGCCGGTTGATAGTGACGTGGCGCCTGGTAATAACGCGGTTGCTGGTAATACCGCGGCGCCGGTTGGTAGTAGCGCGGCTGGGTGTAATAGGTGCCGCCGCTGCGGTAATAAGAGCCGCCACCGCTGTAGTACCCCGGTGCGGGTGATGTGTAGACCTCTGACCTGTAATAGCTGTCTCCATAGGAATAAGGGACGCATCCGCCAAGGGAAAAAAGCATCACGGCAAGCAGTAGGATTCGGCGATACATGGCGGCCTCCTGGACCGCGGGTTGGCCACACCAGCGACGCTGGCAGGCGACAATCATCAATTGGGTGACTGTCGAAGAATCAGACAGCGATTTCGGAATCTGGTGCGTTCCTGCAACAAGTTGAAACAAGTGATTATGAAATCTTGTTAATCCGCAAATGACCGATCAATTGAACCCCGGACACGCTGCATGACGGTGCAATCGCGCACCACCACGATGCGCCATTGGTCGCCCCGCGCGCCTCGGCAATCCAGCAGATCCCCGCCCCAGAGGCCTCTGCCGGACTTGGCACGTCTCTCGCCTTAGCAAACCCGTGCAGGAGTCATCACAGGTTCGCGGCACCACAATTTGCAATGGCTGACTAGGGTTCCGGCTCGCAATCGCGAGTGGCTGGTCCGAGAGTTGGCGACCTCCAGTTGAGGTTACACGGCGGGACAAAAGCCCGGGAGACAAGCCACCGTTCGCGGTGCCGCGTTGCCTTCCTGTCCGCCCTCGATCAACTGGAGAATCCGCCATGACCCGACTACGTTTGCCCGCCCTGCTCGCCGCCGCCTTCGCCGCGCTCATCAGCACCCAGTCTTTTGCCGCACAGAAAGACCACTTTAGCGTCTGCTGGACGATCTACGCCGGTTGGATGCCGTGGGAATACGCCAGCAGCCAAGGCATCGTCGACAAATGGGCGAAGAAGTACGGGATCAAGATCGACGTCGTGCAGCTCAACGATTACGTCGAATCGATCAACCAGTACACCGCCGGCCAGTTCGACGGCTGCACCATGACCAACATGGACGCGCTGACCATTCCTGCGGCCGGTGGCGTCGACAGCACTGCGCTGATCGTCAGCGACTTCTCCAACGGCAACGACGGCATCGTGATCAAGGGCGAAGGCAAGAAAGTCGCCGATCTCAAGGGCATGGACGTCAATCTGGTCGAGCTGTCCGTCTCGCATTATCTGTTGGCCCGTGCGCTGGATTCGGTAGACCTGACCGAGAAAGACCTGAAAGTGGTCAACACCTCCGACGCCGACATTGCCGCCGCTTTCAACACCGACGAAGTCAACGCCGTGACCACCTGGAACCCGATGCTCTCGGATATCAAGGCCAAACCCGGCGTCACCGAAGTGTTCAATTCCAGCCAGATCCCCGGCGAGATCATGGACATCATGGTGGTCAACAGCGCCACCCTCAAAGACAACCCGGCACTGGGCAAAGCCCTGACCGGTGCGTGGTTCGAAGTGGTCGCTCTGATGAACGCGAAGAACGCCGCGAGCAAAGCCGCGCTGGAACACATGGCCAAGGCCTCGGGCACCGATCTGGCCGGATTCCAGGCGCAACTGGACACCACCAGGTTGTTCGCCACACCGAGCGAAGCGCTGAGTTTCGCCACCAGCAAGCAACTGCCGGACACCCTGCGCAAGGTCGCCGAGTTCTCCTTCGAACACGGCTTGCTTGGCGAAGGCGCGAAAGATTCCAGCGCGGTCGGCATGAGCTTCGCCAACGGCGTGACCAGCGGCGACACCGCCAACATCAAGCTGCGTTTCGATCCGACCTACGTGCAGATGGCCGCCGACGCCAAGCTGTAAGCCACGGAGGATTTGGCCATGCGCCTGATCAATCGCCACCCCGATCGCCCGAGTCGCCTGTTGCTGGTGATCCTGCCGTTCGCGCTTGTGCTGTTCGCCTACTTCACAGGCTCGGCCGAACGCCTGGCAGACAACCCCAACGACAAACTGCTGCCCAGCGCCGTGCAGATGAGCGACGCGGTGAAACGCCTGGCTTTCAACGCCGACAGCCGCACCGGTGAATACCTGCTGTGGCAAGACACCGCGTCGAGTCTGCGGCGCTTGGCCATCGGCCTCGGCATCGCCGCACTGGCCGGGCTGTGCCTGGGCATCGCCGCCGGTACTTTGCCGCTGTTCGGCGCGCCGTTGTCGCCGCTGCTGACGGTGCTGTCGATGGTGCCGCCGCTGGCGATCCTGCCGATTCTGTTCATCGTCTTCGGGCTGGGCGAGTTGTCGAAAGTCATGCTGATTGTCATCGGCATCACTCCGGCGCTGGCTCGCGATCTGGAACAGCGTGCCCGCGACATCCCGGCCGAATTGCTGATCAAGGCGCAGACGCTCGGCGCCTCGACCTGGACGCTGATGCTGCGCGTGGTCCTGCCGCAATTGTTGCCGCGCTTGCTGATCTCGCTGCGCTTGATGCTCGGCTCGGCGTGGCTGTTCCTGATTGCCGCCGAAGCCATTGCCTCGACCGATGGCCTCGGCTACCGGATTTTTCTGGTGCGCCGTTACCTGGCGATGGACGTGATTTTGCCGTACGTGGTGTGGATCACCCTGCTCGCCTGGCTGATGGACTGGGGCTTGAAACAGCTGACCCGCCGGGCCTTCCCTTGGTACGAGGGGGCCGCAAAATGAGCTTCATCACGGTGAAAAACGTCTGGCAGCAATACGCCGATCAAGTGGTGCTCGAAGGCTTGAACCTGAGCGTCAACGAGGGTGAGTTCTGCACCCTGGTCGGTGCGTCCGGATGCGGTAAATCGACCTTCCTGCGCCTGCTGCTCGGCCAGGAAACTGCCAGTCGCGGCGAGATCCTGCTCGACGGCCAACCCTTGGCCAGCGAACCCGATGCCAGTCGTGGCGTGGTGTTCCAGCGCTATTCGGTGTTCCCGCATTTGAGCGTGCTCGACAACGTCGCCCTAGGCCTCGAATTACCGCGCGCACCATTGCTGGGTCGGCTGTTCGGTGGCGCCAAACGCGAGGCCCGCGAGCAGGCAGCGGCGCTGCTGGACAAAGTCGGCCTCGGCCACGCCCTGGACAAATACCCGGCGCAACTGTCCGGCGGTATGCAGCAACGCTTGGCGATTGCCCAGGCGCTGATCATGAAACCGCGCGTGTTGCTGCTTGACGAGCCGTTTGGCGCACTCGATCCGGGCATCCGCAAAGACATGCATGCACTGCTGCTGGAGTTGTGGCGCGAGACCCGGCTGACGGTGTTCATGGTCACTCACGACTTGTCCGAGGGCTTCAATCTCGGCACACGCCTGCTGGTGTTCGACAAGGTTCGCCTCGACCCCCACGCCCCCGGCGCCTATGGCGCATGCATCACCTACGACATCCCGTTGAACAGCGACCGCCGCGCCCGGCGCGCCGCCGTCGAGGCCCTGCCGCTGCCGCTGGCGGGCACCCTTCGCACTGCTTGAGAGGACTGCTTTGATGAACCAGCCGATGACTGATTCGACCCAACTGTTTCCGCCCTTCGCCGAAGAACTGCTGCCCGGTGGCGGCCACCGCTCGTTCGTACTGAAGCGCGGACAATTGCTGCGCCTGACCGACCTGCGCGGCGGCGCCAACGTCAGCCTGACGTTGCTCAACGCCAATGAAAAAACCGAGCGGCTGAACCTGCCCGACAGCCTCAAATGCCAACACACCGCCAAGCTCACCGCCGGCCATTGTCTGTACTCGGACATGGGCCGCGTCCTGGCCGCAATTACTGCCGACACCTGCGGCTGGAGTGACAGCCTCGGCGGCGTGCTCTGCGCTGAGGAGGTCGCCGAAAAATACGGTCAGGGTCGCTATCAGGAACTGCGCAACGGTTTCTTCCGCAACGGCGCCGACAACCTGTTGGTGGAACTCGGCAAGTGGGGCCTGGGCCTGTCCGACCTGCTGATGACCCTCAATCTGTTCAGCCGGGTCAACGTCGATGAGGCCGGCCGCTTCCACTTCGTCGAAGGCCATTCGAAGGTCGGCGACTACATCGAGTTGTACGCGCCGATGGACACGCTGGTGGTGCTCACCGCCCTGCAACATCCGATGGATCCGTCCCCTGAATACGCACCGAAACCATTGAAGCTGAGCTGGATGAACGCCGACGCCAGCGTCGCCGAACACTGCCGCACCTCGCGCCCGGAAAACGAGCGCGGCTTCATCAACACCGACCGTTTGTTCGCCTGAGGATCGCTGCCATGTCACTCGCAATCGCCACTTCGCAAAAGCAAGCCGACAGCGCGATCTACCGCGCGACCATTCCTGCCGGCGAACCCTGGCTGATGGAAGTCCAGGCCGGCCAGACCCTGCGCATCCTCGATCTTGAGGGCAATCAAGCGGTCGACACCTTGTTCTACAGCCTCGCCAATCCCAGGGAACGCTACGACGTGCAACGCACCTTGCGCCGGCAGAACAGCGTCTACCTGAGCACTGGCAGCGTGCTGTATTCCAACCTCGGCCGCCCGATGCTGACCATCGTCGCCGACACCTGCGGACGCCACGACACCCTCGGCGGAGCTTGCGCGCAAGAGAGCAACACCGTGCGCTACGCCCTGGAAAAACGCTACATGCACAGCTGCCGCGACAACTACCTGCGCGCCTGCGCCCACGACGGGCGCCTGGGCAAAAGCGACATCGGGCCGAACATCAACTTCTTCATGAACGTGCCAGTGACGGCGGATGGCGGGCTGACCTTCGAGGACGGGATTTCGGCGCCGGGCAAGTACGTCGATTTGCGCGCGGAGATGGACGTGATCGTGCTGATTTCCAACTGCCCGCAGTTGAACAATCCGTGCAATGCCTACAACCCGACACCGGCGGAGTTGCTGGTATGGAACTGAACATCAGCCGTTTGCGGCGTTGGCTTTTCGCCCTGTGCCAGGCGCGTTCCGGCCAGTGCCTGAAGAAGTGAAGCCACCACCGATCAAACTGTAGGAGTGAGCCTGCTCGCGATAGCGGTGGGTCATTCGAAACAACTGTGCCTGATGGACCGCTATCGCGAGCAGGCTCACTCCTACAAGGGGCGGTGGTGTCTGAAAGTTTTTTCATCCGGGACGGCCCGGATGTCTGTCGAAAAACAGCGGGACGGCCCGCTTGCCCTTCAGGGGTTATGCCATGTTCGAAAAAATTCTCATCGCCAACCGTGGCGCGATTGCCTGTCGCATCCTGCGCACGATTGACGTGCTGAAAGCCAAAGGCGTCGCCGTGTATGCCGAAGCCGACGCTGCCAGCCTGCACATCTCCCAAGCCGCTGAAGCGCACAGTCTCGGCGAAGGCGCGGCGTCCACGACCTATCTGGCGGTCGACAAAATTCTCGCGATTGCCAAACAAAGCGGCGCGACAGCCATTCATCCTGGCTACGGATTCTTGTCGGAAAACGCAGCCTTCGCCGAAGCCTGCGAAGCCCGGGGCATAGCCTTCATCGGCCCGACGCCTGCGCAACTGCGGGTGTTCGGTCTCAAGCACACTGCCCGCGCGCTGGCCAAACAGCACGGCGTACCGATGCTCGAAGGCAGCGACCTGCTCGACAGCCTCGACGCCGCACTGACCGCCGCCGAACACGTCGGCTACCCGGTGATGCTGAAAAGCACGGCTGGCGGCGGTGGCATTGGCATGCGTGTGTGCCGCAGCGCCAGCGAATTGAGCGAATCGTTCGACGCAGTGAAACGCCTCGGCCAGAACAACTTCAGCGACGCCGGTGTGTTCATCGAGAAATACATCGAGCGCGCGCGGCATCTGGAAGTACAGGTGTTCGGCGACGGTCGCGGTGAAGTCATCGCCCTTGGTGTGCGCGACTGTTCGGTGCAGCGGCGCAACCAGAAAGTCCTCGAAGAAACCCCGGCGCCCAACCTGCCCGAAGGCATGGCCGATGAGCTGTGCGCTGCGGCGATCAAACTGGCCAAAGCCGTCAGTTACCGCAGCGCCGGCACCGTCGAATTCGTCTTCGACAGCGAGGCGCAGCGTTTCTATTTTCTTGAAGTGAATACGCGGTTGCAGGTTGAACACGGCGTCACCGAACAGGTGTGGGGCGTGGATCTGGTGCGCTGGATGATCGAACTGGCCGCCGATGATCTGCCGCCGTTGCACGAGCTGTATCAAGGGCTGGATCCGCAGGGTCATGCCATTCAGGCCCGTCTGTACGCGGAAGACCCGGGGCGCGATTTTCAGCCGAGTCCGGGCCTGCTGACCGCTGTTCAATTCCCGCCGGCCAACGGCGTGGAATTGCGCATCGATACCTGGGTCGAGGCCGGCGTCGAGATCCCGCCGTATTTCGATCCGATGATTGCCAAGGTCATCACTTGGTCGCCGAGCCGTGAACAGGCGCGCGCCGAACTGCATCAAGCGCTGGGCGGCAGTCTGCTGTATGGCGTGGAAACCAATCGTGATTACCTACGCCAGATTTTGCTCGACGCTCCGTTCGCCAGTGGTGAGCCGTGGACCCGTTGCCTGGAAAAGCTTGTCTACCGCGCCAACACTTTCGAGGTGCTCAGTGCCGGCACGCAGACCACGGTGCAGGATTATCCCGGGCGCCTCGGTTACTGGGCCGTTGGCGTGCCACCTTCGGGTCCGATGGACAGTCGTGCGCTGCGCCTGGGCAACCGCCTGCTCGGCAACGAAGAAGGCGCAGCCGCGCTGGAAATCACCATGAACGGGCCGTTGCTGCGCTTCAATTGCGATGCCGTGGTCGCCGTGACCGGCGCGCCGATCGCCTTGGCGCTTGAGGGTGAAAACGTACCGATGAACACCGCGCTGCTGATCCCGGCAGGCGCGACGTTGCATTTGGGCAGCCTCGACGGTGCCGGGGCGCGCAGTTATCTGTGCCTGCGCGGCGGCTTGCAGGTCCCGGATTATCTGGGCAGCAAAAGCACCTTCACCCTCGGCCAGTTTGGCGGTCACGGCGGACGGGCGTTACGCGCCGGCGACGTGTTGCATGTGCCGGCATTGACCGACCGCAGCGCCGGCCAACCGCTCGCCGAACACCACATCACCGCGTTGCCCGACGTGCGGCAGATGCGGGTGATCTACGGGCCGCACGGCGCGCCGGAATATTTCACGGAAAACTACATCGCCACCTTCTTCGCCACGCAATGGGAGGTGCACTTCAATTCCAGCCGCACCGGCGTGCGCCTGATCGGACCGAAGCCGGAATGGGTGCGTGCCGACGGTGGCGAAGCGGGGCTGCATCCGTCGAACATTCATGACAATCCGTATGCGATGGGTGCGGTGGATTTCACCGGGGACATGCCGGTGATTCTTGGCCCGGATGGCCCGAGTCTGGGCGGGTTTGTCTGCCCGGTGACGGTGATTGAGGCCGATCTGTGGCAGTTGGGACAGCTCAAGGCCGGCGATAAAATTCAGTTCCTTCCCGTCGATCTCAAAACCGCGCGCAACCTCGCCCTGAAATGGGATCAATGTAGGAGTGAGCCTGCTCGCGATGAAGTTCACGCGGTGTCTGATCTGGCCTCTTCGCGAGCAGGCTCACTCCTACAGGGGATCGTGTCGCCTGTGGTTCTTGAGTTGGGTCATGGGGATCGGCGGCTTGTCGGGCGGGTTTCTGGCGACACGCATCTGCTGCTGGAAATCGGCGCGCCCGAACTCGATCTGGTCCTGCGCTTCCGTGCCCACGCGTTGATGCAAGCGCTGGATAGCAAAACCCTGCACGGTGTGATCGACCTCACCCCGGGCATTCGTTCGCTGCAAGTGCACTACCAACCCGAGCAACTGCCGCTGGCCGATCTGCTCGGCATCATCGCCGGCGAATGGGACGCCGTGTGCGCCGCCAAGGAGCTGCAAGTGCCGTCGCGCATCGTGCATTTGCCGCTGTCCTGGGATGACCCGGCCTGCCAATTGGCCATCGAAAAATACATGACCACCGTGCGCAAGGACGCGCCATGGTGCCCGAGCAATCTGGAGTTCATCAGGCGCATCAACGACCTGCCGAATCTCGACGAAGTGCAGCGCACGGTGTTCGATGCGAGCTATCTGGTGATGGGCCTTGGCGACGTTTACCTCGGCGCGCCGGTGGCCACACCGCTGGATCCGCGCCATCGTCTGGTGACGACCAAGTACAACCCGGCGCGGACCTGGACCGCCGAGAATTCGGTGGGCATCGGCGGTGCGTATATGTGCGTGTACGGCATGGAAGGTCCGGGCGGTTATCAGTTCGTCGGGCGCACGTTGCAAATGTGGAATCGCTACCGCGAGGTGGCCGCGTTCGATGGCAAACCATGGCTGCTGCGCTTCTTCGATCAGATTCGGTTCTACCCGGTCAGTGCCGAGGAATTACTGCGTATTCGCCGCGACTTCCCGCTCGGTCGCTTCGACCTGAACATCGAGTACAGCCAGCTCAACCTCGCCGACTATCAGGCCTTTCTAAGCCAGGAGGCCGAGGGCATCAGCGCCTTTCGCGCGCAGCAACAGGGCGCCTTCAACGCCGAGCGCGAACGCTGGATCGCTAGCGGCCAGGCGCACTTCGACAGCGAAGAAGTTGTGCCACAAGCAAGCGAAGACGCGCCACTGGCCAGCGATCAGCACAGCGTCGACAGCCACATCGCCGGCAATCTCTGGCAGGTCGAGGTCAAGGCCGGTCAGCGTGTCGCGGCGGGCGATGTGCTGGTGATTCTCGAGTCGATGAAGATGGAAATCCCGCTGCTCGCACCGCTGGCCGGCGTGGTGCGCGAGATTCGCGTGCAACCCGGTTCAGCAGTTCGCGCCGGGCAACGGGTCGTGGTGCTGGAACTTGACTGAAGCCATTTGGATAAGGATCAACTGATGAATCTGCAACTCGATGCACTGCGCCAGGCCTATCGCAATGGCGAGACCACACCGCGCCAATTGCTATTGGCACTGCGGGAGAAAGCCGCTGCGCTGAACCCGGATTACCACCTGTTCATTCACCTGCTCAGCATTGAAGAACTGGAACCCTACCTCGCCGCTCTCGACGGTCGCGACCTCGACAGCCTGCCGCTGTACGGCGTGCCGTTCGCGATCAAGGACAACATCGATCTGGCCGGCATTGCCACCACCGCCGCGTGCCCGGCGTTTGCTTATGTGCCGCAGCGTTCGGCGACCATCGTCGAGCAACTGCTGGCGCTGGGCGCGATTCCGCTGGGCAAGACCAATCTTGATCAATTCGCCACGGGCCTCAATGGCAGCCGCTCACCTTATGGTGCGTGCCCCAACAGCGTGTTGAAGGAATATCCATCAGGCGGTTCCAGCGCCGGGTCGTCCCTGGCGGTGGCGCTGGGCGTGGCAAGTTTCGCCTTGGGCACCGACACTGCCGGCTCGGGCCGGGTGCCGGCGGCGCTGAATAATCTGGTCGGTTTGAAGGCGAGCAAAGGGCTGATTTCCACCGCTGGTGTGCTGCCCGCGTGCCGCACGCTGGACTGCGTAACCACGTTCACCGCCACCGCCCGTGAGGCCAGTCAGTTGCTGGCGCTGACGGCAAAACCCGATCCTCGCGATGAATACAGCCGCCCCAATCCTGCATGGAATGACGGCTCGGCCTTCGGCGCACCACGGCCGTTTCGCTTCGGCGTGCCACGGGCGCAGGACCTGGAGTTTTTCGGCTGCGACGAAGGGCCGCCATTGTTCGCAGCCGCGGTCGAACGGCTCAAGGCCCTCGGTGGCGAAGCGGTCGAGCTGGATCTGTCACCGTTCCTCGAAGCGGCACGTTTGCTCTATGACGGGCCGTGGGTTGCCGAGCGCTACAGCGTTGCCGGTGAACTGATGGAACAAAATCCCGACGCGGTGCTGCCGGTGATCCGGGCGGTGCTGGCGAAGGCGCCGGCCGTGACCGGCGTGCAGACTTTCCGCGCGCAGTATCGATTGCAGGCATTGAAGGCTGTTTGCGATGAGGCGTTGGAAAATCTCGACTGTGTGCTGACGCCGACCATCGGCCGTCCGGTGACGCTGGCGGAGCTTGTCGCCGAACCGGTGCTGCGCAACTCCGAAATGGGTTACTACACCAACTTCATGAACCTGCTCGATTACGCTGCCGTTGCCGTGCCGACCGCATTCATGAGCAACGGTTTGCCGTGGGGCGTGACGTTGTTTGGTCGGGTGTTTACCGATCAATACTTGCTGAGCGTGGCGGATGCGTTGCAGCGTCAGCAGCAAACCGCACTGCCAACTCCAGCGAATACTGCGCGCAATGACCGCGCGCGGCTCGTGGTCTGCGGCGCGCATTTGCAAGGTCTGGCCTTGAACTGGCAGTTGACCCAGCGTGGCGGGCGCTTGCTGGAAACCACGTTCAGTTCGCCGGACTATCGCCTGCACGCCTTGGCCGGCGGCCCACCGCTGCGGCCGGGCATGGTGCGGGTGAAGGACAGCGGCGTGGCGATTGCCGTGGAGGTCTGGGAATTGCCGAGCAGCGAACTGGGTTCGTTCCTCACCGGCATTCCAGCGCCGCTGGGGTTGGGCAAGGTGCAACTGGCGGATGGGCGCTGGGAGAGCGGGTTTATCTGTGAGCCGTATGGACTGGAGGGTGCGGTGGATATCAGCCATTTGGGGGGATGGCGGACGTACCTCAAAACCCTGAACACATAATTCAATAACACTGCAAAACTCCTGTGGGAGCGGGCTTGCCCGCGAAGGCGGTGGGTCATTCAGCCGTGAGGTGGCTGACCTGACGCCTTCGCGAGCAAGCCCGCTCCCACAGGGTTGCGTTTGGCCAGCGAACGCAGGAACGACCATTCACGCCGCACAGGGAGCAGTTATTTGCGCGCAGTGCCACTAGAATGCTTCCCATCGGGCCACTGCCAACGGAACTGCCATGCCGCTTCGTTCTTCGCTGTACTCGCAACGCTCACTGGTGCTCACCCTGGTCGCCCTGCTCGGCGCCGGGTTTCTCGCCACGTCGCTGCTGAGCTATTACGCCTCGCGCGCGTCGATCCGCGGCAACATCGTCAACACCGAACTGCCGCTGACGTCCGACACGGTCTATTCGGAAATCCAGAAAGACCTGGTCCGACCGATCCTCATTTCTTCGATGATGTCGCGCGACACCTTCATGCGCGACTGGGTGGTCAACGGTGAGCAGAACCCCGAGCAGATGACCCGCTACCTCGACGAGGTAATGACCCATTACGGCGCCTACACCGCGTTTTTCGTTTCCAACACCAGCCTGACCTATTACCACGCCAAAGGCGTGCTCAAGCAGGTCAAGATCGATGAGCCGCGCGATGCCTGGTACTTCCGCGTGCGCGACATGAAAGATCCGTACGAGATCAACGTCGACCCGGATCTGGCCAACAAGGACAACCTGACTTTTTTCATCAACTACAAGGTCTACGACTATCACAACCGTTTCATCGGCGCGGCAGGCGTTGGCCTGACCGTCGATGCGGTGATCAAACTGATCGACAAGTATCAACAGCGTTATCAACGCAGCGTTTACTTCGTTGATACCTTTGGCCGCCTCGTCTTGACCGGCGCCGAGGGTGGCCCGGAAGGTGCGCGCATTGGTCAGGGCCTCGGCGAACTGGAGAGCATGAAAAGTCTGGTCAGCCAGTTGCCCAAACCGCACAGCGGCAGCTACGAATATTCCACCCACGGCCAGGGGCATTTTCTCAACGTGCGGTTTATCCCCGAGTTGAACTGGTACCTGTTTGTCGACAAACGCGAAGACGGCGCGCTGAGTGAAATCCGCCAGTCGCTGTATCTCAATCTGCTGATCTGCCTGCTGGTGACGTTGAGCGTGCTGGCGTTGCTCAACCGCGTGATCAAGCGCTTCCAGAGCAAAATCCACGCCCAGGCCACCCTCGACAGCCTCACGGAACTGCCGAACCGCCGCGGCTTCGACATTCTCGCTGTGCAAGCCCTGCACGAAGCCCAACGCGAGACCCGACCGCTGACCGCGTTGCTGCTCGACCTCGATCACTTCAAGGCGTTGAACGACACCTATGGGCACATGGCCGGCGATCAAATACTGATCGGTTTCGCCCGGGATCTGCAAAGCTGTCTGCGCCATGCCGATATCGTCTGCCGCTGGGGCGGTGAGGAATTTATCGTTTTGTTGAAGGACACCGACGGTGACACCGGTCAGAAAATTGCCGAGAAGATCCGTCAACACGTCGAACAACACGAATATGCCTACAACGGCCACAGCCTTCATCTGACCGTCAGCATCGGTGCCACCACCCTGCAACGCGAGGACACCTTGCACAGTCTGCTGTCCCGGGCCGATCATGCGATGTACCGCGCCAAACAAACCGGGCGCAACCGCACCTGCATGGAAATGCCCCACTCGACCTATGCCTGATACCGACGTCAAACCCGACCACTGCCCGGCCTGCGGCGCACGCAACGATTGCAGCCTCGCCGACCCGCGTACCGCCGACCGCGAATGCTGGTGCTACGCCGTGACGATCGACCCGGCCGTGCTTGAAGCTCTGCCCGCAGCATTACGCGACAAGTCCTGCCTGTGCCCGCGTTGCGCCCAGGCCGAGGCGCAACTGCAAGCGGCCAAGCCAGCGATCCCGTAAGATGCGCGGCCCTTTATCCGTTGAAATCTGACCATGCGCGTCGACCGCTTCCTCAGCAATCTGCCCCGCTACAACCGCCAGCAGGTTCGCCTGTTGCTGGTGGAAAAGCGCGTGCGGGTCGACGGAAAAATCGTCAGCGATCCGCACACTGAAGTGCTGGAGTTCAGCCAGGTCGAAGTCGACGATGAGGTCCTGCAGAGCGGCAAGGCGGCGCGCTACTTCATGCTGCACAAACCGCCAGGCTGCGTCAGCGCCACCCGCGATCCGCAGCATATGACCGTGCTCGACCTGTTCGATGATCCGGACAAGGACGACCTGCACATTGCCGGGCGTCTGGATTTCAATACCACCGGTCTGATGTTGATCACCAACGATGGCGCCTGGTCGCGCCGCCTGACCCAGCCGCAAACGAAACTGCCGAAGGTCTATTACGTTGAGACCGAGCAGGACATCGGCGCGGACTATGCGCTGCAATTTGCCGAGGGCATCTACTTCGCCTTCGAGGACCTGACCACGCAACCGGCGCAGCTCGAGCTGCTCGGCCCGCGCTCGGCGCGGCTGAGTATCGTTGAAGGCCGTTATCATCAGGTCAAGCGCATGTTCGGTTTCTTCAACAACAAAGTCCTGCGCCTGCACCGCGAATCGATGGGCGAACTGGCCCTGGATAACGCGCTAAAACCGGGCGAATACCGCGCTTTGCGCACCGAAGAGATTCATTTGTTCTAAGCCGGCGACCGCTCAGCCGAAGTTGTCGAACAATTTGCCAACGGCACTTGCGTGATCCTGAGTCCCCTGCTTGAATCAGGACGTCGGCCGAAATGTGACCGATGAGTCACCACATACTTCCAAGAAACTTTTTGCCGGTCGTCAGTCCCAAGGACTGCGCCTCAGCCGGCAATCTGCCCGCCAATAACAACACCCGTCGACCTGCCGTACCGGATCGACATGGGCCAGCAAATTCCAGGCGTATGCCTACCTGTCACAAAGCTCGTGCAATCTCGATTGCGCGCATACCCGCTTGCTTGCCAGGAGTCTTATGACATGAGGCCAGAAATCGCTGTGCTGGATATACAGGGTCAGTATCGGGTTTACACGGAGTTCTATCGCGCAGACGCCGCAGAAAAGACCATCATTCTGGTCAACGGCTCGATGGCCACGACTGCGTCGTTTGCACAGACCGTGAAAAACCTGCACCCGCAATTCAACGTGGTCTGCTACGACCAGCCCTACGCGGGACGGTCCAAATCCCACAACCTGCACGAGAAGCATCTGACCAAGGAAGTCGAAGGGCAGATTCTACTGGAGCTGATCGATCACTTCGCCGCCGAACACGTGCTGTCGTTCTCCTGGGGCGGCGCCGCGACGCTAGTCGCCCTCGCCCAGCAGCCCCGGCGCATCGAAAAAGCCGTGATCAGCTCGTTCTCACCAGTGATCAATGCGCACATGCTCGATTACCTTGAACGCGGCGTCGACTACCTCGGCAGCCGGGACGGCGACCGGGTCGGCCATCTGGTCAACAACACCATCGGCAAACACCTGCCGTCGTTGTTCAAACGCTTCAACTACCGCCACGTCAGCAGCCTGGCCGAGCATGAATACGGGCAGATGCACTTCCACATCAACGACGTGCTGCACAGCGATCGACAGTGCTATTTGAATGCGGCCAAAAAGATCAACGTACCGGTGCTGTTTTTAAACGGCGAATGGGACGAATACACCGCCGCCGAAGATGCGCGCCTGTTCGGCAATCACGTCGCGCACAGCACCTTCACCACTCTGCAAGCCACCGGGCACTTTCTCGACATGGAGCACAAAGCCGCGTGCCGCGACAGCCAGAACGCCCTGCTCGGCTTTCTGAAACCTGCGCCGCAGGCCAGCCGAACGCGCTACTCGTTTGTGCAGGATCAACATGCATTGGCCATTTGAAACAGCGTCATCGCGGGCAGGGCTGCACGCTTGAGGTGTTTGTTTGCACCGGCGCAGCCCTTGCTCGCGATTGACCGTCTTAGCGTGACAAAAGCCATCGGATAGAAAAGAAAACTTCAAATCCGTGGCCGACTCTGGTACAAAGTCAGCCGCTCTGAGCGGGTATAGTTTAGTGGTAGAACGAAAGCTTCCCAAGCTTTAGATGAGGGTTCGATTCCCTCTACCCGCTCCACCGAATATTGATCTCGCGTCGTGTTGTCTGACGGGGGATGCAGAAATAGAAAAACCGGCCTTGATGGCCGGTTTTTTTGTGCGTCGGATTTGAGATCAGGTTGTCAGCGCAGACCAATCCAGAAACAAACCGTAGATTGCAAATCGCCCATTTCCACATACGCTTCACTCTCCCAACAAATTCAAGCAGAGCCATGGCCGGGGCCCACAGTGCGGTCTCACCGCGAAAACGCAGCCGTCATGGCACTTCGAGATGTGGAAGAGACCGCAACAAAGTAGAACCGGAGGAAGAGTCTGCAAATCACTTTCACTTCAAAAAGGCCTCATTCATGCAAGAAGACAAACGGCATGGAATGACGGAAGAAGAGCTGGCCATCTGTGATGGCGCAATCCGGTTTGCTCGATCGAACAAGAAGGCTATTGGCAAGCGGCTTACCGATCAGGGCAAATATCCACCTGAAAAGGAGCCAGTTTCGGTTTTTATGGCTGGATCACCGGGCGCAGGTAAAACAGAGGCCTCGTTAGCGCTGCTTAGTTTTTTCTCTGACACGCCAATCCTGCGAATTGATCCCGACGAACTCAGGAGCGAGTTCGAAGCCTACCGAGGGGGCAATGCCTGGCTTTTCCAAGGCGCAGTCTCGATTCTCATTGGCAAGTTGATAGACCTTGCGTTGGACCGAAAGCAATCTTTTCTGCTGGATGGAACACTGTCCAATATCGAGATCGCAAGGAACAATGTGCAACGGTGTCTCAATAAAGGGAGATTTGTGCAAATTCTCTACGTTTATCAAGATCCAAGACTTGCTTGGTCTTTCGTTCGGAGTCGAGAGGAAGCCGAAGGACGGAGAATCCGACCAGAGCATTTCGTCGACCAATACTTCGCAGCCCGTGACGTGGTCAACACGCTTAAGCTAGAGTTTGGCAAAGATCTGCATGTCGATCTTCTTGTGAAGCATATTGATAATTCCGGGCGTCTCTACAAGGCTGGAATTGACAAGATCGACTACCATATCCCCGAGAAGCATACGAGACCTGAATTGATGGCTATGCTTGGGATCACAGACGGAGCAATCACATGAAATTCGGATCCCAGAAGGAATCCACCAGTCCGTTCGCAGACTTCATCCGAAATGCTAAATCGGAGGAGAAAAAGCGTGTTTACAGCGAAGTGCTGACCGAGGCTACCAAAAAGCAGATTGAAGTGATGCTGGCGGCACGTGAAAAGCAAGCATGACGGCGCTAATGGAATGAAGAAGAGCCTGGCATACGCCGGGCTTTTTATTTGGCGGTTGTCACGGCGCGTTGGGATTGCCTTGCTGGTCGCTTTTTAGTGCCCGGGGATTTCAGTTTCAGCGTCAGCAACCGACCTGACAATACTGCCCCCCGTCCGCAGGTTACTTCTCGAAATCCTGCTGCAGCTTCGCCAGTACATTAAAAATCGGCTCCCCGGTTTGTGCGGGACATTCAATCGAGTGAATACCGTCTTCCAGTCAGCGAGCGCAGCGAGAGTCTGCTCGATGTATTCTTCGGCTTTGAGGTATTTGTAATCTTTGCAGATCTCCATGATTCGCTTGCGCGTAGGCTTGCCGGGAGTGCGGCCGCCGAAGTCAGTGGTGTGCTCGCCCATGGCGTTTGCGAACGTCAGGTCGTATGCCGGAGACAGCGTCCAGGTTTCCTTCTCACCTTTTTTCAGGATAGTGGCAAAGAAACGCAAAGTTCTTCGCATGATCGTCATGGTTGTGAGACAGCGCATTGAAGATCATCAACCTGGCCATTTTTTCCACTTCAACTGAGCTTTTGGTCAACATCTGGGTGAGCTTCAGCAGGTTCGGGTAGTCGATGGATGACAATGCGCGGTAATCCGCGTACATAAGCGCCGAGACGGTCATGATGTGTATCTTGCGCTCGCCGTCGCGATCAAAGCGCTTGGTTGTAAAGAAACGCTCAACCTCGCCGCCAGGCATCTGCACATCCAGAATATCGACTGAATTCTTTTCCAGAGTCGCGCCGACCTGAAACAACCTGTTGAACTAAAACAGAGAGACGCGGCATTCACCGAGTCGCAACGATAAACAGCCGTGGAAACGGCAACAGCACTGAGCCATCAGCCAATGCTGGATAAGCCTCTGAAACAGCTGCCAGATACCGTTCCAGATACTGCGCCCGCTCCTCCTCGGTCAGCGGATTCAAAAACGGAATCAACCCGCTGCCCTTGAACCACTCCACCACCCCTGCCGCCCCACCCGGCAACTGATGGTGATAAGTCGTCCGCCACACATCGACGCGGTCGCAGTGCGGCCGCAGCATCGAGAAATACTCAGTGGCACTCGCCATGTCGGTGCGCTGTCCGGCGGCGCCGCTGAGTTTGCGCGCCCACGGCCCATTGGCGGCCACTTCGCGCATCAAGCGGTGGGACGGTTCGTTGAGGTTATCCGGCATCTGGATCGCCAGGCTGCCACCGGCGGCGAGTTTGCTCACCAGGGCTGGCAGCAACGAGGCGTGATCAGGCACCCATTGCAGGACCGCGTTGGCGAAGATCACATCGAACGGGCCGGCATCGGCCCATCGGTCGATTTCGACCACCTCAAACTGCAACCCGGGCAGGCGCTTGCGCGCGGCATCGATCATGTCTGCCGAACTGTCCAGGCCACTGACATTCGCCTCGGGAAACCGCTGCACCAACAATTCCGTGGAATTACCAGGCCCACAACCGATATCCACCACCGCCCGCGCCTGCGCTGTGGGAGTCGCCGCCAGCAGATCACGTGCCGGGCGGGTGCGTTCATCTTCGAAAGTGACGTATTGCTGGGCAGACCAACTCATGGCGTTCTCCTGTCGGGGCGTTCTGGCAACGGGCAAAAACAGCTGCCGATACGATACAGCGATCCGCGCGGCGTGCCTTCCCTACCAAAGTCCTGCGACGTGATTTGTAAACAGAATTTTCAGCGCAACGTCGCTGTCTGAATTTCAAGCTCCCAAAACAAGGACTTCCATCATGAAATTCGCAAAAATTGCCCAGAAACTTGCCCTGTGGGCCGGTAGCCCGAAGACGTTCATGGGGGCGTTGATCCTGATCGGGTTGTGGGGTTTGAGTGGACCGATTTTTGGCTACAACGATACCTGGCAACTGATCATCAATACCTCGACGACGATCATTACGTTCCTGATGGTCTTCCTGATTCAGAACACGCAAAACCGTGACACCGACATTCTGCATTTAAAGCTTGATGAATTGCTGCGGGTGAACAAGGAAGCGCAGAACGCGATGCTCGGGCTGGAGGCGCTGGATCTCAAGCAACTTGAGGCGTTGCGCCGGCATTACCGTTCGTTGGGCGAAAGCGAGGTGTTCAATCTTGACGGGCTGGGGGACAAGAGCAAGCCGAAGCAGGATCTGAATGAGTGCTGAGCAATCCACGGTGTAGACGTCAGTGGGAGCGAGCTTGCTCGCGAAGGCGGTGTGTCAGCGAATATTGGTTCGCCTGAAACTCCACCTTCGCGAGCAGGCTCGCTCCCACAGGGGACACATCGCATTTCAACTGGCGGGCGCAAAAAAACCTTCGGCAGTGCCTGCATCAAGCAGGTACCGCCGAAGGCTTGGGCCGCGTTACAACCATTCGGTGAGATTAGCGACTGGCCTGTAACGCGCGGGCCTTCTCCAGATGGCTCTGCAGTTTCGGCAAAGTCTCATCGGCGAAGGCTTTGATTTCCGGCACGTCGGTGGTCTTCGCCTGCTGCTCGATCTGGGTGATGGCCTCTTCGGTGGCCTTGACCTGGCTGGCGGCGTAGGCCTGATCGAACGTCGCGCCGTCCTGCACTTGCGGCATCAGCGCCTTGGCCTTGTCGGCCAGTTCTTCGCGGGGCGCGACAGGCAGGTCGAGCTTCTTGGCAATTTTCGCCAAATGCTGGTTGGCAGTGGTGCGGTCGTTGATGACGACGATGGTGTAATCCTTGACCTCTTTGGATTCGGCTTTGCCATGGGCCAAGCGGCTGGCCTCGATGTCGGCCATGCCTTTGGCTGACGCATCGTTGATGAATTCGGCAGGCGACTGGGCAAAGGCACTGTTCGCGCACAGGCTGAACAGGGCGGCAAAACTGACGTTGCGTATACGGGTGGCCATCCGGCTCATGGTCGCGCCCTCCTTCGTTGAAAATTCAAGCAGGCACTGGAGCGCCCTGCGGCTGAAATGTTCGTGGCGAGCCAACGCCCGCCTCAGTTAGGAATCCTTTGGCGGTCAAAGGTTTAGAAAAAACCTCCGGGCCGCGACGAACGGCGCCGTCAGTGAGCGCGCCCGCGCCGCCGGGCAGCCTTCTGCCGGACCTCACGCCTTGTTCGGCATCAGCCCCGGCAGCGCGTGCATCAGCGCGTTGATAGCAAAACCGATGAACATCACTCCGCACAACCGGGTGATGAGCAGTTCGTGACGCTGATACACCGTGCGCACCCGTTGCGCCCCGACCACGCCAATGAGGATGGCGTAGGCCAGCGCGCCACCGACAAAACTCAGGGCAATCAGCGCCGGCAGCATCGACCAGTTGAGCAGTTCGGCGCGACTCGACAGCAACGCGGTAAACGTTGCCACCGCCACGGGGTAGGCCTTGGGGTTGGTCAACCCGAATACGATGCCGTGCCAGAACGGATTGCGCGCCGCCCCCTGCGGCTCATCACCGTTGCGCCGCCGCGCACGCACGGCGCGCCAGCCGAGCCAGAACAGATACAGACCGCTGAGCACGCCGAGTACATCAAACGCAGTGCTGCCGATTTCCCGGGCGCCGACAATCGCGATCAGCGCCGTGCTGCACCAGACCACATCGCCCAGCAAGTGCCCGCACAGAAATCCGGCCCCGGCCCGTCGCCCATGAGCGGCGCCAATGCCGAACACCGCCAGCACACCTGGCCCCGGCGTGATGCCGTAGATGAAACCCGAGGCCAGAATGGCCATAAGCAACGATGGAGTCATGGAAAACCTGCAAGTGCCAGAACACGTGACCGCCAGTCTATATCAGCCGACTACGCCGGATCACGGTTCGTCGTGAAAACGCATGCCGGCGTACGGTTTCTGCCGACAGGCCGCCAGTCGCGAGGCGAGATCGCCGACGTGCACTTCCAGTTTGTGTCCGTCGGGGTCGAGAAAGTAGAACGACGCGCCTTCGCTGCGGTTATCCCGCCACGCCTCGACGTCGACCATTCGCAAGTGCTGCACGAAAACCGGGAAATCCGCCGCGCTCACGCTGAAGGCGTAATGCGTGTAATCGGCGCAGGGCTCGGTCTTGCGCAGCGGATCAAGCGATAGACACAGCCACAGCCCCGGCAAGGACAGATAAGCACCGCTATCCCACGTGGCCTCGACGCGCAGTTGCAGCACATCGCGATAGAAGCGCAGGCTGCGATTCAGATCGCGGACCGCCAATGTCAGGTGGTTGAGGCCGGTGAGCATCGTTTCAGTACCCTCTGAGGTCTTCGGGGACAGTGTATTGCTCGCCGTCGTAGGTCAGGGTGACTCGGGTTTGTTTAAGGTGCGTGGTTTTCGAGAGGCACTCTTTGCCTGACCGGGTGTTTTTCACACGGGTGCCGTTGCTGATGACGAGCAGATCAGCCAGACCATGGTGGCTGGCCGGGCCAATCTCGACGGTGCGGCGAACCTGTTTGACATAGCCGTCGCAGTCGCCGGTGAATTCACCATTGTTCTTGTAGACCACCAAGCCTTCAAGCACCGGTCGCAACTCATTGCCTTCGCGGATATACAGCGCCAGATCAGTTTTCTCATATGGCATAGCGCGAGAGCGGTGGGTGAATTTCGAACGCAGACCAAAGGCCCTGACATCCGACGCCAGCCGATAGCGCCCGGTGTCGATGCGCAGGTCATCGAAGCGGATGGCGTCGGAGTTGTAAGCGCCGGGTTTGCGGTAAGTGGCGATGGGCTTGGCGTCGCTGGCATTAACGAGCGCGAGATCGAGATCGAACACCCCGACGTCTTCGTCATCCGAATCCGCCAGATAAGTGGATTTGACGGCGATCGCCTGATTTTGAGCGGAAGGCCAGACCTTACAGCGCGACAGGGATTTGCCATCGAAGGCTTTGATGTCGCAAGACGCCTGGGCTTGAGTGGCCAGGGCAAGAAGGCTGAGGGCAATCAGCAGAGGGGCACGGGGAAACATGGTGTTCTTCCTTGATAAAAGTCGTTTGGATCAGGCCGATTACAAGCCTTTGAAGCCTTGCGGCAGAACGTAGGATTTGCCGTCATAACGCAATGTGGTCAGGGCAGGTTTATAAACTGTGGAGCTGTCCTTACAAGTCTCCCCCTTTCCCGCACTGGTTGTGCCAGTCTGCTGAGTCTTGACGATCAGGTCCGCGTAACCGTGAGAGCTGGTTTTAGCCACTTCCACCGTTCTGGTCATTTCACTTCGCTGACCGGTGCAATCGTCATCCCATTCACCGCTGAACTGGTAAACCAATAATTTTTGCAAGACCGGGCGCAACGTCGCGCCCTCTCTGACGTAGAGCGAAAGCTGAACCTCTTCCATCGGATTGAGGCGCGATGCGTTAGTAAAACGGGCACGCACGCCGAAGGCACGAAGGTCGGTGGTGAGTGTGTAGCGTGCCGTATCGAGTGACATCTGCGATAACGCTACGCCATCCGATTCGTATGCAGAGGTTTGACGATAAGTGGCGACAGGGCCGGGTTGCCCGTCTTGCGCAACAGACAAATCGAGATCATAGAACCCGTACGTGCCGCCTTCGCCGTCATCGGCGGCGGGCTTGAAACCTGCTTTGGCGCTGATGGCCTGTCCAGGATAAGCCGGCCATTCCTTGCACACCGAAAAATCCAGATCACCCGACACGGCGGGCGGTGTGCAATCAGCCAGCGCCTGCCCCGCCATCAAACACCCGCAGAGCACTGCACCGCCGAACCACCTGGACTTCACTGTCACTTGCCGCTCCTTGATTTCGTTTTCAGCGGCGTACTATCCACTCCTCGACCCTGTGATTCAACAATCCACTTCCAAATTGCGAAAGCGCATTCCAAAGGTGGGAGCGAGCCTGCTCGCGAAGGCGTCTTCACAGACGCCGTCAATCTCAATACTTGTCCAGCGTGCGCAATTTCTGCGGCAAACCCCACAGCAGCAAAGCGGCCGCAATCAGCGCCGCGACGCCGATGACATACAGCGCCGGGGTGGTGCTGCCGGTCAGGTCCTTGATGCGTCCGACCATGACCGGGCTGACGATCCCGCCAAATTGCCCCAGGGTATTGATCACCGCGATCCCGCCTGCCGCGCCGGCACCGGCGCCTGCCAGCAATTTCGGTGGCAGGGTCCAGAAGCTCGGAATCGAAGCGATGATGCCTGCGCCGAGCAGCCCCAGAGCGACGATCAGAAATGTCGTGTGGCTGGCGAAGATCCCCGCGCTGAAGAAGCCGATCGCGCCGACGATCACCAGCCCGGCGACAAACTTGCGCCGCTCACCCGTGGCGTCGGACAGGCGTCCGATCACCACCATGCTGATCGCACCGCAGATGTAGGGAATGGCGGTCAGTAGACCGATCATCACCGGGCTTTCGGTGCCGGCGCTGCGGATCAATTGCGGTGCCCAGAAATTCAGGCCGTAGGACGCCACCTGGATCAGGAAGTAAATCAAACCCAACGTCAGGAAACCGGGAATTTTCAGCGCCGCGAGCAATGAGCCGCCGCTCTTGTGTGGCTCGTGATGAGCGATGCGGCTGGAGAGCAGTTTCTTCTCGTCAACGGTGAGCCAGTGCGCGTCCTCGATTCGGTCTTTGAGCTGCGTAAGCACCAGGAACCCAAGACCGATGCACGGCACGCCACCGAGCAGGAACAGCCAGTGCCAGCCGCGCATCTGCAATACGCCGTCGAGGTGTTGCAGCACCAGCCCGGAGAACGGCGCGCCGACCAGTCCGGCGAACGCCGAGGCGAGAAACAGCATCGACGTGATGCGGCCACGGAAATGCTGCGGAAACCACAGTGTCAGGTAATACAGCACACCCGGGGCGAACCCGGCTTCCATCGCGCCGATCAGAAAGCGCAACGCGTAGAACTGCCACTCGCTGGTGACGAAGACCATCAACGCCGTCGCCACGCCCCACGACATCATGATCCGCGCAATCCAGCGCCGCGCGCCGACCTTGTACAGCATCATGTTGCTCGGCACTTCGAACAGCACGTAACCGACCACGAACAGCCCGGCGCCGAGGCCATAAGCGGTGTCGCTCAGACTCAGGTCGGTCTGCAACTGGAATTTGGCAAAGCTGATGTTGATGCGATCGAAAAAGGCAAACAGGTAGCAGACCATGATCAGCGGCATCAGGCGCCAGGCGACTTTGCTGATCAGGGCTTTTTCGGCGTCGTGATCGACGGACGGATTCACGCCCGCCTCCAATACGTTGAGGCTCATGGTTTTTTCTCCAGGCGGACTGTCGATGGACGTCCGATTGTTTTTGTTGTCTGGTATGCGGTTTCAACTGTAGGAGTGAGCCTGCTCGCGATGGCGGTGTGTCAGGCAACCTATGCGGCGCCTGATACACCGCTATCGCGAGCAGGCTCACTCCTACAAGGGATTGATGTGTCTCAGGTCGGCATCGGATGCAGATCGCAGCTGCGCCCGGCCTTGGCGAGTTGGCCGGGAACTTCGTGGCCTAACAGCGCCGGCAAACCGCGCGAAAGCTTCAGCAGCAGCGGCAAGTCGATACCGGTGGCAATGCCGATTTCATCGCACAGATTCACCAGGTCCTCGGTGCAGATATTGCCCGACGCCCCCGGCGCAAACGGACAGCCACCGAGGCCACCGAGCGCTGCATCGAAGCGCCGCGCGCCGGCCTCGTATGCGGCCAGTACATTGCACAGGCCGAGGCCGCGGGTGTTATGGAAATGCAGGGTCAGATCGGCCGGCGAAACCCGCTGCAGCACCCGCCGCACCAGGCGATCGACCTGCCGCGGATTGGCCATGCCGGTGGTGTCGGCGAGGCTGATGCCCTGAATACCGAGCTCCTGATAAGCGTCGACGATTTGCAGCACGCGACCCTCGTCAATCTTGCCTTCGAACGGACAACCGAACGTGGTGGCGATGCTGCCGTTGAGGCGCACTTCCGAGCCACTGACAAACGCGACGATGTCAGCAAACGCGGCCAGCGAGTCCTCGCACCGCATGCGCATATTGGCCAGGTTGTGGGTCTGGCTGGCGGACATCACCAGATTCAGTTCATCGGCGTTCGCCGCCAATGCCCGCTGTGCGCCTTTGAGGTTGGGGATCAACGCCACGTAAATCACCCCCGGCTGGCGCTGAATGCCGTTGAACACCTGCTCACCGTCACGCAGGGCCGGGATGGCTTTGGGCGAGACGAACGAGCCGGCTTCGATGCGGCTGAATCCGGCCTGTGACAGTTGATTGATCAAGGCGATCTTGTCAGCGGTTTCAACCCACGTCGGCTCGATCTGCAAGCCATCGCGCGGTGAGACCTCCTGGACGATGAGTTTGTGCGAATAGTCTGTGATCATTGCACCACCCCTTGGCTTTTCAGGCGTTCGATGTCGCGTTCAGTCAGGCCAAGATTGGCGAGAATGGCGTCAGTGTGCTGGCCCAGTGTCGGCCCGGACCAGTTCACTGCGCCGGGCGTTTCCGAGAGTTTGGGAACGATGCCGGGCATTTTCACCGTTGCGCCGCCGGGCAACTCGGCATTGAGCAGCATGTCCCGCGCCTGATAGTGCGGATCGGCGACGATGTCAGCCACCGAGTAGATGCGCCCGGCCGGCACCTCAGCGGCTTCGAGGGCGGCCAGTACCTCGTCGATCGGCAGGCTGCTGGTCCAGTGGGTGATGGCCGCATCGAGCAAGCCGCTCTTCGCCGCACGCCCGTCGTTGTGGGCGAATTCTTCTGCCTCGGCCAGGTCAGCGCGGCCAATGGCGTGCATCAGACGCTTGTAGATCGGGTCACTGTTGCCGGCGATCACCACGTAGGCGCCGTCAGCAGTGAGGTAAGTATTGGAGGGCGCGATGCCCGGCAAAGCGCCGCCGCTGCGTTCGCGGACATGGCCGAGCATGTCGTATTCCGGGACCAGACTTTCCATGACGTTGAATACGCTTTCGGCCAGCGATACATCGACAATCTGTCCGCCGCCCTGCCCGGTCTTGACCCGCAACAGCGACATCAACGCACCGATCACCGCGTGCAGCGAGGCCAGCGAATCGCCGAGGCTGACGCCGACCCGTGCGGGTGGCGAACCGGGGTTGCCGGTGGTGTAGCGAATGCCGCCCATGGCCTCGCCAATGGCGCCGAAACCGGGACGGTCGCGGTACGGGCCGGTCTGGCCGTAGCCAGAGATACGCACGAGGGTCAGGTTCGGATTCAAGGCATGCAGCACGTCCCAACCCAGACCGAGCTTTTCCAACGCGCCAGGGCGCAGATTTTCGATGATCACGTCGGCGTCGCCGGCCAGTTGCTTGACCAGTTCGATGCCTTCAGCAGATTTGAGATTGAGTGCGAGGGATTTCTTGTTGCGCGATTGCAGGTACCACCACAGCGACGTGCCTTCGTGCAGCTTGCGCCATTTGCGCAACGGGTCGCCCTGGCCCATGGCTTCGATCTTGATCACCTCGGCGCCGAACTCGGCAAGCATGCGCGCGGCAAACGGCGCGGCGATCAGGGTGCCGATCTCGATCACTTTGATTGCACTTAAAGGGGCAGTCATCGCGGGGTACCTCTTGTTCTTGGAATATGTCGCCAAGGCTAGAGGAACGATGATCGGCGAATCCAGCCGTCTCTCGGCAATGGGCGTTCGCGAAATGCGAATGCTCCGGCGAAATTTTCGGTGACCTCAGGTCAGCCATCGCGAGCAGGCTCACTCCTACAGGTTTTGCGTGGCCCACAGATTCAAGTCCAGCACAGCCCCCCTGTAGGAGTGAGCCTGCTCGCGATGAGGCCGGCTCAATCAATCGAGATCCAAGAGCCTTGTGCTCGCAAATGCTCAAACAACATCCGGCTCACCGGCGACAACCCCGCCTCATCGCGCACCACTATGATCAAGGTTCGATCCGCCCAGGCATCCGTCAGCGGCACCGCCCGCAACCCCAGCGCCTGACCGAACAACTCGTAGGCACGCTGCGGCAGAATGCCGATGCCCATGTTCGCCTGAACCATCCGGCAGACCGCATCGAATCCCGGCACATGAATGCGAATGCGCAGGACCTTGCCGGCCTGCCGTGCCGCCGCGTGGGTGCGCATGTTGATCGAACTGGCCGCGTGCAAACCAACGTAGTCGCTACCGAGGGTTTCGCCGAAGGCCACCGATTCGCGCGTAGCCAACGGATGCTCGGGCAGCATCACCACCACCAGTTTGTCCTGGCGATACAACGCGCTGTGCAGGCCTTTGGTATCGCTGTCGTCGGAGCAGATGCCGAGGTCCGCGACGCCATCGAGTACACCCTGAATCACCCCGGCACTGGGGCGCTCTTCAAGGTCGGTCTTGACCTGCGAATGCTGCGCCGAGAAGTCGCGCAAGTCTTCGGGCAGAAACTGAATGATCGCTGAAAGATTGGCCAGCATGCGCACATAACCGCGCACACCGTGGCTGTGCTCGCCCAGTTCCAGGCCCATCTTCTCCACGTTGAAAAGCATCTGTCGCGCATGGTGCAGCAGCGTTTCACCGGCCGGCGTGAGGAGCATGCCTTTGGCCTGACGCACGAACAGAGCGATGCCCAGCGCCTGCTCCAATTCCATCAGGCGCTTGCTCGCTGCCGACACGGCGATGGCTTCGCGCGCAGCCGCACGGGTCAGCGTGCCTTCTTCGTGGACGGCGACGAACAGTTGCAGAGTGATCAGGTCGAGGCGGCGGATCAGGCTTTTTTGCAGCATGGAAAGACTCGGCGGTAGTGGCGCGAACGAACGGCGAGGATAACGCCGTTCGTTCGCGCTGTGCCGGTCTCAAAACGCGTTGCGGAAAATCTCCTCGATCTGGCGCTGATCCGCCGCCCGTGGATTGGTCAGTCCGCAGGCGTCCTTCAAGGCATTGGCGGCGAGTACCGGGATGTCACTGAGCTTGGCGCCCAGCTCGCGCAAGCCGCCGGGGATCTCGACGTCTTTGGCCAGGCTGCGGATGGCGTTGATCGCCGCTTGCGCGCCCTCTTCGGCACTGAAGCCGCGGATGTCAGCGCCCATGGCGTGGGCGACGTCGGTCAGTCGGTCGGCACAGACCGACGCGTTGAACGTTTGGACATGGGGCAGCAGCACGGCGTTGCACACGCCGTGTGGCAGGTCATAAAAGCCGCCCAACTGGTGCGCCATCGCGTGAACAAATCCGAGGGACGCGTTGTTGAACGCCATACCCGCGAGGAACTGCGCATAGGCCATGTTCTCTCGCGCTGCGAGGTCGCTGCCGTCGCGCACTGCCAGGCGCAGGTTGTTGCTGATCAGCGTCATGGCCTTCAAGGCGCAGGCATCGGTGATGGGGTTGGCGGCGGTCGAGACGTAGGCTTCGATGGCGTGCGTCAGGGCGTCCATGCCGGTGGCGGCGGTCAGCCCCTTGGGCATGGCGACCATCAATTGCGGGTCGTTGACTGACAGCAGCGGCGTGACATTGCGGTCGACGATGGCCATTTTCACGTGGCGCGATTCGTCGGTGATGATGCAGAAGCGGGTCATCTCGCTGGCGGTGCCGGCGGTGGTATTGATGGCAATCAGCGGCAGTTGCGGTTGGCTCGATTGATCGACGCCCTCGTAATCGCGAATCTGCCCACCATTGGTCGCGCACAGGGCGATGCCTTTGGCGCAATCGTGGGGCGAGCCGCCGCCCAGCGACACGACGAAATCGCAGCGACTCTCCTTGAGCAGCCCCAGCCCCATCTCGACATTGGCGATGCTCGGGTTCGGTTTGGCACCGTCGAAAATCACCGAGTCGATGTCCTGCATCGCCAGTTTCTCCGCGATCCTGGCGGCGACTCCGGCTTTCGCCAGGCCGAAGTCGGTCACGATCAGCGCCTTGTGGAAACCGTAGTTACGGATCGCAATCATGGCTTCGTCGAGGCAGCCGTTGCCCATGATGTTGACGGCCGGGATAAAAAAGGTGCTGGTCATGCGCGCATCTCCTGACGGGGGCCGGTTCGACTGCTGCTAGCCGGCGGACAGGCACAGCATCGACCGATCAGTCACGACGGATGTTGATCTGGCTCAATGGCGGCTCGTGATAAAGTCGCCGTCCATCTGCCCTTCGTTTTGAGACCGCCCACGTAATGACCGATTTCCTCAATGTCGACGCCAACCTCGAAGACTGGAACGCCCTGCGCACAGCAACCGACTTCAGCGCTTTGCTGGTGGGCAACGGCGCCAGCCGCGCGGTGTGGGATGACTTCGGCTACGACTCGCTGTTCGAAAACGCCCGCACTGTTGAAGAGAAACCCCTGAGTCCGTCGGAACTGGCGGTATTCGATGCATTGCAGACGCGCAGCTTCGAGCAAGTACTGGGCGCGCTGAAAACCACCAGTCGGGTCAACAAGGCCCTGGCCGTCAGCTCGGCGGCACCGCGCAACCGTTACTACGCGATCAAGGAAGCACTGATCAACACTGTGCACGCGGTGCACATTCCGTGGCGACTGGTGAAAGCTTCGACATTGGCGACGCTGAACGAAGAACTGGCGCGCTATCGCACGGTGCTCACCACCAATTACGATCTGCTCAATTACTGGGCGCTGCAACACCAGAGCGAGGCCATCGACGACCTGTTCAACGGTGCGAACGCGAGTTTCGATTTAACCCAGACGGACACGAACAAACCACGCCTGCTGTACCTGCACGGCGGCCTGCATCTGGTACGCAATCAGGATGGCACCGCGCGCAAACTGACTTCCACCGAGGGCACGCTGCTCGGCAGCTTTGCGATCAACAACACCCTCAAGACGCTGGATGACGTGCCGCTGTTCGTCACCGAAGGGCCCAGTGCCGACAAGCTCAAGACCATCCGCGGCTCGGATTATCTGTCGTTCTGTTATGAGCAGTTGTTGGGACACGGCGGCAACCTGTGCGTCTTCGGCCATGCGCTTGGCGAGCAGGATGCGCACATCGTCCGCGCGCTGCGCCTGGCCAAACCGGCGAGCGTGGCGATCTCGATTTACCCGCGCAGTGCGGCGTTCATTCAGCATCAGAAGCGCCATTACAGCAACGTGTTCGACGGTACCGGGGTCGAGTTGCGGTTCTTTGACGCCAAGAGCCATGCGCTGGGCGATCCGAAGTTGTCCGTGCCGGTTGAGGTTTGATGTTGGCCGGACTGGCGCCTTCGCGAGCAGGCTCGCTCCCACAATGGAATGCATTGCATCTGTAGGAGTGAGCCTGCTCGCGATAGCGGTCCGGCAGGCGACACCTGTGCTGATCTGATGGCTTTATCGCGAGCAGGCTCACTCCTACAAGGGAAGTGGTGGACTCAGAGCACCGGCAGCGTCTTGTCCTTGATCGTCTTCGTCGCACCGTTCGCCTTCACGCTGGCGATGCCTTTATCGCACGCCGCCTGCGATGAATACGCCTCGCTGCTGCCGATGACCTCGTGGTTGGCCGCCTTCAGATTGAAGTAAGGATGGCCATCCTTGGTCGACTTTTTCTCGTAACGTTCATCGACCGCGCTGTTGGTCTGCACCGAGGCAATACCGCCATCGGCCGCCGCGCGCGTGGTGTACAGCTCGCTGGTCAGAATCGTTTCGGCATTGGCCGCTTTCAACACGAACCTGAATTGGCCGTTGCCGCTTTTACTTACTTCGTACCATCCGGACATGCTGGTTTCTCCTGGCGAATGAGAGGTTTCGCGCTTCAGAGTAAAGACCAGTCCGGGCTATCTGTCGCCTGTACCGGCCTCTTCGCGAGCAGGCTCGCTCCCACAGAGAGTTGCATTTCAAATGTGGGAGGGGGCTTGCTCCCGAAGGCGGCATCACATCCAGCATCTTCGTTGGCTGACATGCTGCATTCGGGAGCAAGCCCCCTCCCACACGGTTCGGCGGTGAATCAGGCCAGATAGCCGTCGGCGCGCAGAAGGGTTTCCAAGCAATGTTCGCTGATCTGGTAGAACGCCTTCAGTTCCTCGATTTTCGTCAGCAGCTGCGTCGGATCGACCGGATCGGCGCGTTTCACGGCGAGAATCATCTTGTTCTTGTTGGTGTGTTCCAGCGAAATGAACTCGAACACCTTGGTCTCGTACCCGCAGGCTTCAAGGAACAGTGCGCGCAGGCTGTCGGTGACCATTTCCGCCTGCTGGCCCAGGTGCAGGCCGTATTGCAGCATCGGCTTGAGCAGCGCCGGGCTCTGGATCTGCAAGCGGATCTGCTTGTGACAGCACGGCGAGCACATGATGATCGACGCGCCCGAACGGATGCCCGTGTGGATCGCGTAGTCCGTGGCGATATCGCAGGCGTGCAGCGCGATCATCACGTCCAGTTCACTCGGCGCCACCGTGCGCACATCGCCGCACTTGAACACCAGGCCCGGGTGCTCCAGCTTTGCCGCCGCCGCGTTGCACAGGTTGACCATTTCTTCGCGCAGCTCGACACCGGTGACTTCGCCCTCGGCCTTGAGGGTGTTGCGCAGATAGTCGTGAATGGCGAACGTCAAATAGCCCTTGCCCGAGCCGAAATCCGCAACCCGCACCGGTTTGTCCAGCGCCAGTGGCGACGAGGTCAGCGCGTGGCTGAACACTTCGATGAATTTGTTGATCTGCTTCCATTTGCGCGACATCGCCGGGATCAGCTCGTGCTGCGCATTGGTCACGCCGAGGTCTTTGAGGAAGGGGCGGCTCAGTTCGAGAAAACGGTTCTTCTCGCGGTTGTGCTCGGCGGACGGTGCTTCGCGCAATTGCTGAGGTTTGCTTTTGAACAGCGAAGATTTGCCCTTTTTGCTGTATTCGAGCTGGGCTTCATCGCTCACGGCCAGTAAATGCGCATTTTTAAAGGCCTCCGGCACCAGCCCGGCAATCGTCGCCACGCCTTCGCTCAACGCCAGATTCTTGGTGATGTCGCGGGTCTTGTAGCGGTAGACGAAGGACAGGCACGGCTGCGCCTTGACCGTCACCGGCTTGATGATGATCCGCTGCAGATCCGCCTCTTCACCAACATATTTGGCTAGCACCATTTTGATGAAACCGCCGTCGTCGAGGCTGGTTTGCAGCAGTTCGATGAACTGGGCGTGGTGATCGGCGGCCGGTTTGGCGGGCGGCGCGGAAGAAGCGGAAACGGGCATGGACAAGCGGCCTCGGACGGGCGGAATCGGGAATGGCGGGTATTTTAGGGGGGATGGGAGTTGGGGACACCCTCTTATTTACCCAACGGCAAAATCCATGACACCGAACCCTGTGGCGAGGGGATTTATCCCCGTTCGGCTGCAGAGCAGTCGCCACACCTGAATACTGGGTTTCACTGATACACCGCATGGGGCCGCTTCGCAGCCCAACGGGGATAAATCCCCTCGCCACAAGGAATTGCTGAGTCCGGGAAAATCAGCCGAGGACGACCAACCGATTCGGTAACTCATTGCGCACCTGCGTCACCGGCACGTGCACCTTCAACAACTCACCACACGCCTCCACACACGTCACAAACCCTTCCAGCGTGCGGCCCTGCCGGACCTGTTCGGTAAACGCTGCGACAATCGCGTCCCAGTTGCTGTTATCCAGCCGCTTGGAAATCCCCTCATCCACGAGAATCTCGACATACCGCTCAGCCTCGCAGACAAAAATCAGCATGCCGGTACCGCCAGCGGTGTGGTGCAGGTTCTGTTCAAGGAACTGCCGCCGCGCCAGGTTCGATGCGCGCCAATGGCGTACGCGGCGCGGAACCAGGTGGGTGGTAATTTTCGGCAGGCGGAACAACAGGCAGAGGACGATGAACATGCCCCACTGCACCAGCAGCAGGCTGCGCAGGGTCAGCCAGCCCGTGAGGTAATGGACGATGCCGGGCAACACCAGCGCCAACAGGCTGGCCCACAGCAGCGGAATGTACGCATAGTCGTCGGCGCGGGCAGCGAGTACCGTGACCAGTTCGGCGTCGGTGTCGCGCTCGACCCGGGCAATCGCCTCGGCGACTTTGCGTTGTTCGTGTTCAGTCAGTAATGCCATGTCGAAAAGTGCCTGCTCATTATTCTTTTGATGTCACCAGCCGCCGGACGAACCGCCGCCGCCAAAACTGCCCCCGCCGCCGCTGAAGCCCCCGCCACCGCCGCCGCCAAAACCGCCACCGCCGAAGCCGCCCCCTCCCCCGGAGCCGCCACGACCGGCAGGCAGGATACCGAGCATCTGGCAGACAAACACCGTCAGGATGAACAACATCACCAAAAACATGAACAGCGCCGGGTGCCGCGAGATGAAATCATCGGCCGGGTCGCCGCTGGATTCATAAACGGTCGACGGCTCATCGAGTGGATTGCCGCCCAGCACCACGAGCATCGCCGCGACGCCGTCGCTGATGCCTTTGTTGAAATTGCCGGCCTTGAACGCCGGCGTGATGACCTGATGAATGATCACCGACGATTGCGCATCGGTCAGCCGGTCCTCCAGACCATAACCGACTTCGATGCGCAGTTTGCGCTCGTCACGGGCGACAATCAGCAGGGCGCCGTTGTTTTTGTCCTTTTGGCCGATGCCCCAATGCCGCCCCAGTTGAACGCCAAAATCCTCGATGGGGGTGCCTTGCAGGTCCGGCACCGTGACCACCACCAATTGCTCGCCAGTGGCCTGTTCGTGGGCCTGCAATTGCTGGCTCAGTTGCGCGCGCACCGACGGCTCGAGCATCTGCGCCTGATCGACCACGCGCCCGCTCAGCGCCGGGAACGTCAATTCGGCCTGGGCGCTGACGGCGAACAGCCACAGCATCAGCACCAGGCCCAGTTTCAACACACGCATGGGCAACCTCGAGTCAGAACTTCACTTCCGGGGCCTTTTCCGCGCCGGGCGTGGTGGCTTCGAAGGTTTCGCGCATCGGCAGATCGCTATACATCACGCTGTGCCACAGGCGACCGGGGAAGGTGCGGATCTCGGTGTTGTATTTCTGCACTGCCAGAATGAAATCGCGACGCGCCACGGCAATGCGGTTTTCCGTGCCTTCGAGTTGCGATTGCAGGGCCAGGAAGTTCTGGTTGGCCTTCAGGTCCGGATAGCGCTCGGAGACCACCATCAAGCGGCTCAACGCACCGGTCAGTTGATCCTGGGCCTGCTGGAACTGCTTGAGCTTCTCGGGATTGTCGAGGGTGCTGGCATCGACCTGAATAGAGGTCGCCTTGGCTCGCGCCTCAATCACAGCGGTCAGCGTTTCCTGTTCGTGGGCCGCATAGCCTTTCACCGTTTCCACCAGATTGGGGATCAGGTCGGCACGGCGCTGGTACTGGTTCTGCACCTGGCCCCACGCGGCTTTCGCCTGTTCGTCGAGGGTCGGGATATTGTTGATGCCGCACGCGGTCAACAGCGTGGCGAACACCAGCAAAGTCGCGATCTGTAACCGTGAACGATTGGTTGGACTGATAGTCATTGCAGTAATGCTCCATGGCACATTTGATTTAAAAACCGAGCGCTGGACATTCCCGGCCGGCGGTTGGGGCATAATCGGCGCCGCCACTGGCATGCGACGGGTGAATGGGCTAAAAAGTGCCCTTCACCTTCACCCCGCCGCTGTCGGCGGTGGTTTTTTGGCTCGGCTATTTTGCGCCGGCACCCGAACAACAATAGTCGCTCCCTACATTTTGGCTGGCCGGTGTTACATCACCGTTTGGGCCCTTGAGAAGAAATTCATGAAGAAGCTGTGTTTGCTGGGCCTGCTCGTCAGCCTGGCCAGTCATCAGGTACTGGCCGCCACGACCCCGGTTCCTCTGGAAAATAAGGACGCCTTCATCAGCAACCTGATGAAGCAGATGACCCTCGATGAAAAAATCGGCCAGTTGCGCCTGATCAGCATCGGCCCGGAAATGCCCCGTGAGCTGATCCGCAAGGAAATTGCCGCCGGCAACATCGGCGGCACCTTCAACTCGATCACCCGTGCCGAAAACCGTCCGATGCAGGACGCGGCCATGCGCAGTCGCCTGAAGATCCCGATGTTTTTTGCGTACGACGTGATCCACGGTCACCGTACGATTTTCCCGATTCCACTGGCCCTCGCGTCAAGCTGGGACATGGACGCCATCGGCCAGTCCGGTCGTGTTGCCGCCAAAGAAGCCGCCGCCGACAGCCTCGACATCACCTTTGCGCCGATGGTCGATATCTCCCGCGATCCGCGCTGGGGCCGCAGTTCCGAAGGTTTTGGTGAAGATACTTACCTGACCTCGCGCATTGCCAGCGTCATGGTCAAGGCCTATCAGGGCCAGACCCCGAGCGCGGCCGACAGCATCATGGCCAGCGTCAAGCACTTCGCCCTGTACGGCGCGGTTGAAGGCGGTCGCGACTACAACACCGTCGACATGAGCCCGGTGAAGATGTACCAGGATTACCTGCCGCCCTACCGCGCCGCGATCGATGCCGGCGCCGGTGGCGTGATGGTGGCGTTGAATTCGATCAACGGCATTCCGGCCACGGCCAACACCTGGCTGATGAACGACCTGCTGCGCAAGGACTGGGGCTTCAAGGGCCTGGCGGTCAGCGACCACGGCGCCATTTTTGAACTGGTCAAGCACGGCGTCGCCCGCGACGGTCGGGAAGCCGCGAAGCTGGCGATCAAGGCCGGCATCGACATGAGCATGAACGACACCCTCTATGGCAAAGAATTGCCGGGGCTGCTCAAGTCCGGTGACATCGAGCAGAAGGACATCGACAACGCCGTGCGCGAGGTGCTCGCAGCCAAGTACGACATGGGCTTGTTCAAGGACCCGTACCTGCGCATCGGCAAGGCCGAGGATGATCCGGCCGACACCTACGCCGAGAGCCGCCTGCACCGCGCCGAGGCGCGCGACGTAGCGCGTCGCAGCCTGGTGCTGCTGAAGAACCAGAATGAAACCCTGCCGCTGAAGAAAACCGCGAAAGTCGCGCTGGTCGGCCCGTTGGCCAAGGCGCCGATCGACATGATGGGCAGTTGGGCGGCCGCCGGTCGCCCGGCACAATCGGTCACGCTGTTTGATGGCATGCGTTCGCTGATCGACGACAAGGCCAACCTGATCTACGCCCGTGGCGCCAACATCACCGGCGACAAGAAGGTCCTCGACTACCTGAACTTCCTCAACTTCGATGCGCCGGAAGTCGTCGATGACCCACGCCCGGCCAGCGTGCTGATCGACGAAGCAGTGAAAGCCGCGAAAGACGCTGATGTGATCGTGGCTGCCGTTGGCGAGTCCCGTGGCATGTCTCACGAATCCTCCAGCCGTACCGACTTGAACATCCCGGAAACTCAGCGCGAGCTGATCCGCGCGCTGAAAGCCACCGGCAAGCCGCTGGTGTTGGTGTTGATGAATGGCCGCCCGCTGACCATTCTTGAAGAGAACCAGTCCGCCGACGCCATTCTGGAAACCTGGTTCAGCGGCACCGAGGGCGGCAACGCCATTGCCGACGTGCTGTTCGGTGACTACAACCCGTCGGGCAAACTGCCGGTGACCTTCCCGCGCTCCGTGGGCCAGATTCCGACTTACTACAATCACCTGAGCATTGGCCGGCCGTTCACCCCGGGCAAGCCGGGCAACTACACTTCGCAGTACTTCGATGACACGACCGGCCCGCTGTTTCCGTTCGGTTATGGCCTGAGCTACACCACCTTCGCCCTGAGCGACATGGCGCTGTCGTCGACTACCCTGAACGCCACCGGCAAGCTCGACGCCAGCGTCATGGTCAAGAACACCGGCAAGCGTGATGGCGAAACCGTGGTGCAGTTGTACATTCAGGACGTCACCGGTTCGATGATCCGCCCGGTGAAAGAACTGAAGAACTTCCAGAAAATCATGCTCAAGGCCGGCGAACAGAAAGTCGTGCACTTCACCATCACCGAGGATGACCTGAAGTTCTACAACGCCCAGCTCAAGTACGCGGCAGAACCGGGCAAGTTCAACGTGCAGATCGGCCTGGATTCACAGGCGGTGACGCAGCAGAGTTTTGAACTGCTGTAATCCTGGGAACAACACAAAACCATGTGGGAGGGGGCTTGCTCCCGAAGGCGGTGCATCAGCTAAATCCATGCTGAATGACACTCCGCATTCGGGAGCAAGCCCCCTCCCACATTGGGAACTCACCACTTTTGATCGTTCCCACGCTCTGCGTGGGAATGCAGCCCGTGACGCTCCGCGTCACTGGACGCGGAGCGTCCCTAGAGGCATTCCCACGCGGAGCATGGGAACAATCATAGGCTCGCCTGCTTTGACAATCGGTTTACCCGCGTTTATCGAGGATGTTGACCACCAGCCGATCCACCCATCCCCACACCCGCTGCTTGACCCGCCGCCACAACGGCCGGCGCCGCCACTCTTCCAGACTCACCTGCTGACTCAGGGCGAAATCCTTGACGAAGCTCGCCTCGACCGCCGCCGTCAGGGGCGGATCCAACGCCTCCAGATTTGCCTCCAGATTGAAGCGCAGATTCCAGTGATCGAAGTTGCAGGAACCGATGCTCACCCAATCGTCCACCAGCACCATTTTCAAGTGCAGAAAGCACGGCTGGTATTCAAAGATCTGCACCCCGGCCTTGAGCAGGCGCGGGTAATAACGATGGCCGGCGTAACGCACCGACGGATGATCGGTGCGCGGCCCGGTCAGCAGCAAACGCACGTCGACGCCGCGGGCAGCGGCCTTGCGCAGGGAGCGGCGGATTTTCCAGGTCGGCAGGAAATACGGGGTGGCCATCCAGATGCGTTGCTGGCCGCTGTTCAATGCGCGAAACAGCGACTGCAAAATATCGCGGTGCTGACGGGCATCGGCGTAAGCCACGCGGCCCATGCCCTCGCCTTTGTCCGGGACTCGCGGTAAGCGCGGCAAACCGAAATGCGCCGCCGGGCGCCAGGCGCGGCGGTAGCGGTTGGCGATCCATTGCCGATCAAACAGCAATTGCCAATCGATCACCAACGGGCCGCGGATCTCGACCATCACTTCGTGCCACTCGCTGACATCAAAGCCCGGCGTCCAGAACTCATCGGTAACGCCGGTGCCGCCCACCACCGCCAGGCACTGATCGACCAGGAGCAATTTGCGGTGATCCCGATAGAAATTGCCGACCCAGCGCCGCCAGCTCAAGCGATTGTAGAAACGCAGCTCCACCCCTGCCTGCATCAGGCGCTGACGCAATGTGAGGGTGAATGCGAGGCTGCCGTAATCATCAAACAGGCAACGCACGCGCACGCCGCGCTCGGCCGCCAGCACCAGCGCCTGGACGATGGTGTCGGCACAGGCGCCGGCCTCGACCAGGTACAGCTCCAGTTCGATCTGCTCTTTGGCGCCAGCGATGTGCTCGAGCATTCGCGGAAAAAACTGCGGGCCGTCGATCAGCAATTCGAAACGGTTGCCGTCGCGCCAAGGGAACACTGCACCGCGCACGTCAGCGCGCCGTGAAGATCAGCACCGCACCCACCGGCACCGACAGACTGATGGCCGACAGCCCGGCCAGTTTACGCAGACTCTCCAGACCTGGCGCGAGGTCGAAATCCTCGGCATTGATCACCAGCGGCTCCAGCGTCACCACTTGAAAGCGCCGGTCATCCAGGCGCGTAGCCAGCAACTCGGCCGGGTATTCGTGCTGTTTGCCGTGCAGATTGACGGTCAGTGGCAGGCGCAACTCCAGCTGCGCACCGGGGGCCAGATCGTTGATCGGACGCAGGTCGATCTGGGTGGTGATGGTTGCGTCGGGGAATTGCTCGATCTGGAACAGCTCCTTGCGCATGCGCTCATCGCGCAGCGGGATGCCGCTGTTGATCGAGTCCAGCTCGACTTCGACTTCGGCGCGACCGTTGGGGTCGACTTTGCCGTGCAGCACCAGAAAGCGCTGCACTTCGGACACGTTGGCGTTTTTCGTGCTGACGAATGACAGCCGTGAAGACTCGCCGTCCAGATACCAATTGGCGTGTGCCGGTAAGGCAGCGGCGGCCAGTAGCAGACTGGCGCAAATCTTATCGAGGGAGCGGTTGAACATTGAAGACTCGTGGGGGTGATAAACCTGCACGAACCTTAACCGCCCATGGGGTTATTGCAAACATCCAGAGCAAAAGATCACAGCCTGTGACAGCGGCTGCAGGGGAATGCATTGCAACTGTGGGAGCGGGCTTGCTCGCGAAAGCGGTGTATCAGGTAACAACTGTTCAGGCTGACATGACGCCTTCGCGAGCAAGCCCGCTCCCACAGGGGGAGTTTGTTTGCAGGGAGAACGGGTGTGGTCAGGGATTAAGGCGGCAGCCTTGCCGTTCGCTCAGCCACTGCGCGCTGTTGCTGCGGCCCATGCCGCTGACGCTGACGGTTTTGCTGGACGCTTCATCGCTGAAGCTGCTGATGGGCAGCCACTGCTGCACGTAACCACGGCAATACTCGGCGTCGTTGTTCATCACATAACGGCACGAGCAATATTCCTTGGCGGTGTAGGCGCTGATGATGTCCGGGAAGGCCCAAAGGTTCTCGCGCTCATAAAAGCTCCAGCCGAGCAGCGCCACCAGCAGCAGCAACAGAAACCGCTTCATGGCCGCACCGCCTGCAACACGCGCTTGAGCAGTTCGTTGTGCTTGTAGCTGCCGTCGCGATCATCGCCGTAACGCACAATCACCAGTTTCTCGCTGGGAATCACGTACAGCGCCTGGCCCCAATGGCCGAGAGCAGCGAAGGCGTCGGGCGGTGCGTCGGGCCACGGTGATGATGCGCCCTCGACAGGACGGTTGAGCCACCAATGGCCGCCTGGCACCGCTGCGTCCTGATGCGCCTTGTAACCGGCAAAAGGTTTGAGGTTGAACGCGACCCAATCCTTGGGCAGCAACTGCCGATCATTCCAGCGTCCGCCCCGCGCCATCAACAGACCGACCCGCGCCAGATTACGTGCGGTGAGATAAGCATAAGACGAGGCGACAAAAGTGCCGTTTGCATCGGTTTCCCAAACGGCGTGGCGAATGCCCAGCGGCTCGAACAGCGCTGTCCATGGATAGTCTGGATAACGCTGCGGGCCGACCATGGTCTTCAGCGCGGCGGCGAGCAAATTGCTATCGCCGCTGGAATAACGAAAAGCTTGCCCCGGCGCGGCGTAGGCGTCGTGCTCGGCGGTAAATCCGGCCATGTCGCGATGGCCACGGGTGTAGAGCATCGCCACCACCGAGGATTTCAGCGGGGCGTATTCGTAGTCTTCCTGCCAGTCCAGACCCGAGGCCCAATTCAGCAGATTGGCAAGGGTGATCGCTGGGTGTTTTTCCAGCGTCGGGTAAAATTTCAGCGCAGGATCGTCGAGTTTGAACAGGCCTTCGCCGTAGGCCATACCGAGGACGGTAGCCAACAGGCTTTTGCTGATCGACCAAGTCAGGTGCGGGGTCTGTTCGGTGGTCGGGCCGGCGTAGCGTTCGTAGATAATCTGGCCGTCGCGGATGATCAGCAAGGCGTCGGTGCGGATGCCTTGGCGGGTGGATTCATCACGGGTTGGGAAGGCGTAGTTTTCCAGATCGGTAACGGCAGTGATCTGCGGACCGACCGACCATTGCTCGCCGGGCCATTGTTCGGCCTGGGCGGTGAGGCTGATCAGCAGCAGGAACAGGGACAGACCTTTGAACATGGTTGAGGCTCTGGGGTTGGTCTGCTGAGAGGCGGGATTCATGACAGGTTGGTGGCGTTTCATATATTGCTATCGCGAGCAGGCTCACTCCTACAGTTCATCGTATTTCAACTGAAAGAAATGCGGTCCCCTGTAGGAGTGAGCCTGCTCGCGATGCGGCCCTTCAGGTCACTGCCAAAGCCTTGGTCAGCCGCTTGGCCCTCGCCCCCGTCGCCAATTGCATCACGCCCTTGTCCCGCTGCCACATCTGCGCCCACTCCGCCGGGCCCTCGGCCAGCGCCTGAATCACCTCCCCCTCCAGCGCTTCAAACTGCGCAAACAACCCACCCAAAAGCACATGCCCGGCCGGATTGTTCGGCGGTTGCCGACTCGCCTCGGCACACCCGGCCAGCAGCGCCAGCAAACGCAGTTGCAATGCCTGCGGCCAGTCGCTGTCCTGGCCGACACCGTACAACCACGCGGTCATGGCACTGAGCACGTAAACATCTTCAAGGGTTCGAAACGGTTTGACGTAAGCGTCCCAGCCATCGCCGGCGAGCAATTCGCACAGCGCGCCATCGAGGTGCAGCCGCCCATGGCTGATGTCCGGCATCAACGGCAACGCCGGCAGCTTTTCCACCTTCACGCCAGGCTCGCCGGGATAGACCACCGCCAGACTCAGGCGCGGCGCTTCGCCGGGTGATTCGCTGCGCGCTGCAATCAGCAGCCAGTCCGCCGCGTCGCCGGCGGTGACAAAATCCTTGCGCCCGCTCAAGCGCAAATCGGCCAACCGCGTCTGCATGTCCGCCGGGCGCAGGCTGCGCTGTTCGGTCGCACACAAGGCACCGAGGCTCAGCGGCGCGCTCGGCCACAACATGCGCAACGCTGCCTGATAACCGACCAGAAACGCCAGCCCTGGTGTCGCCATGCGCCGACCGCCCGCGACCGCCAATTCGAAAGGCGTGACGCTGCCCAACGCCTGCAACAACGTTGCAAAACCCTCGGCCAGGTCGGCAACGACAGGCAAGCGTTCTCGGCGGTGCAGTAAATCTGACCAGGGCATAAGCGGCTCCTTTTGGGCTGTCATATAAGCATCACCGAACGTTCATGGCGATGACACCGGGGCTACATAGCCTGACTTTGCACAACACGGCTGCATAAAGAAAGTCGATCGGCTGCAACCCACGACGGGTTCAAGGCCCGTACGGAGATTCACATGACGCAAATCGCCCGCATCAGCGACACCGGCAATGAACGCCGCCTGCAAGCCGAACGCCTGGTTGGCGCCGAAGCCTTGCAGCAAGCCCAGGCCCTGCGCTTCAACGTCTTTAGCGGCGAGTTCAACGCCAAACTCAAAGGCGCGGAGCTGGGTCTGGACATGGATGATTATGATGTTCACTGCAGCCACATCGGCGTGCGTGACCTGAACACCGGGCGCCTGGTGGCGACCACGCGTCTGCTCGATCATACCGCTGCCAGCAGCCTCGGCAAGTTCTACAGTGAAGAAGAATTCAGCCTGCACGGCCTCGCGCATCTGCAAGGCCCGATCCTGGAGATCGGCCGCACCTGCGTCGACCCGGCCTATCGCAACGGCGGCACCATCGCCGTGCTCTGGGGCGAACTGGCCGAAGTGCTCAATCAGGGTGGCTACAGCTATCTGATGGGCTGCGCGAGCATTCCGATGCAGGACGGCGGCATTCAGGCCCACGCGATCATGCAGCGTCTGCGCGAGCGTTACCTGTGTACCGAACACCTGCGCGCCGAGCCAAAAAATCCGCTGCCGACACTGGATATTCCATCGAACGTGATCGCCGAAATGCCGCCGCTGCTCAAGGCGTACATGCGCCTGGGCGCGAAGATCTGCGGCGAGCCGTGCTGGGACGAAGACTTCCAGGTCGCCGACGTGTTCATCCTGCTCAAGCGCGACGAACTCTGCCCGCGCTACGCCAAGCACTTCAAGGCGGCCGTGTGATGAGCCGGCTGCGGGTGTACGCGCGAATCGCGCGAGTGCTGCTGGTGGTGACGCTGGGGCTGACCATGGCCAGCGTCTTCGGTGTGTTCGAACGGATCGGTCTGGCACACTCGATGGAGCGTCGCCAGCGCTGGTCGCGCTTCTTCATGGCGCGCCTGGGCAACGCCCTGCCCTTTCGCGTGACGGTGCACGGCGAGCTGCCGAAGCAGCCGATGCTGTGGGTCAGCAATCACGTGTCGTGGACCGACATTCCGCTGCTGGGCATGCTCACGCCGCTGTCGTTTCTGTCCAAGGCCGAAGTGCGCACCTGGCCGGTGGCCGGCTGGCTCGCGGCCAAGGCCGGCAGCCTGTTCATCCGTCGCGGCGCCGGCGACAGCCAGTTGATCCGCAAACAGATGACCCGTCACCTGCAAACCGATCACGCCTTGCTGATGTTCCCCGAAGGCACCACCACCGACGGCCGCTCGCTGCGCACTTTTCATGGTCGCTTGCTGTCGGCCGCGATTGATTCCGAGGTGTTGCTGCAACCGGTAGCGATCCGTTATCTGCGTGATGGCGAAATCGATGGGCTGGCGCCGTTCATTGGCGACGATGATTTGCTCTCGCACTTGATGCGGTTGTTCAGCAACGATTGCGGCGATGTCGAAGTACATTTGCTCAAACCGATCGCGTGTCAGGGCCGTGAGCGTGCAGCGCTGGCGTTCGAGGCGCAGCAGGCGGTGCAGAAGGCGTTGTTTGGATCGGTTCCCGACACCCGACAAGCGCCGATGCGCCCGGCAATCGCTGCCTGAAACACAGATCCCCTGTAGGAGTGAGCCTGCTCGCGATAGCGGTCTATCAGTCGATGCAACTGTGACTGACAGACCGCTATCGCGAGCAGGCTCACTCCTACAATTAGATTTTCGGTGGTTTCGCGTTTTGTGCGAAATCCTGTAGTTGCGGGTAGAACAGACTGAAGTCTTCGCTCAGCGGTTCATACAACCGCCGCAATTCCTCCATCGCCCCCGCCAGCTCTTCAGGCCTGGTCAACCGTCGCGAGATTCCACGCAGCACCTGTTCCAGCACTTCAAACTCGCGATACGACCCCAGCCAGTCGTTGGCAACCATGTGCGGCGCGATCTTCGCCAGCCGTTCGGGCAATTGCCGTTCGCGAGACAGCACCTGATACACGTCAGCGGTGAACAGCTCCAGCGGCCGATCGGCATAGCTCGACCAATCCCGCGCCAGGCAGTGATCGAAAAACACATCGAGGACGATCCCGGCGTAGCGTCGCCGGGTCTGCGAAAAACGTCCCAGGGCGATGTCCACCAACGGATGACGGTCGGTGAACACGTCAATGCGCCGATGCAGTTGAATCGCCGCCTCGATCTCCGGGGCAAACTGCCCTTGCAGGCGCCCTTTGACGAAGTCGCCATACAGGCTGCCGAGCAGCTGGCCGGGGCGCTGGCCACCGAGGTGCAAATGTGCGAGATAGTTCATGGGGCGCAGCTTAGCACTGCGTCCGCCCTGCTATCACCTCAATATCGTTATAACCCGATATAGCGATTTATTAGTCCGTCAGACCGATTTCATATTGGTATATCGCGATCTAACGATTTAAAGTTCGCCTCATCGCGATATATCGCCACTGCCAACACGAGCCCAAGCCATGAACCTCGACCTCGACGAAATAATAAAAGCCCTGGCGCACCCAGTACGGCGAGACATCCTCAACTGGCTGAAGAATCCCAAAGCCGAGTTTCCCGAGCAGTTGCACAACCACGAATACGGCATCTGTGCCGGGCAGATCGATCAACGCTGCGGCCTGTCGCAATCGACCGTGTCGGCGCACCTGGCAACGCTGCAACGGGCCGGGCTGATCAGCAGCCAGAAGGCCGGGCAGTGGCATTTTTTCAGACGTAACGAGGACGTCATCCAGGCGTTCCTCAACACCCTCAGTAAAGAGCTCTGACCCTTAACGTCAGCCAGCCGACAAGGAACCCCGCATGCCCCTCTCGCTCCTCATCCTGGCCCTGAGCGCCTTCGCCATCGGTACCACCGAATTCGTCATCATGGGCCTGCTGCCCGATGTGGCGGCCGACCTCGGTGTGTCGATTCCCGGTGCCGGCTGGCTGGTTACCGGTTACGCCCTCGGCGTGGCCATCGGCGCACCGTTCATGGCGCTGGCCACTGCGAAGCTGCCGCGCAAGGCAGCCTTGGTGGCATTGATGGGCATCTTTATTGTCGGCAACCTGCTCTGCGCCATCGCCAGCGATTACAACGTGCTGATGTTTGCCCGCGTGGTCACCGCTCTGTGTCACGGCGCGTTCTTCGGCATCGGTTCGGTGGTGGCGGCCGGTCTGGTCGCGCCGAACAAACGTGCTTCGGCGGTGGCCTTGATGTTCACCGGCCTGACTCTGGCCAACGTATTGGGCGTACCGCTGGGCACGGCGTTGGGTCAGGAAGCCGGATGGCGTTCGACCTTCTGGGCGGTGACTGCGATTGGTGTGATCGCGCTGATCGGCCTGATCCGTTTCCTGCCGGCCAAGCGTGACGAAGAAAAACTCGACATGCGCGCCGAACTCGCCGCCCTCAAAGGCGCCGGCATCTGGCTGTCGCTGAGCATGACCGCGCTGTTCGCCGCCTCGGTGTTCACCCTGTTCACTTACGTTGCGCCGCTGCTCGGCGAAGTCACCGGCGTCTCGCCGCGTGGCGTGACCTGGACGCTGATGCTGATCGGCCTGGGCCTGACCGTCGGCAACATCATCGGCGGCAAGCTCGCGGACAAAGGCATGGCCGCCACGCTGATCGGCGTGTTCATTGCCATGGCCGTGGTCTCCACCGTGCTGAGCTGGACCAGCGTCGCGCTGATCCCGACTGAAATCACCCTGTTCCTCTGGGCCACCGCATGTTTCGCCGCCGTGCCGGCGCTGCAAGTCAACGTGGTGACCTTCGGCAAGGCTGCACCCAACCTGGTCTCGACCCTGAACATCGGCGCTTTCAACGTCGGCAACGCCCTCGGCGCCTGGGTCGGTGGCAGCGTCATCGCCCACGGCTACGGCCTGACCCGCGTGCCGCTCGCAGCCGCCGCGCTGGCCGTGCTCGCGCTGCTGGTGACCCTGATTACCTTCCGCCAGAACGGCAATGCCGAGCTGGCCCCTGCTTCCAACTGATCAACTTCCCTTCAAGAGGCTTATAGACATGGCGACTATTTTCGATCCCATCAAACTCGGCGACATCGAGCTGAGCAACCGCATCATCATGGCCCCGCTGACCCGCTGCCGCGCCGACGAAGGCCGTGTTCCCAACGCGCTGATGGCTGAATACTACGTACAACGCGCCTCGGCTGGCCTGATCCTCAGCGAAGCCACGTCGGTAACGCCGATGGGCGTCGGCTACCCGGACACCCCGGGCATCTGGTCCAACGATCAAGTGCGTGGCTGGGCCAACGTCACCAAGGCGATTCACGCTGCCGGCGGCAAGATCTTCCTGCAACTGTGGCACGTTGGCCGCATTTCTCACCCTTCGTACTTGAACGGTGAAGCACCGGTCGCGCCAAGCGCCATCCAGCCAAAGGGCCACGTTAGCCTGGTGCGCCCACTGGCCGACTATCCGACGCCGCGCGCGCTGGAAACCGCTGAAATCGCCGACATCGTCGACGCCTACCGCACCGGTGCCGAGAACGCCAAGGCCGCCGGTTTCGACGGCGTGGAAATCCACGGCGCCAACGGTTACCTGCTCGATCAGTTCCTGCAAAGCAGCACTAACCAACGCACCGACCACTACGGCGGCTCGCTGGAAAACCGTGCGCGCCTGCTGCTGGAAGTGACGGATGCCGCGATCGAAGTCTGGGGCGCCGGCCGCGTGGGTGTGCACCTGGCACCGCGTGCCGATTCCCACGACATGGGCGATGACAACCTCGCCGAGACCTTCACTTACGTCGCCCGTGAACTGGGCAAGCGCGGTATCGCCTTCATCTGCTCGCGCGAGAAAGAAGGCGCCGACAGCCTCGGCCCACAGCTGAAAGAAGCGTTCGGTGGCCCTTACATTGCCAACGAAAAATTCACCAAAGAAAGCGCCAACGCCTGGCTGGCCGCAGGCAAGGCTGACGCAGTGGCGTTCGGCGTGCCGTTCATTGCCAACCCGGATCTGCCGGCACGCCTGAAGGCTGATGCGCCGCTGAACGAGCCGCATCCGGAAACCTTCTACGGCAAGGGTCCGGTGGGTTACATCGACTATCCGACGCTGTAAGCCATACCCTGGAAACGCAAAAGCCCCCGACTTGTGAGAGTCGGGGGCTTTTTGTTGTTGCCGGAGGATGAGGGCAAGCGGCGAAACACGGTTTCACAAGGGCGACACAATTTCCCTACAAAATGCCTGGCTCGCTACGTTTAAACTCTGCGCCGCGATCAATGGCCATACCGGCTGATTGACATCCCCATGGCCAATTGCGCATTTTGTTTCATTTGCGCAGGCTGGGGCTCAGGCGCAGCATGTCCAGCCCGGTGTCGACCCAGCGTTCAGCTTCTGTATGCAGGTCAAAGCCGTCCGGTGCCAGCAGCCAGCCATATAAAAGGCCATCGATGTAGGCGTGAATACTGATGGCCGCGCGGGCGGTGTCGAGATCTGTCGGCAACTGGCCGCGATTCACCGCATTACGCAGGGTCAGGCCGATGCGCACATTGCAGTCGAGGCTGGCTGTCCGGCGCTGCTGGCGCAGATCGCACATTTCATCGGTGAACTCGCATTTATGAAACAGAATTTCGTTGATGCGCCGGGTTTTCGGGTCCAGCGCAACTTGATGAAACAAATGAATCAGCAATTTGCGCATACAGCCCAATGGATCGAGTTCGTCCTCGCTTTCACTGGCCTTGGCCAATTCATCCAGCGGCTCATGCAGACTGTCGAGCATGGCCTGGACCAGATCGGCCTTGTTGCTGAAATGCCAGTAGATGGCACCGCGCGTGACACCGGCCAAGGTCGCGATGTCCGCCAGGGTGGTGCGGGCGACCCCCCTTTCATAAAAGGCCTTCTCAGCCGCTTCCAGAATCTGGCTGCGGGTTTCTTGAGCTTCCTCTTTGGTACGACGGACCATGGCAGTAAAACCTCAAACAGGACGTTTCAGGGATGGCTGAATATCCGCTGAATAAAGAGGGGGCGATCTCTCATGAATCGACTCCCCGGCCTACAATTTCAAACCTTGCGACGACTTTTGTAACAGGGTGGGTACGCGGCGCAGGTATTTACAAACAACCATGAACGTAAGTATATTCCTTAGCAAGCTACTTATCCACCCGGTGCCCGATTTTTACTTTTCCACACTTCTTGTGCGCTTTTCGCGCGCCTGACCCGAGGATCTACATGCAATTCAAGCCAGCTGTTACCGCCCTGGTCACTGCCGTCGCCCTGGCATCGCTGCTCAGCGGATGTAAAAAGGAAGAAGCGGCCCCGGCCGCTCCGCCTCCTCAGGTCGGCGTCGTCACTCTGCAACCACAAGCTTTCACGCTCACCTCGGAACTGCCGGGCCGCACCAGTGCGTTCCGCATCGCCGAAGTGCGTCCGCAGGTCAACGGCATCATTCTCAAGCGTCTGTTCAAGGAAGGCGGCGACGTCAAAGCCGGCCAGCAGCTGTATCAGATCGATCCGTCGGTCTATGAAGCGACCCTGAAAAGCGCCGAGGCCAACCTGCGTTCGACCAAGTCGATTTCCGACCGCTATAAGCAACTGGTCGATGAGCAAGCCGTCAGCCGTCAGGAATACGACACTGCCGTGGCCAATCGGATGGAGTCGGAAGCGTCACTGCAGAGTGCGCAGATCAATGTCCGTTACACCAAGGTTTATGCGCCGATTTCCGGTCGTATCGGCCGCTCTTCGGTGACCGAAGGCGCGCTGGTCAGCAACGGCCAGGCCGATGCCATGGCCGTGATCCAGCAGCTCGATCCGATCTACGTCGACGTGACCCAGTCGTCGGTGGAACTGCTGGAGCTGCGCCGCGAACTGGAAAGCGGCCGTCTGCAAAAGGCTGGCGACAACGCCGCCAAGGTCAAGCTGACCCTGGAAGACGGCAGTCAGTACAAGCTCGACGGCAAGCTGGAGTTCTCCGAAGTCTCGGTTGACCAGACCACCGGTTCGGTGACTTTGCGCGCCGTGTTCCCGAACCCGGATCACACCCTGCTGCCGGGCATGTTTGTGCACGCCCAGTTGCAGGCTGGTGTTAACAGCGCCGCGATCCTCGCGCCTCAGCAAGGCGTGACCCGCGACCTCAAAGGTACCCCGACCGCACTGGTCGTCGGCGCCGACAACAAGGTCGAGCTGCGTCAGCTCAAGGCCAGCCGCACCGTCGGCAGCCAGTGGCTGATCGAAGACGGCCTGAAGGCCGGCGATCGTCTGATCACCGAAGGCTTGCAGTACGTCAAACCGGGCGTTGAGGTCAAAGCGACCGAAGCGACCAACGTCGGCACCAAGAACCCGGCCCCCGCTCAGGCAGCTGATAAAGCCGCCGGCGGCCAAGGGGAGTAACTCATGTCAAAATTCTTCATCGACCGTCCGATTTTCGCCTGGGTAATAGCCCTGGTGATCATGCTGGTCGGCGCGCTTTCGATCCTGAAATTGCCGATCAACCAATACCCGAGCATTGCACCGCCGGCCATTGCGATCTCCGTGACCTACCCGGGTGCGTCCGCGCAAACCGTGCAGGACACCGTGGTCCAGGTGATCGAGCAGCAACTCAACGGTATCGACAACCTGCGTTATGTGTCCTCGGAAAGTAACTCCGACGGCAGCATGACCATCACCGCGACCTTCGAGCAAGGCACCAACTCTGACACCGCGCAGGTCCAGGTCCAGAACAAGCTGAACCTGGCCACCCCGCTGTTGCCCCAGGAAGTGCAGCAACAAGGTATCCGCGTGACCAAGGCAGTGAAAAACTTCCTGCTGGTGATCGGCGTGGTATCGCGTGACGGCAGCATGACCAAGGACGACCTGTCCAACTACATCGTGTCGAACATGCAGGACCCGATCTCGCGGACCGCCGGTGTCGGTGACTTCCAGGTCTTCGGTGCCCAGTACGCGATGCGCATCTGGCTGGACCCGGCCAAGTTGAACAACTTCAACCTGACCCCGGTCGACGTCAGAACCGCCATCGCGGCGCAGAACGTTCAGGTTTCATCCGGTCAGCTCGGTGGCTTGCCTGCCGTCAAGGGCCAGCAACTGAACGCGACGATCATCGGCAAGACCCGTCTGCAGACGGCCGAGCAGTTCAAGGAAATCCTGCTCAAGGTCAACAAGGACGGCTCGCAGGTTCGCCTCAAAGACGTGGCTGAAGTTGGCCTCGGCGGTGAGAACTACGCGATCAGCGCCCAGTTCAACGGCAGCCCGGCGTCCGGTCTGGCGGTGAAACTGGCCAACGGTGCCAACGCCCTCGACACGGCCAAGGCCCTGCGTAACACCATCGACAGCCTCAAGCCGTTCTTCCCGCAAGGCATGGAAGTGGTGTTCCCGTACGACACCACGCCAGTGGTGACCGAGTCGATCAAAGGCGTGGTGCACACGCTGGTCGAAGCGATCGCGCTGGTGTTCCTGGTGATGTTCCTGTTCCTGCAGAACTTCCGCGCCACCGTCATCACCACGATGACCGTGCCGGTGGTATTGCTCGGTACGTTCGGTATCCTCGCCGCCGCCGGTTTCAGCATCAACACCCTGACCATGTTCGGCATGGTGCTGGCCATCGGTCTGCTGGTGGACGACGCCATCGTTGTGGTGGAAAACGTCGAACGGGTGATGAGCGAAGAAGGCTTGTCACCGAAGGAAGCCACGAAAAAATCCATGGGCCAGATCCAGGGAGCCCTGGTCGGTATCGCCCTGGTGCTGTCGGCGGTACTGCTGCCGATGGCGTTCTTCAGCGGCTCCACCGGGGTGATCTACAAGCAGTTCTCGATCACCATCGTTTCGGCCATGGCCCTGTCGGTACTGGTTGCCCTGATCTTCACCCCGGCGCTGTGCGCGACCATGCTCAAGCCGATTCCGAAAGGCGAGCACGGCACCCCGAAGAAAGGTTTCTTCGGCTGGTTCAACCGCAACTTCGACCGTGGCGTGCAGAGTTACGAGCGTGGCGTCGGCAACATGCTGACCCGCAAGGTGCCGTACCTGCTGGCTTATCTGTTGATCGTGGTCGGCATGATCTGGCTGTTCACCCGCATCCCGACCGCGTTCCTTCCAGAAGAAGACCAGGGCGTTCTGTTCGCTCAGGTGCAGACCCCGGCAGGTTCGAGTGCCGAGCGTACGCAGGTGGTCGTGGATGAAATGCGTGAGTACCTGCTGCGTCCCAACAAGGACGGCGGTGAGGCGGACGCAGTGGCGTCGGTGTTCACCGTGACCGGCTTCAACTTCGCCGGCCGTGGTCAGAGTTCGGGTATGGCGTTCATCATGCTCAAGCCGTGGGGCGAGCGTAACGCTGACAACAGCGTGTTCAAGCTCGCGGCCCGTGCCCAGCAACACTTCTTCAGTTTCCGCGATGCGATGGTGTTTGCGTTCGCCCCGCCAGCGGTACTGGAATTGGGTAACGCCACCGGTTTCGACGTGTTCCTGCAGGACCGCGCCGGTATCGGTCACGAAAAACTGATGGAGGCACGCAACCAGTTCCTCGGCATGGCAGCACAGAGCAAGGTGCTGACGCAGGTGCGGCCGAACGGCCTGAACGACGAGCCGCAGTTCCAGCTGGAAATCGACGACGAGAAGGCCAGCGCCCTCGGCATCACCATCAGCGATATCAACAACACCCTGTCGATCGCGCTGGGCAGTAGCTACGTCAACGACTTCATCGACCGTGGTCGCGTGAAGAAAGTGTACGTGCAGGGCCAGCCGGACTCGCGCATGAGCCCCGAAGACCTGAAGAAGTGGTACGTGCGTAACGCCGAAGGCACCATGGTTCCGTTCTCGGCGTTTGCCAAGGGCGAATGGGTCTACGGCTCACCGAAACTGGCGCGCTACAACGGTGTGGAAGCAGTCGAGATTCTCGGGGCTCCGGCGCCGGGCTACTCCACCGGTGAAGCGATGGCCGAAGTCGAGGCGATTGCCAAGAAGCTGCCGGCCGGTGTCGGTATCTCCTGGACCGGTCTGTCCTACGAGGAGCGTCTGTCCGGCTCGCAAGCGCCAGCGCTGTACGCCCTGTCGCTGCTGATGGTGTTCCTGTGCCTGGCGGCGCTGTACGAGAGCTGGTCGATTCCGATCGCGGTCATGCTCGTGGTACCGCTGGGGATCATCGGTGCGTTGATGGCCACCAGTCTGCGCGGCCTGTCCAACGACGTGTACTTCCAGGTGGGCCTGTTGACGACCATCGGTCTGGCGGCTAAAAACGCCATTCTGATTGTCGAATTCGCCAAGGAATTGCACGAACAGGGACGCACCCTGCGTGAGGCGGCGATCGAAGCCTGCCGCATGCGTCTGCGTCCGATCATCATGACGTCGCTGGCCTTCGTCCTCGGTGTTGTACCGTTGGCGATCTCCACCGGCGCCGGTTCAGGCAGTCAACATGCGATCGGTACCGGCGTGATTGGCGGTATGCTCACGGCCACGATCCTGGCGATCTTCTGGGTCCCACTGTTCTTTGTCACGGTTTCGTCCATGGGCCAACGTAAAAACGCCCACGTGGATGACACTCAAGAAACTCCTAAAGAGGCTGGCCAATGAGCAAGTCGCTACTCTCCATCGCAGTCGCCGCCTTCGTGCTGAGCGGTTGCTCGCTGATACCTGATTATCAGCAGCCTGAGGCTCCGGTCGCAGGCCAGTACCCGCAAGGGCCGGCGTATTCGCCGACCCAGGCACCGGCACAAGCCGCTGCCGAGCAGGGCTGGCAGCAGTTTTTCCATGACCCGGCGCTGCAGCAATTGATTCAGGTCGCACTGGAAAACAACCGCGACCTGCGTGTCGCGGCGCTGAACATCGACGCCTACGCGGCGCAGTACCGCATCCAGCGTGCCGACCTGTTCCCGGCGGTGTCGGCGAACGGTTCCGGCAGCCGCCAGCGCCTGCCGGCCCGCGCCTCGCAAACCGGTGAGTCGAGCATCAGCAGTTCCTACTCGGCGACTGTGGGCGTCAGCGCCTACGAGCTCGACCTGTTCGGTCGCGTTCGTAGCCTGAGCGAGCAAGCGCTGCAACAATACTTCGCCACCGAAGAAGCGCGGCGCAGCACCCAGATCAGTCTGGTCGCCAACGTCGCCAACGCTTACCTGACCTGGCAAGCGGACAAGGAACTGCTCAAGCTGACCCAGGACACCCTCGGTGCCTTCGAAGAAAGCTACAAGCTGACCAGCCGCAGCAACGAAGTCGGTGTGGCCTCGGCGCTGGATCTGGCGCAGTCGCGGACCTCGGTGGAAAACGCCCGGGCGCAACTGGCGCGGTATACCCGCCAGGTGGCGCAAGACGAAAACAGCCTGACCCTGCTGCTCGGCACCGGCATTCCGGCCAACCTGCAAGCGGCCAAACCGTTGTCGGACGATCTGCTCAGCGACGTGCCGGCCGGTCTGCCTTCGGATCTGCTGCAACGTCGTCCGGACATTCTGCAAGCCGAGCACAACCTGAAAGCGGCTAACGCCAATATCGGCGCAGCCCGTGCCGCGTTTTTCCCGAGCATCAGCCTGACCGCCAACGCGGGCACGCTGAGCCCGGACCTGTCCGGTCTGTTCAAGGGTGGCTCGGGAACGTGGCTGTTCCAGCCGCAGATCAACCTGCCGATCTTCAACGCCGGCAGCCTGCGCGCCAGCCTCGACTACGCCAAGATCCAGAAGGACATTGGCGTGGCGAACTACGAGAAGTCCATTCAAACGGCCTTCCAGGAAGTCGCCGACGGCCTGGCCGCACGTCAGACCTACACCGAGCAATTGCAAGCGCAGCGTGACTTCGTTCAGGCCAACCAGGATTACTACCGCCTGGCCGAACGCCGCTATCGCATCGGCGTCGACAGCAACCTGACCTTCCTCGATGCCCAGCGTCAGCTGTTCAGCGCGCAGCAAGCGCTGATCACCGACCGCCTCGCGCAGCTGACCAGTGCGGTCAACCTGTACAAGGCCCTGGGTGGCGGCTGGAATGCGCAGACCGCGCAGAACGAGCCAGTGAAAGAAGAAGCGCCGAAGATGAAGTTGTTCTGATCATCAGTTGAAAACATCAAGCCCACCTTTTGGTGGGCTTTTTGTTGGCTGGCAAAAAAGATGTGGCGCCTGCACCGGCGCCATCGCGAGCAGGCTCACTCCTACAAGGGAACGCATTCCAAATGTAGGAGTGAGCCTGCTCGCGATGAGGCCATCTCAGTCGCTAAAAACTCCGTTGAATCTTGCGTTCGATAACCGCCCAAAACCCGCTTTCAACAATTGAACCCGAACACACAAGCCCTTCACCATTCGCCTCAGAAAACCAATAACAACAAGGTTCGACACCATGCCCCAGCGCCCTGCCCCGCCCGGCTGACTGCCGCCGCTTCACCCTCCATAGCAATCCCTGTCAACGCCCTGAAAACGGTGACAGCGCAGCCGTTCGCCCTAAAAAAACAAGAGAGACCACGTCCATGACAGTTTTCCCTGTGCCTTATGCACTGCCCGGCCTGGTTGCTTTGGCCATCGCCGGTCTGGCCCTGCCAGCGAGCGCCGAAGAAGCCGGTTTCGTTGAAGGCGCCAAGGTCAACCTCAACTTGCGCAACTTCTACATCAACCGCAATTTCACCAATCCGACCAAAGCCCAAGGCAAGGCTGAGGAATGGACGCAGAGTTTCATCCTTGACGCCAAATCCGGGTTCACCCAGGGCTCCGTCGGTTTCGGCATGGATGTGTTGGGGCTGTATTCGGTGAAGCTTGATGGCGGCAAGGGCACCGGCGGCACGCAGCTGTTGCCGCTGGACCGCGACGGCCGTCCGGCGGACAACTTCGGTCGCACCAACGTTGCCTTCAAGGCAAAGTTGTCCGAAACCGAAATCAAGGTCGGTGAGTGGATGCCGGTGTTGCCGATTCTGCGCTCCGACGACGGCCGTTCATTGCCGCAGACCTTTCGCGGCGGCCAGATCACCTCGAAGGAAATCGACGGGCTGACCCTTTATGGTGGCCAGTTCCGCGCCAACAGCCCGCGCGACGACAGCAGCATGAGCGACATGTCGATGACCGGCAAAGCCGCGTTCACCTCTGACCGGTTCAACTTTCAGGGCGGCGAATACGTCTTCAATGACAAACGCACGCAGATCGGCCTGTGGAACGCCGAACTCAAAGACATCTACAGCCAGCAGTACATCAATCTGATCCACAGCCAGCCGCTTGGCGACTGGACGCTGGGCGCCAACCTCGGCTTCTTTTACGGCAAGGAAGATGGCAGTGCCCGCGCCGGCGATCTCGACAACAAGACCTGGTCCGGAATGTTCTCGGCCAGGTACGGCGGCAACACCTTCTACGTCGGCCTGCAGAAACTCACCGGCGACAGCGCGTGGATGCGCGTCAACGGCACCAGCGGCGGCACTCTGGCCAACGATAGCTACAACGCCAGCTATGACAATGCGCAGGAACGTTCCTGGCAGTTGCGCCACGACTACAACTTTGCCGCCATGGGCATTCCCGGCCTGACGCTGATGAACCGCTACATCAGCGGCGACAACGTGCACACCGGGACCCTCACCGACGGCAAGGAATGGGGCCGCGAGTCAGAACTGGGCTATACCGTGCAGAGCGGCACGCTGAAGAACCTCAACGTCAGATGGCGCAATTCGACCCTGCGCCGGGACTTCAGCAACAACGAGTTTGATGAAAACCGGTTGATCGTCAGTTACCCGATCAGCCTTCTGTAAACCACGATTTCATCTGTAGGAGTGAGCCTGCTCGCGATAGCGGTAGATCAGTCACATTCGTAATGATTGACCTAATGCTATCGCGAGCAGGCTCACTCCTACAGGGGATTTGTGCCATTGGTCTGGATTTGTTGCGCCTCACAGGGCGCCGTATAGAGTTCCAAGACCTGAAGGAATCAGGCGCCCCACCCTTCCCGCTTCCGTTTCGTTGTCGGTCCCCAGCTGTGCACCAGGTTGTCATCGGAAGACACCATTGATCACCGGAGGACCACCTCATGATCAACCGACTCACCTCAGCACCCGACTGGGACGCCAAGGCGTACCAACAGTTTTCCCGACTCAGGCAACGCCCGGTCAACGAATTGCTCGACCGTGTCGATGTGCAAAACCCCAAGCGCATCTACGATCTGGGCTGCGGCACAGGCATCGCCACGCAATTATTGGCCAAGCGCTGGCCGCGTGCGCAATTGCAGGGCATCGACAGCTCGGCGCGGATGCTCGACGAGGCCCGCGGCCTGCCGATAAAGGCGCTGTGGAAGCAATGTGATCTGCTGGCCTGGCAACCGGAGCAGCCAGCGGATTTGCTGTTTGCCGCCGCGGTGCTGCATTTCCTCGATGGCCATGAAAGGTTGCTGCCGCGCCTGCTCGGGCATCTGAGTCCTGGCGGTTGCCTCGCAGCGCACATGCCGGACTGGCGCGACGCGTTGTGGTATCGCTTGATGCTCGAAACACTGGAAGACGCAGGCCCCGGCGGAACACCATTAGCCACGCCTGAACTGCGCCAGCGCATGGCTTCGCGGCCGTTGCTGACACTGGAGGATTACTACCGGTTGCTCGCCCCGCTGACCACGTCGCTGGACATTTGGGAGACCGAGCAGTTGCAAGTGGTGAACGGCAAGTCGCCGGTGTATGACTGGGTCAAGGTCTCGGCGCTGCGGCCGGTGATGCAGGCGCTGGATTCAGCGCAACAGGCGCGGTTTATCTATCACTACCTGATGCGGGTGCATGAGCATTACCCGCCAGAGGGCGACGGCTGCACGTTGTTTGCGTTCAAGCGGATATTTATTGTCGCCACGGTTTGATTTGTCGCATCCACTACCGCTATCGCGAGCAGGCTCACTCCTACATTTGGAATGCGTTTCCCTGTAGGAGTGAGCCTGCTCGCGATAGCATCAGCTCAGACACCATCAATCCCGGGATTCAACACCCAATTCATCCCACACCGATTCGGCCAGATGAAACGTCGCATTCGCCGCCGGGATCCCGCAGTAGATCGCGCTCTGCATGATCACTTCCTTGATCTCGCCCCGGCTCACGCCGTTGTTGGCCGCTGCGCGCAGGTGCAGTTTCAGTTCACCCTCGCGGTTCATGCCGATCAGCATGGCAATGGTGATCAGGCTGCGGGTATGCCGGGGCAGACCCGGGCGGGTCCAGATGTCACCCCAGGCGTGGCGGGTGATCATCTCCTGGAACTCCGAGTTGAATTCGGTCAGGGTGGTCAGGCTGCGATCGACATGGGCGTCGCCCAATACCGCGCGGCGCACTCGCATGCCTTCGTCGTAACGTTGTTTTTCGTCCACAAAATCTTCCTCACTGAGCCTGCAAAAACGCCAGCACACGGTCGCTGAACCCGGCGCCGGCCTGCACGTTGGACAGGTGCGCCGCGTAGAACTCGGCGTACTCGGCGCCGCGCACGTGGTCGCGAATGAAATGCCCACCGGACGGTGGCGTCACCGCATCTTCGCTGCCGGCAATCACCAGCAATGGCACGTTGATCGAAGCCAGTTGCTCACGGAAATCCGCGTCGCGCACCGCTGCACAGTTGGCGGCATAGCCTTGTGGGTCAGTCGCTGCAAGCATATCGGTGATCTTCTTTGCCGCTGCCGGATGCGCTGCCGAGAAGTCCGGGGTGAACCAGCGCGCAATCGAGGCGTCACGCAGCGCGACCATCGCCGCCGGGCCGTCGCGCAATACCGTTTCAATGCGCGGATTCCACACCGACGGATCACCTATTTTCGCCGCTGTGTTGCAGACGATCAGCTTGTGCAGACGATGGCCAGCGTTGATTCCCAGCCACTGACCGATCAGCCCGCCCATCGACAGTCCGCAGAAATGTGCACGCTCGATGTGCAGCGCATCGAGCAGACCGAGCACGTCGTGGCCCAGTTGCTCAATGCTGTACGGCCCTTCGGTGACCAGCGATCGGCCGTGGCCGCGGGTGTCGAAACGCAGCACGCGAAAATGCTCGGTGAACGCCGGCATCTGCGCGTCCCACATGTGCAGGTCGGTGCCCAGCGAGTTGGACAGCACCAGCACCGGCGCATCGTCCGGGCCATCGATTTGGTAGTGCAGTTCGCCATCGGCGAGGTGAACGAAAGCCACAGCCTTCTCCTTCAGACAGTCAAAGCGTTGTGTTCGGCCACCGCGCGCTCGACCCAGACGTGGGCCTGGCCGAGGTAGTGCGCGGGGTTGAGAAGATCGTCGAGTTCAGCCTCGCTGAGTTCGGCGGTGACTTGCGGCTCGTCACCGAGCACCGCGCGCAAGTGACGCTGCTCGGCCACCGCGCGTTTGCAGCACTGTTCCAGCAGATGATGCGCGGTGTCGCGACCCACCCGTTGTGCAAGGACAATGCTCACCGCTTCGGCCAGCACCAGCCCTTGAGTCAATTCGAGGTTACGGGTCATGCGTGCGGCGTCGACTTCCAGGCCATCGGCAAGCAAGCGCGCCTGTTGCAGCGAACCCGAGACCAGGCAGCAAATCTCCGGCAGGGTTTCCCATTCGGCATGCCACAGACCGAGGCTGCGCTCGTGTTCCTGCGGCATCGCACTGAACAGCGTCGACACCAGCCCCGGCACCCGGGTCGCCGCGCCGATCAATACCGCCGCGCCCACCGGGTTGCGTTTGTGCGGCATGGTCGATGACCCGCCCTTGCCCGGCGCCGCCGGCTCGAACACTTCCGCCGCTTCGGTCTGCATCAACAGGCTGATGTCGCGGCCGAGCTTGCCGAGGCTGCCGGCGATCAGGCCAAGCACGGCGCCGAATTCGACGATGCAATCGCGCTGGGTGTGCCACGGTTGTTCCGGCAGGCTCAATTGCAGCTCTTCGGCCAAGGCTTGCGCGATTGGCAAGGCCTGCTCACCCAGCGCCGCGAGCGTGCCGGAGGCGCCACCGAATTGCAGCACCAGCAGCCGCGGTTTCAGTTCCCGCAGACGCTGACGGCTGCGCGTCACAGCACCCAGCCAGCCGGCGATTTTCATGCCGAGGGTAACTGGCGTCGCGTGTTGCAGCCAGGTTCGTCCGGCCAACGGCGTGGTGGCGAACCGTTGTGCCTGGGTGGCCAGCGAATCGGCCAGTTGCGCCAGATCGCTTTCGATCAGCGCCAACGCCTGACGCAATTGCAGCACCAGCCCGGAATCCATTACGTCCTGACTGGTCGCGCCCAGATGCACATAGCGCTCGGCTTCGGCGTCGCTAGACGCAATCTGTCTACCCAACGCCTTGACCAGTGGAATCGCCGAGTTGCCGGCGCTGGCAATCGTCTCGCCCAGCGCCGCGAAGTCATACAGACCGGCGTCGCACGCCGCCGCAATCGGTGCCACCGCTGATAAAGGAATCAGGCCAATACGCGCCTCGGCCCGGGCCAGCGCCGCTTCGAAGTCGAGCATTGCCTGCACGCGGCCCTGATCGCAGAACACCTCGCGCATATCGCGAGCGGTGAAATAGGCATCGAACAATTGATTGCCCGGTCGCTGAGTCATAAACAGTCCTTGCCGGCGCGGGCCATGCCGGCCCGCGCACTGGAGGTTAGAGATCGTGGTGCAAATACGCCGCCTGTTTCGGCAGGCGCAGGCTGAACAGGAACGCCACCGCCATCATCGCCGTGACGTACCAATAGAACGAGTTTTCCATGCCGATATTTTTCAGGCTCAGGGCGACGAACTCCGCTGAACCGCCAAAGATCGCGTTGGCCACCGCATAGGCCAGACCGACACCGAGGGCGCGCACCTCAGGCGGGAACATTTCGGCTTTCACCAACCCGCTGATCGAGGTGTAGAAACTGACAATTGCCAGCGCCAGCGTGATCAGCACGAACGCCAGAAACGGGCTGCTGATGCTTTTCAAACTGAGCAGGATCGGCACGGTGAACAGCGTGCCGAGGGCGCCAAACCAGAGCATCGAATTACGTCGGCCGATCTTGTCGGCGAGCATGCCGAACAGCGGCTGCATGCACATGTACAGAAACAGCGCGCCGGTCATGATGTAGCTGGCGGTCTTGGCGTGCATGCCGGCGGTGTTGACCAGGTATTTCTGCATGTAGGTGGTGAAGGTGTAGAAAATCAGCGACCCGCCCGCGGTGTAGCCGAGTACCGTGATGAACGCGGCTTTGTGATCGCGAAACAGTGCCGCGATGCTGCCGGCGTCTTTGTGTTCGCGGGTTTCCTTGTTGGTGGTTTCTTTCAGCGAACGCCGCAGGAACAGCGAAATCAGCGCCGCCACCGCACCGACCACGAACGGAATCCGCCAGCCGTAGGCCCGCAGGTCTTCTTCGGTGAGGAACTGTTGCAGCACCACCACCAGCGACACCGCCAGCAGTTGTCCGCCGATCAACGTCACGTACTGGAACGAGGCGAAGAAGCCGCGCTGGCCCTTGAGCGCCACCTCACTCATGTAGGTCGCGGTGGTGCCGTATTCGCCACCCACCGACAACCCTTGCAACAGACGTGCGAAAAGCAGCAGGACCGGCGCCCAGACCCCAATGTCCTTGTAGGTCGGCAGGCAGGCGATCAACAGCGAGCCAAAGCACATCATCAGAATCGAGATGAGCATCGAATTCTTGCGCCCGTGCTTGTCGGCGACCCGGCCGAAGATCCAGCCGCCAATCGGCCGCATCAGGAAGCCAGCGGCAAACACACCGGCGGTATTGACCAGTTGCACGGTCGGGTTATCGGAGGGGAAAAACGCCGGGGCGAAATAGATCGCGCAGAAGGCATAGACATAGAAGTCGAACCATTCGACCAGATTGCCGGACGAGGCGCCGACAATGGCGAAGATGCGCTTGCTGCGCTCTTCGCCGGTGTAATGGGAAGTGGTGGTGGTCATTGTCTTTTCACTCGAAAGGGACGGTCACAGTCTAGACACACTTTGCAACAGTCCCGTTCCACATTGGCTCATCACACAGGCCGGATCAGCCCTTGTGGCGAGGGGATTTATCCCCGCTCGAGTGCGAAGCACTCGCAAATCAGATACACGCGGTTCACCTGAAATACCGCGCCGACTGGTTTTGGGGCCGCTTCGCAGCCCAGCGGGGATAAATCCCCTCACCACAGTGATCGCTGGCCACTGATGCACCGATCAATAATCAAAGAACACCGTCTCGGCATCAGTGCCCTGCAGAATCACATTCCACTGATACACGCCCGAAGCATCCGCTTTGGCCAGCAAGGTCTGGCGACGTTCTGCCGGCACGCATTCCAGCAACGGGTCATCCACGTTCGCCGGCTCACCCTCAAAGTAGATCCGCGTCAGCAGGTGCTTGACCAGACCCCGGGCGAACACCAGCACCACCAGGTGCGGCGCCTGGGTCGAGCCTTTGACCCCTTGCACAGTGCCGGGTTTGATCGTGGTGAAACGGAAGCGCCCTTCGGCGTCCACAGGGATCCGGCCAAAACCTTCGAAATTCGGGTCGAGCGGTTTGTCTTGCTGATCTTCCGGGTGGTCGTATTTGCCGGCGGCGTTGGCCTGCCAGACTTCAAGCATGGCGTCGCTGACGATATCGCCGTTGCCGTCCACCACCTGGCCGGTGATCGCCACGCGCTCGCCCAGGGTCAGCTCGTTGGCGAGGGCTTCGCGATTCAGCCAGGTCAGGCCGATGTGGTAATACGGCCCGACGGTGTGGGAGGTAGTCGCAGTCAGGGTCATCTTATTTCTCCATCGGCGTGGCATCACGGCCGCGCAGCACGATGTCCCAGCGGTAACCGAGGGCGTAGGACGGAATGGTTTTTTCCAGATCGAAACTGGCGATCAGGCGTTCCTTGGCCGAAGTGTCCGGCACGCAGTTGTAGATCGGGTCATAGGCCAGCAACGGATCACCGGGGAAATACATTTGCGTGACCAGACGCGTGAGGATGCTCGGCCCGAACAGGGAAAAATGGATGTGCGCCGGGCGCCACGCATTGTGGTGATTGCCCCACGGATAGGCGCCGGGCTTGATGGTCTGGAACTGATACCAGCCGTCGGCATCGGTAACGGTTCGGCCGGTGCCGGTAAAATTCGGGTCCAGCGGCGCGTCGTGCAGATCGCGCGCGTGGTTGTAGCGGCCGGCGGCGTTCGCCTGCCAGATCTCCACCAGAATCCCCGGCACCGGCAGACCGTTTTCGTCGAGTACGCGACCATGAATAATGATGCGCTCGCCTAACGGTTCACCGTCGTGCTGGGCGGTCAGGTCGTTGTCCTTCTCGGTGACGTGCTCGGCGCCAATGGTTGGCCCGGTGATTTCCGAGAGTGAATGGGGCAGATACACCAAAGGCTTGGACGGCGAGCGCAGGTTGGTGGATTGATAGGTCGGGTGCAGGTAGTCAGGCTGAGTGCCTGCCTGTGGGCGACGGTAACCAGGCTTGTCAGTCATTTCGCTTTCCTCTGTTCTTATAAGTGTCGCAGCGCGTCAGACGCGTTCGATGGCCAGGGCCAGACCTTGGCCGACACCGACGCACATGGTCGCCAGACCTTTCTTGCCACCGGTTTTTTCCAGATGATGCAGGGCTGTCAGCACCAGCCGCGCCCCGCTCATGCCCAGCGGGTGGCCCAAGGCAATCGCGCCACCGTTCGGGTTGACCTGTGGCGCATCGTCGGCCAGACCCAACTCGCGCAACACCGCCAGACCCTGGCTGGCAAACGCCTCGTTGAGTTCGATCACGTCGAAATCGCTGACCGCCACGCCAAGGCGTTCGGTCAACCTGCGCACCGCCGGCACCGGGCCGATGCCCATCACCCGCGGCGCCACACCGGCGCTGGCCATGCCGAGCACTTTGGCACGGGCGGTCAGGCCGTGTTTTTTTACTGCTTCGGCTGAAGCGAGAATCAGTGCCGCGGCGCCATCGTTAACACCCGAGGCATTCCCGGCGGTGACGGTTTTGTCGGCGCCGTTGACCGGTTTCAGTTTGCTCAGCGCTTCAAGGGTGGTGTCAGCGCGCGGATGTTCGTCCTGGCTGACCACGGTTTCGCCTTTCTTATGCGCGATGCGCACTTCAACGATTTCTTCAGCGAAGTAGCCAGCGGCCTGGGCGGCGGCGGTACGCTGCTGACTGCGCAGGGCAAAGGCGTCCTGATCCTCGCGCGATACCTTGTAGTCGTCGGCGACGTTGTCAGCGGTTTGCGGCATGGCATCGACGCCGTACTGCGCCTTCATCAGCGGGTTGATGAAACGCCAGCCGATGGTGGTGTCTTCCAGTTTCATGTTGCGCGAAAACGCCGCATCGGCCTTGCCCATCACGAACGGCGCGCGGGACATCGACTCGACGCCGCCGGCAATCGCCAGCTCCATCTCGCCGCTGGCGATGGCGCGAAACGCCGTGCCGATCGCATCCATGCCCGAAGCGCAGAGGCGATTGAGGGTCACACCCGGCACACTGGCAGGCAGGCCGGCGAGCAACAGCGCCATGCGCGCAACGTTGCGGTTGTCTTCACCGGCCTGATTGGCGCAGCCAAGAAAGACTTCGTCGATGGCCGTCCAGTCCACCGCTGGATTACGTTCCATCAGCGCCTTGATCGGCACGGCGGCCAAATCGTCGGCGCGCACGGCGGACAGTCCGCCGCCGAAACGGCCGATGGGGGTGCGAATCGCGTCGCAGATATACACGTCACGCATCATGCTTCTCCCGGTGTCTGACCGTGGGCGGCAGCGGTGCGCGCTTCAAGATCACGCAGCGCCGTCAGCTCGACTTCGGTCGGCTCAGCGGTGGTTTCAACCGTATCGGCAAAGCGAATCGCCCAACCAGTGGCGGCCACCACTTGCTCACGGGTCACGCCCGGATGCAACGCAGTGACGACGAATTCGTGAGTGCCCTCCTCCGGCTCCATGATGCACAGGTCAGTGATGATCCCCACCGGACCGGCGCCCGGCAGGCCCAGACGCTTGCGCGAATCGCCGCCCTCGCCATGACCGACCGAGGTGATGAAATCGAGTTTGTCGACAAACGAACGCGCCGACTGTTTGAGGATGATCAGCACGCTTTTCGCCGAACCGGCAATCTCCGGCGCGCCACCGGCACCCGGCAGGCGTACTTTCGGCGCGTGATAGTCGCCGACCACGGTGGTGTTGATGTTGCCAAAACGGTCAACCTGCGCGGCGCCGAGAAAACCGACGTCGATGCGCCCGCCCTGCAGCCAGTAGCGAAAAATCTCACCGGTCGGCACCACGGTGTCGGCGGTCTCGGCCAACTCGCCGTCACCGATGGACAGCGGCAGTACGCTCGGCTTGGCGCCAATCGGGCCGGATTCGTAGATCAACACCACGTCCGGCGACGAGGTCAGTCGCGCAAGGTTGGCAGCTTTCGATGGCAGGCCGATGCCGACGAAGCACACCGAGCCGTTTTTCAGGCGGCGGGCCGCAGCGACGGTCATCATTTCGTTGGTGGTATAAGTCATTACTTGGCCTCCGAGGCAGCGGCCAACTTGGCCTGGAACTCGCTGAAGTCAGCGCAGCCATGGATGTATTCGTTGATCCACGCAGTAAACGTCTCACGGTCGCGAGCGATCGGGTCCCACGCCTGATAAAACCGATTGTCACGCTCGGTGTAGCCGTGGGCATAGGACGGATGCGCGCCGCCCGGCACGTGGCAGACTGCGCTCAGCGCCCAGGTCGGCAGCACACATGCGTTCATCGGTGCGTTGAGGTCGTCGACGATTTCCTCAACCGTGACGATGCAGCGCTTGGCCGCCAGCGCGGCTTCTTTCTGCACGCCGAGAATGCCCCAGAGCAGCACGTTGCCCTTGCGGTCGGCTTTCTGCGCATGGATCACCGTGACGTCCGGGCGCACCGAAGGCACCGCCGCCAGCACTTCGCCGGTGAACGGGCAGGTCACGGTTTTGATCAACGGATTGACCTTCGGCAGATCAGAGCCGGCATAAGCACGCAGTACCGCGAACGGCAGGCCGGAAGCGCCGGCGACGTAGGCGTTGGCGAGGTCGGCGTGGCTGTGTTCTTCGATTTCCAGCGGCTGCGGCCATTGCTTCTCGACCGCGTCGCGCAGACGGTGCAGCGAACCCACGCCGGGGTTGCCGCCCCAGGAGAAAATCAATTTGCGCGCGCACCCGGCGCCGATCAGTTGGTCGTAGATCAGGTCAGGCGTCATCCGCACCAGGGTCAGATCTTTCTTGCCTTGACGAATGATTTCATGACCCGCTGCCGTAGGGATCAGGTGAGTGAAGCCTTCGAGGGCGACGGTGTCGCCGTCGTTGACGAATTGCTTCACCGCGTCGTGCAGCGAAAGGATCTCAGCCATGGAGCGGGCTCCCGTTTTGGTATTGAATCGCCAGTGATAAAAAGGCGCGAGGTTCAGCGCCGGAGTCACTGAAGATTAAGCGCGGGAAATTGGCCAAACAATCCGATAATCGACTGAGTGTTCGTTTATCGAACGGATTGTTGCTCCCCTAATGATCGTTCCCACGCTCCGCGTGGGAATGCAGCCCGGGACGCTCCGCGTCCCTGAAGAGCCGAACGCAGAGCGTCCGTTGAGGCATTCCCACGCAGAGCGTGGGAACGATCATGCTGGTGGATTCAGGTGGCATCTGCATGTCTGACCATGCCCTTCACTAACACCGCCGCCGTCGCCAAACCGGCCGGGATCACCAAAGCCGTCAGCACCTGCTCGAAATCCCAGCCCAGACCCAACAGGGTCGCGCCCATCCACGCCCCGAGAATCGCGCCGAAGCGGCCAATCCCGAGCATCCACGACACCCCGGTCGCCCGCCCCTGGGTCGGATAAAACCGCGCCGCCAGCGACGGCATCGCCGATTGCGCACCGTTGACGCACATGCCCGCCACCAGCACCAGGGTCGCCAACAGCGTAATGTTGCCCAGGCTCTGCCCCACTGCGTAGGCAAACACCCCGGCCAGCAGGTAGAAAATGCCGATGACCTTGTGCGGATTGAAGCGATCCATTGCCCAGCCCACCGCGACCGCGCTCAATACGCCACCGAACTGAAACAGTGCTCCGATGAACGCGGACTGTTCCATGCTGGCGCCACTGTCGCGCATCAGCGTAGGCAGCCAACTGGTCAGCAGGTACACGATCACCAGGCCCATGAAATAGGTCAGCCACAACAGCAGGGTGCCGGCGCTGTAAGTACCGGAGAAGATCACCGCGAAGACGTTGCGCGCCTTCACGGTTTGCTGTTCCGGCACGCTGAAACTGGAGGCTTGGGCGACCACAAGCGGATCAATGGGCGCCAGGGTCTTGCGCACTTTATCGGTGCCGCGGTTGCGCACGACCAGATAGCGCGCCGACTCCGGCAGCCAGAACAGCAGCACCACTGCGAGCATCAGTGGCAGCACCCCGCCGATCAGTAACAGGCTGTGCCAGCCGAACGCTGGAATCAGCTTCGCCGAGATGAACCCGCCGCCGGCCATGCCCAGGTTGAAGCCGCAGAACATGCTGGTCACCAGCAGGGATTTCTTGCGCTCCGGGGTGTATTCCGACAACAGCGTTGTTGCGTTGGGCATCCCCGCTCCGAGGCCAAGGCCGGTCAGAAAGCGCAGCACCAGTAATTGTTCGACGTTGGTGCTGTACGCCGACGCCAGGCTGAAGGCGCCGAACAGCACCACCGCGCCGACGAGCACCACTTTGCGCCCGAAGCGGTCAGCCAGCGGGCCGGAACCGAGAGCACCGAAGACCATGCCGATCAGCGCGGCACTCATCACCGGTCCCAAACTGGCACGGTCAATGCCCCAGTCCTGCGACAGCGCCGGGGCAATAAAGCCCATCGCCGCGGTATCGAGTCCATCGAGAAACACAATCAGAAAACACAGGATCACCACCCGCCACTGATAGCGCGAGATCGGTTGGGCGTTGATAAAGGTCTGCACATCGAGGCAGTTACCCACAGCGGACTGAGGCTGGTTCATTATTTTTATTCCACGCAAAAACGCAGTCGAACGGCGGCCGGCCGAAGCCCGGCACGGTCACAAGAATAGAAGGTTGCGGTCAGACGTTGCGCTGTAGCCGGCAACAGGGCGCAGAGCGGAGACAGTCGGGGGAAATGCGCATGGGGGTGCCTCTTGTCATTATTATCGGGGTCGGCAGTCCGGGCTGACACGGGCGGTCAACGCCGGATGACGCTGCCGCGACATTAATGATCCGAGGGTTTTAGCGTCAATTCGATAAACGCAACACTGTGCGTTTATCGAACAGCTTCATCAGGCGAACAACTGCGCGCTGAGGTCGCGGCTGGCGCTCAACAGGCCCGGCAGGAAGCGCTGCTCCAGTTCGGTACGACTGACCCGGCCGGCATGGGTACTGACGTTGAGCGCCGCGACCACTTGCCCCGAGGCATCGTAGACCGGCACGGCAATCGAGCGCAGGCCCTGCTCCAGCTCCTGATCGACGATGCACCAGCCTTGCTGCCGCACTTGCTGCAGGCATTCGAGCAAGGCATCGGGGGTATGAATCGTGCGGCTGGTCTTGGCGACGAGTTCAGCGTGCTCAAGGTATTCACCGAGCGAAGTATCGTCCAGCGCCGCCAGCAGGATCCGCCCCATCGACGTGCAATAGGCCGGCAGGCGTCCGCCCACCGACAGGTCCACCGAAATCAGACGCTGGGTGGTCGCCGAACGGGCGATATAGAGAATGTCGTCGCCCTCAAGCGTGGCCATGTTGCAGGCTTCGTGCAGTTGCTCGCTCATGCGGTCGAGGTAGGGCTGGGCGGACACCGCCAGCGGCGTCGACGACAGATATGCGTGGCCGAGGGTCAGCACCTTGGGCAGCAATGAATAGGTGCGACCGTCGGTGGTGGCGTAACCGAGCTTGATCAGCGTGTGCAGGCAACGGCGCACGGCGGCGCGGGGAATTTCCGTGCGATGGCTGATCTGCGCGATGGTCAAGTGACGCTTGCGCTCCTGAAACGCCTGAACAACCGCAAGTCCCCGTGCCAGCGACGTCATGAAATCAGGATCGCCGGTCAGGGCCTGAATGCGTTTGGCCGGCGAGGCCACAATCGGCGGCGCCACGGAGGTGAAGGAGTTGCGCATTTGATCGTTCATTTCGTGTCCCTATACCCGGCGCGGATCAATGGCCATACAAACGGCTCACAGACCGATGCGCAAGCCTTGAGCCGCCAACATTGGGCGATTATCGAACCGCCGACCGATAATCGCAATCGCCCGTAGCGGGCCCAAGCCGCCGATCAGGACGCTTGTGTAACTTCAATGAGAAAACGGATGCTGGACTTAGTTGCTCGACTAAATGGCGCCAAAAACTGATCGCTGTCCTCTAACAGTTTGTTAGCGTTTCAACTCGCCGTAAAACTTGCGAGTAACAAAACAATCACACATCCAGAACCGTTTTTAACTTGGCAAAGATAGTCATTCCTGAATCGGCCGCTATAATGCACCTCAGTGCAACCTCGCCTTACTGTGCGGTTGCCACCCGCTGAGGCGATCTCAATCGCCGTCGGCCCCGGCCAGCGCCTGGCACTCTTGATCCTTCACAACGCCAACGCTCGCCGAAACAGGAAGCTGATGCTGCGTCAGTTTTAATCTGGTGTCGTAGCCGCCTGTAACACGGAAGTCTTGATCGCCCCGCCGATTGCCCCAATGCCTGTTCAGGTGTCGGGAGTTCGTCGAGGCCGCTCAATCAATTCGTTGCAGCGCGTATCACCGGACATTTATCCCAACTCATACAGGTAGCACTGTGACGAAAGACGAACTGCGCGCGGAACTTGAGCGCCAGGAACAACGTTACAAGGAAGTTTACGGCGGGGAAGTCACCACCTACGCCGCTCAGCCCGAACCGGAACGCAAGGCCTGGCGTAAACGCCCCACCGTTCAGGATCAGGTCTTCAAGCAGGAAATCGAAAAGATCGAAAAGGAACTCAAAGCCGAAGAGCCTTGAAGCAGGTTTTTGCATCTTTCGAAGGTTGGCGTCCACACCCGCTACAAGCGCGGTGCAACGACGATGCCTTGCGCGCCCGCTACCCGCGGGCAGCGGCAATCTCTGCACAGCGCAGACTGAAAGCGACCGTCCTACAGGTTTCAGAGATATTTCAGACAAGCGTTTGAGGGGTCAGCGCACCTGAAAAAACCTCATAAAAAACATTTTTTCTCTTTGCTATCAATTAGTTAGAAAACCATGCAGCGCCCTTGGCTTTAACGCCCTGCAACAAATTAAATTGAAGAAGAGTGTGACCGATGAGCAGACAGGGCATCGATTTCCACTCTTTTCTGGCATAATCGCGCCCCCTTACGACCGGGTCAGAAAACCTTCATGATCGATTTATTCAGCGGACTGGATGCTTGGGTGCTTGTGAGCCTCTTGCTCGCCCTGACGTTTGTCCTCGCCTTCGAGTTCATCAATGGATTTCATGACACCGCTAACGCGGTAGCCACTGTTATCTACACCAAAGCCATGCCGCCGCACCTGGCGGTGTTCTTTTCCGGTGTGTTCAATTTCCTCGGCGTTCTGCTGGGCGGCGTGGGCGTGGCGTATGCCATCGTCCACCTGCTGCCGGTTGAGCTGCTGATCAATGTGAACACCGGCCATGGCCTGGCGATGGTGTTCTCGTTGCTCGCCGCGGCAATCGCCTGGAACCTTGGCACCTGGTACTTCGGTATCCCGGCTTCCAGCTCGCACACACTGATCGGCTCGATCCTCGGTGTCGGCCTGGCCAACGCCCTGATCAACGACATCCCGCTGGCCGACGGTGTGAACTGGCGCAAGGCAATGGATATCGGCGCCTCGCTAGTGTTCTCGCCAATGGCCGGCTTCCTGATTGCCGCGCTGGTGCTGATCGGCCTGAAGTGGTGGCGCCCGCTGTCGAAGATGCACAAGACGCCGGAACAGCGCCGCAAGATCGACGACAAAAAGCACCCGCCGTTCTGGAACCGCCTGGTCCTGGTCATCTCAGCGATGGCCGTGAGCTTCGTGCACGGTTCCAACGATGGTCAGAAAGGTATCGGCCTGATCATGCTGGTGCTGATCGGTATCGTGCCGGCGCAGTTCGTTCTCGACCTGAACAGCACTACCTACCAGATCGAACGCACCCGCGACGCGACCCTGCACCTGAGCCAGTTCTACCAGCGCAACGCCGATTCGCTGGGCGAGTTCCTGGCCCTGGGCAAGAGCGTGGAAGGCGACCTGCCGGAGAAATTCCGCTGCAATCCGCAGCAGACCGAACCGACCATTTCCGCCCTGCTGCACACCCTTAAAGGCGTAGCGGACTACCATTCGCTGTCGTCGGAAAGCCGCATCGAAGTGCGTCGCTACCTGCTCTGCCTGGACGACACGGCGAAGAAAGTCGGCAAGTTGCCTGGCCTGGAAGCCCGTGAAAAGGCTGACCTGGACAAGCTGCGCAAAGACCTGACCACCACCACCGAATACGCACCGTTCTGGGTGATTCTGGCGGTCGCCCTGGCACTGGGCCTGGGTACCATGGTTGGCTGGAAGCGCGTGGTGCTGACGATCGGCGAGAAGATCGGCAAGCAGGGCATGACCTATTCACAGGGCATGTCGGCGCAGATCACCACCGCCAGTTTGATTGGCATGGCCAATATTTTCAGCCTGCCGGTTTCGACCACTCACGTGTTGTCTTCGGGTGTGGCCGGGACCATGGTTGCCAATAAGAGCGGCCTGCAAGGTGGTACGGTGAAGACTATTCTGCTGGCTTGGGTGTTGACCCTGCCGGCGACTGTGGCGCTGTCGGCTGGGTTGTTCTGGCTGGCTTCGAAGGCTTTGGGTAGTTGATCTATTGCTGTTGAATGGAAAAGGCGTGATTCGTGAGGATCACGCCTTTTTTGTTATTGGGGATTGAGATTGGAATTGTGGGCATATCCGTTGCTGCGGTAACGGCTTCTTATGGTTTCGCTCTTACAGCGAGTCACCTTTTCCAAACGCCGAAAAGGTAACCCAAAAGGCTTTGCCCCGGCGTACGGCCCGCTCGCTGGGGCTCGGGGTTCCTTCGTTACGGGATCAATCCGGGCGCAGCGTCTCCGGTTGGCTTCGCTGCACCTCCTCCCGCTGTGTACGACTGCGTCGTACGGTCGCTGCGCTCCCACGCCCGGATCGATCCCGTAACGAAGCCTGCCGATGGGGCTAAAGGTCAAAAGCCAGAGCAAAAGCAGAAGCAGAAGCAGAAGCAGAAGCAGAAGCCAGATCAAAAGATCGCAGCCTTCGGCAGCTCCTACAATTGGGTCGTGTGTATCTGATAGAAATTGGTCGGCCACCAGGCCGCCATCGCGAGCAGGCTCACTCCTACAGTTGAATCGAGTACATCAGCGAGAACAGGTCGGCTGTCAGGCCGCCTTCGCGAGCAGGCTCGCTCCCACAGAAAAACAAAGCAGCGCAGCTGCCCGCGGCGAAGCCGCCCCACTCAACAATGAGCGTTAGCTCGAGTGCTTTTGATCCACGGGCGACTTCGGAAGGCTGAGTGGAGGGATTGATCCGGGCGTGGGAGCGCAGCGACCGTCTGGCGCAGCCAGACACAGCGGAAGGAGGTGCAGCGAAGCAAACCGGAGCCGCTGCGCCCGGATCGATCCCGCAGCGAAGGAACCCGAGCCTGCGAGGGCCGAACGCAGGAGCAAGCCTTTTTGGGTACTTTTTCGGCGTCTGGAAAAAGTGCCTCGCCGTAAGGGCGAAACCGCCAGCCGCAGCACCGCAAAAACGGATATTCACCCAAAACCCCAAAAGCCTGGTCGGCCCAAAGGCCGCCACGGCCCCAAAAAAAAGGGGCAACCGAAGTCGCCCCAAAATGCCTTGCGTGCTCATCAATCCAGAAGAAATCACTTGCGCCGCTTATGCGCATCCTTCCAGATAAAAAATCCAAACCCTGCAAAAAACAGAACCATGAGGCCTACAGTCAAAACCCCGGCAAACACCACGTTATCGAAAAACATGACTGGCCTCCTGGCCCCTGCTTTGCTGCGATGGGGCCAAGTTAGCAAACACACAGGCGCACACATTGACCGGGATCAATATCCGCAACGAAGGGAACAAAGGAGGGGAAATAACTGACCTGCATCAACGAATGCAGCGGGAGATCAACGCTTTTTCGGCTTGTTCTTCGACTTTTTTTTGCTTTTTCCCAACGGCATAGCCTGCTCGAAGGCGTTGCGCACTTCGTTCAAGCGTTTCTCGTTGAGGTCATGCACACGCTTGGCGCGTTCAGTGCTGAGGTCGATCAGTTTGTCGTCTTGGCTCATGGCGTCCGGCACATCGCGAAAGAGATCAGAGCTGCCGATCAGCGGCAGAGTTGCGCCAATCATGCCGCCTCACGCGCCCGCTGACCAGCCGCAGCTCAAATCTCGATATCGACCCACAACCCCTGACGTGGCTGATCTTCCATCAGCGGCACCACCGGCACGGTGTTGTCAGCGTTCAACTCGGTGCCGGGCACGGCCAGGTGTTCTTCGGGGTCTTCATCCGCCTCACGACGACGGCGATCACGCTCCTGCTGGCGGCGCTGTTCCTCGCGCAGCAACAGCCCATCCTCTTCGGGATCGCGCTTTTGCAGATCGATCGTGCTTTCATTGGAGCTCTCCTGCACCGGCACCACTGGCGGGATGTCCGGCCGCTGGCGGATCGGATCCTGCTGGGAGGTGATCGGCACAGCGCTCAAGGGCAGCATCGGTGGCAACATATAAAGGGTCTCCTGTGTGCAGGCTATCGGCTGGGGTGCAGGCGCCTTGAGCCGCCTGTCGCAAACTTGTGACCCGGTTGACACTGACTGGTGCCCTGCCGCTTTAAAAAAGCGACACATGACGCCTCGGTTTCAGCTTGCAGCTCGAAGCTAAAAGCTTGCCGCTGCTCCTATTCCTTTGGCCCTGAAGCCCGCATTCCGTTAAGATAGCCCGCTTTTTCAAGGTGGGAGTCAGGCAGCATGGCGCAGCAGTATCAACCGGGGCAACGCTGGATCAGTGACAGCGAAGCAGAGCTTGGTTTAGGCACCGTTCTGGCACAGGACGGCCGCTTGTTGACCGTGCTTTACCCGGCCACTGGCGAAACCCGCCAGTACGCGCTACGGAATGCGCCCCTGACCCGCGTGCGGTTCTCGCCCGGCGACAGCATTACTCATTTCGAAGGCTGGAAGATGACCGTGCAGGAAGTCGACGATGTCGACGGACTGATGGTTTATCACGGCCTCAACGCCCAGAACGAAGCCGTTACCCTGCCGGAAACCCAGCTGTCGAACTTCATTCAGTTCCGTCTGGCCAGCGACCGTCTGTTCGCCGGACAGATCGACCCGCTGCCGTGGTTCTCCCTGCGCTACAACACCCTTGAACACACCAGCCGCCAGTTGCAGTCCTCGCTGTGGGGCTTGGGCGGCGTGCGTGCGCAACCGATCGCGCACCAGTTGCACATTGCCCGCGAAGTCGCCGACCGCATTGCGCCGCGGGTACTGCTGGCGGACGAAGTAGGCCTGGGGAAAACCATCGAAGCCGGTCTGGTGATCCATCGCCAACTGCTTTCGGGCCGCGCCAACCGCGTGCTGATCCTGGTGCCGGAAAACCTCCAGCACCAGTGGCTGGTGGAAATGCGCCGCCGCTTCAATCTGCAAGTCGCGCTGTTCGACGAAGAACGTTTCATCGAAAGCGATGCCACCAACCCGTTCGAAGACACGCAACTGGCGCTGGTCGCGCTGGAATGGCTGGTCGACGATGAGAAGGCCCAGGACGCGCTGTTCGCCGCCGGCTGGGATCTGCTGGTGGTCGACGAAGCGCATCACCTGGTCTGGCACGAAGAAAAAGCCAGCGCGGAATATTCGCTGGTCGAACAACTCGCTGAAGTGATCCCGGGCGTGCTGCTGCTCACCGCCACCCCAGAGCAACTCGGCCAGGACAGCCACTTCGCCCGTCTGCGCCTGCTCGACCCGAACCGTTTCCATGACCTGGCCGCCTTCCGCGCCGAGAGCGACAACTATCGCCCGGTGGCCGAGGCCGTCCAGGAGCTGCTCGACAAGGGCCGTCTCTCGGCCGAAGCGCACAAGACCATTCATGGTTTCCTCGGCAATGAAGGCGAAGCCCTGCTGACCGCGGTCAATGATGGCGATACCGAAGCCAGCGCCCGCCTCGTACGTGAGCTGCTTGATCGCCACGGCACCGGCCGCGTGCTGTTCCGTAACACCCGCGCCGCCGTGCAGGGTTTCCCGGAGCGCAAGCTGCACCCGTATCCGCTGCCGTGCCCGGCCGAATACCTCGAACTGCCGCTGGGCGAACACGCCGAGCTGTACCCGGAAGTCAGCTTCCAGGCCCAGCCGGACGCCAGCGAAGAAGAGCGCTGGTGGAAGTTCGACCCGCGCGTCGAGTGGCTGATCGATCAGCTGAAAATGCTCAAGCGCACCAAAGTGCTGGTGATCTGCGCCCATGCCGAAACCGCGATGGACCTGGAAGACGCCCTGCGCGTGCGTTCCGGCATCCCGGCCACGGTGTTCCACGAAGGCATGAACATCCTCGAGCGTGACCGCGCCGCCGCCTACTTCGCCGACGAAGAGTTTGGCGCGCAGGTGCTGATCTGCTCGGAAATCGGCAGTGAAGGTCGCAACTTCCAGTTCGCTCACCATCTGGTGCTGTTCGATCTGCCGTCGCACCCGGACCTGCTCGAGCAGCGCATCGGTCGTCTCGACCGGATTGGCCAGAAGCACATCATCGAGCTGCACGTGCCGTACCTCGAAACCAGCCCGCAAGCGCGCCTGTTCCAGTGGTATCACGAAGCGCTGAATGCGTTCCTCAACACCTGCCCGACCGGCAACGCCTTGCAGCATCAGTTCGGCCCGCGCCTGCTGCCGCTGCTCGAAGAAGCCGACGACGGCGAGTGGCAAGCGCTGATCGACGAAGCGCGCGCCGAGCGTGAACGCCTGGAAGCCGAGCTGCACACCGGTCGTGACCGTTTGCTGGAGCTCAATTCCGGCGGCGCTGGCGAAGGTGAAGCGCTGGTCGAGGCGATCCTCGAGCAGGACGACCAGTTCGCCCTGCCGATCTATATGGAAACCCTGTTCGACGCGTTCGGCATCGACAGCGAAGACCATTCTGAAAACGCCCTGATCCTCAAGCCGAGCGAGAAGATGCTCGACGCCAGTTTCCCGCTGGGCGACGACGAAGGCGTGACCATCACCTACGACCGTAACCAGGCGCTGTCGCGCGAAGACATGCAGTTCATCACCTGGGAACACCCGATGGTGCAGGGCGGCATGGACCTGGTGCTGTCCGGCTCGATGGGCAACACCGCCGTCGCGCTGATCAAGAACAAGGCGCTGAAACCGGGCACCGTATTGCTGGAACTGCTTTACGTCAGTGAAGTGGTCGCGCCGCGTTCGCTGCAACTGGGCCGCTACTTGCCACCGGCGGCGCTGCGCTGCCTGCTCGATGCCAATGGCAATGACCTGTCGCCACGGGTTTCGTTTGAGACCCTGAATGATCAGCTCGAAAGCGTGCCGCGTGCCAGCGCCAACAAGTTCATCCAGGCCCAGCGCGATCAGCTGACGCCACGGATCAACGCCGGCGAAGACAAGATCGCCCCGCGTCACGCCGAGCGCGTGGCCGAAGCGCGTCGTCGTCTGGCCGCCGACACCGACGAAGAACTGGCGCGCCTGACCGCCTTGCAAGCGGTCAACCCGAGCGTACGTGACAGCGAACTGGAAGCGCTGCGTACACAGCGTGAACAGGGTCTGGCGATGCTGGATAAAGCGGCTTTGCGCCTGGAAGCGATTCGGGTGTTGGTGGCGGGTTAAACCGCCCTGTTCCGCCGTTGAAAAACCAGGAGGCCCGCAGTGATGCGGGCCTTTTTGTAAGTCAGTTATTTATCAGCTGATGCTGATAACCCTATCGCGAGCAGGCTCACTCCTACAGTTGGAAAGCGTTCCCCCTGTAGGAATGAGCCTGCTCGCGATAGCCGTTAAGCAGTCGCCGCCGAAACCTCTGGCTCAACCACCGCCACCAACCCATCCCTCATCCGCTGCGCATCGCGAACAAAACACCGCGATGCCAGAAACAGAAAGACCATGGTCAAAAACAGCGCCACCGGAATCAGGTACATCGCGTCATGCAGACCCACGGCCTTGAACGCTTCGGTCATCTGCTCAGCCCCCGCCGACAACATCGCCGTGTGGGCGAAGTGATCCGACAACCCACCGACCACCACCGGCCCCAAACCACCGCCGAGCAGATACAGCCCGGCGAAGAACAACGCCATCGCCGTGGCACGCAAACGCGGCTCGACCACGTCCTGGATCGCCGTGTACACGCAGGTGTAAAAGTTGTACGCGAACAGCCAGCCAACGCTGAACACCGCGACGAACACGCCGATCTCAATACGCCCGGCATGCAACGCCCACGCCGTGCACAGCGTCGAGATAATCAGGCTGAACGCGGCAAACAACAGCCGGCCACTGGCGAAACGCTGGTGAATCTTGTCGGCGATCCAGCCGCCGAGCGTCAGCCCGACCAGCCCGGTCACGCCGACGATAACCCCGGTCGCCACAGCCGCGTCCTGCAAAGGCATCAGGAAGTAACGTTGCAGCATCGGCACCAGAAACGAGTTGCAGGCGTAGGTGGCGAAGTTGAAACACAGCCCGGCCATCACCAGCCACAGAAAAGTCGGCACGGCGAGTACCCGGCGAATCGGCTTGTCGACCTTCTCTTGCGAGACCTGCACGGCTTCTGCCGCGCCGCGCTTTGGTTCTTTGATGAAAAACATGAAAATGGCGAGAACCAGCCCCGGCACCGCAGCAATGAAAAACGGCGCCCGCCAGCTGTCGAACGCCTTGACCATCGCACCGATGGTGAAGAACGCCAGCAGCAGCCCCAGCGGCAGGCCAAGCATGAAAATGCCCATGGCTCGCGCCCTGCGGTGGGCTGGAAACAAGTCGCCGATCAGTGAGTTGGCCGCCGGCGCATAACTCGCCTCGCCAATGCCGATGCCCATGCGCACGATCAAAAAGCTCCAGAAACTGCCGACCAGACCGTTGACGGCGGTCAGCGCGCTCCACGTCGCCAGGCCCCAGCCCATCAGCTTGCTGCGCGAACCGGTGTCGGCCATGCGCCCCAGCGGCAGGCCGGCGATGGCGTAAACGACGGTGAACGCGGTACCGATGATGCCCAGCTGAAAGTCGCTGAGGTGCCATTCCATGCGGATCGGTTCGATGATGATCGCCGGGATCGTGCGGTCGAAGAAGTTGAACAGGTTGGCGAGGAACAGCAGGAACAGAATGCGCCAGGCATTCGCCGCTTGGGTCGAGTTCTGCATGGGTCCGTCTCTTTATTGTTATGGGGCTTCACTGCCAACGCATCCGAGCCCGGAACCTGCAATCTAGTCAGCCGCGCGAGGGCTGTCTGTCATCATTCGTCAGCCTGATATCGGCCCATCGCACTGTAACGAAACGTAAGCCCTTGATAAGTCTGCAATCCCCCGAAAACCGGGGGCTTTGCGGCAAAACCCTGGCACAAAAAAATAGTTTCGCGCCCCCCTTCCCAACGCCATGGCAAAGCCTAGAATGGCCGCCGGATCCGTCCGGATCTTCCGATCAATCCCTTTGATACCCCCGCCCATGTCCGAAGCCAGTCCGTGTCTGAATTGCGGTGCCTGCTGTTCCCATTTTCGCGTGTCTTTTTTCTGGGGTGAGTGTTCATCCTCAGGCGGTACGGTCCCCGATGAACTGGTGACCCAAGTCACGCCGAGCCGGGTAGCGATGATCGGCACTGACCGCAAGCCGACGCGCTGCATATCGCTGGCGGGCGAGGTCGGTAGCGCCGTGCAATGCACGATCTATGAACAGCGCTCCAGCCCCTGCCGCGAGTTCGAGGCCTCATGGGAAAACGGCGAACACAACAGCGACTGCGACAAAGCCCGCGCCGCCCACGGCCTGCCACCCTTGCCGCCGCACTGGAATGACCTGCCTCTGGAACGTATTGCCTGACCCTTAGCGCCAATCGCTATGAGGCTAATGTCAAAATCATTCGCGCCAATGTGCCACTACGCCTTGCGCCCCAGAAACGGCCTCTATACTCCAGGCATTCGCCGGCGTTGACGAACGCACCGGCCCGATGAATCCGAGACGGGGCACGCTATGGAGTGGCTTGGTTTGCAGTTTGTTACCGAGCTGCCGGAGAGCGGACAGGTCATACTCAATTGCACCCACGATCCCGTGCTGGTGCTGGTGGCGTATCTGGTCGCGTGCGCGGCCAGTTTTGCCACGCTGGACATGGCCGAGCGGGTCGGCCATGCCGAAAACCCGGGCGCGCGACGCGTCTGGCGCTGGATCGGCGGCGCCTGCCTGGCCGGCGGGATCTGGGCCATGCATTTCATTGGCATGCTGGCGTTTCAGGCCCCTATCGAGATCCACTACCACCTGCCGACCACCCTGTTTTCCCTGCTGATCGCCCTGCTCGCCTCGGCGCTGGCCATGCACACCCTGAGCGTGGCGCAGCCGAGTCTGGCGCGTTGCCTGAGGACTGCCGTGGTCATCGGCCTGGGGATCGCCAGCATGCATTACGTCGGCATGGCCGCCATGCAATCGAGCGCCACGGCGTATTACCAACCGAGTCTATTCGGACTGTCGATCGTGATCGCCGTCGGCGCCAGTTTTGCGGCGTTGTGGGTGGCCGGCTACCTGCGTGAAGGCAGCGGCGTGGCGCATCAGGTGCTCAAATACGTCGCCGCGCTGATGCTCGGCGCCGGCATTATCAGCATGCACTTCACCGGCATGGCCGCCTTGCAACTGGTGCTGCCCGACGGCGCCGCACCGACGATGGCCGTGGAAACCAGCCATCTGCAACTGGGCCTGACGGTCGCGTTGATCATCTTGCTGATTCTGGGCAGCGCCATCAGCGCCGCCATGGCCGACAAAAAACTGCAGAACAAGGAACACGACCTGCGCCGGGTCAATGCCCTGCTCAGCCAGCTCGATCAGGCGCGCATGTCGTTGCAGCAAGTGGCCAACTACGACGCGCTGACCAACCTGATCAATCGCCGTGGCTTCAATCAGCTCTTCGCCGAGAAGCTCAGCCAGAAAGCCAGCGAAGGCGGCATGCTGGCGGTGATGTTTCTCGACATCGACCACTTCAAGCGTATCAACGACAGCCTCGGCCACGATGCCGGCGATGCGCTGCTCAAAGTCATCGCCAGTCACATCAAAAGCTCGGTGCGCAGCCATGAGGACGTGGTCGCAAGGTTCGGAGGTGACGAGTTCTGCATCCTCATCAGCCTGCGTGACCGCGAGGAAGCGCGCAACATGGCCCAGCGCATCATGCTCAAGATGAAAGAGCCCATTGAACTGGCCGGGCGCCGGATGGTGATGACCACCAGCATCGGCATCAGCCTGTTTCCGCACGATGGCAGCACTTGCGAAGAGTTGCTCAAGCACGCCGACCTCGCGCTCTACCAATCCAAGGGCGCCGGGCGCAACGGTTTGCACTTTTTCAGTCCCAGCCTCAAGACTCGCGCCAGCTTCGAGCTGCAACTGGAAGAGGAATTGCGTAACGCCTTGCGTGAAGAGCACGCGCTGATGCTGTATTACCAGCCGATTTTTGAACTGAAAACCGGCCGCGTGACCAAGCTCGAAGCGTTGATCCGCTGGCAACATCCGACCCACGGCTTGCTGACCCCGGACCGTTTTATCGGCATTGCCGAAAACAACGGCCTGATCGCCGAACTGGACAACTGGGTGCTGCGCCGGGCCTGCAAGGATCTGGGCGAGCTGTCGCGCCATGGCTGCGAAGACCTGAAAATCGCCTGGAACTGCTCACCGCTGAACCTGGCCCGCGAGGAACTGGCCGACGAAATCGAAAGCGCGTTGCGCACTGCCGGCGTCGCGCCGGAGCGGCTGGAGCTGGAAGTCACCGAGAACGCCCTGATGGGCAATATCGCCAATACTCTGGTGCTGTTGCGCCAGATCCGCGCCCTCGGCGTGTCGCTGTCGATTGATGACTTCGGCACCGGTTACTCGTCGCTGGCCTACCTTAAACGCCTGCCGCTCAATACGCTGAAGATTGACCGCTCTTTCATCCTCGACATTCCCACCGCCACCGCCGACATGGAAATCGTTCAGGCAATTATCGTCATGGCCCATACCCTGCATTTGCAGGTGGTCACCGAAGGCGTGGAAAGTCTGGAGCAATACGAATTCCTCGAGCGCTCGGGTTGCGATTTCATTCAGGGCTACCTGCTCAGCCGCCCGGTGCCGCTGGATGAATTGCGCCCGGTGCTGGAGGAAATCAACCAGCGCAAGCCTTCACACGCGGTCAATCCGTTGAGTCTGGCGCACGGTACATTTGCACCAATGTCGCTGGATCCTTCGCCAAAAAACCCTGCGCCCCATGCAGGCGCATCAGTTGTGCGGCCAATCCGCTGATCGGCGTGGCCGAGCCTTGCTCGCGAGAGAATTTCACCGCCGTGTCGAGATCCTTGAGCAGTGTGCGCACATGCCACTTGATCGGCTCAAAACGGCTCTCGGCCATTTGCGGGGCGAGGATCTGCAAGGGTTTCGAATCGGCAAAGCCACCGGCCAGCGCCTCGGCGATCAGGCGCGCATCGACGCCTGCCTGTTCAGCCAGCGCCACCACTTCGGCAATCACCAGCGCATTGCAGGCGACGATCATCTGATTGCAGGCCTTGGTCACCTGGCCGGCACCAATGCCGCCCATGTGCGTGACGCGCTGACCGAGAGTGAGCAACACCGGGCGCACGCGTTCAAGATGCTCCGCCGCACCGCCGACCATGATCGCCAGGCTGCCGGCTTCGGCACCGACCACGCCGCCGGACACCGGCGAATCGAGCCAGTGCATGCCGGTTTTTTCGGCCAGCTCGGCGGCCATTTCGCGGGTCGCGGTCGGTTCGAGGCTGGAAAAATCCACCAGTAACTGAGCTTTTCTCGCCCCTTCAGCCACACCGCCAGCGCCAAACACCACCTCACGGACCACTGCGGTATCGGCCAGACACAGCATGACCATATCGGCGTGCTCGCACAGTTCAGCGGGGCTCGCGACTTGACGGGCGCCAGCTTCAACCAGTGGCGCGCATTTGTCCGGGTTGCGATTCCACACGGCCAGCGGGTAACCCGCGGCCAACAACCGTCGACACATGGGCAAGCCCATCAGGCCGATTCCGGCAAATCCCAACGAAGGTAGCGTTGACATCATTTTGCCTCTTTTCCATTAAAGATCGCCGAATAATGGCCGATTCATCAACGATCAGGAAAGGATTCCGCCCAGCGATCACCCCAGGCCAACACCCTGGCGCTCGGGCCTAATTCGCGCAAAAGACGCGAGATCCTATTCCGTGAGGTTCACCGGCACTGGTCGGCGAACCAACCCAGTCCAGGTGCATGGCGCAATGACTTCTAACAACAAGCCCGCCACGGCGGTATCCGATCTGACGCTGAATCCTGCCGCCAACAGCGCTTCACCGTCCAGGCCATCGGCTCCCTCGCGCCCGCTGTCGACCCAGCAATACCTGTATTTCACTGAAACCAACACCGACCGCATCCTCGACAACCTCGACGGCCTGCGCGATTCGGTGTTCCCGCGCCCACCTCACCAGGAAGGCGACAACGAGCAGCACAACGATCAGGAATTTCCGTCGGTGTGCCTGATCGGCCTCGGTCGCTGCGGCTCCAACATCGCCCTGGATGTTGCGGAGCTGGTGTACAACGCGCGCAAGTTCTACCTCAACGAATTCAACAACGAAGACCGCCCGGCGGATCGGCGTCTGGCCGACAAGGGCTACAGCCCGGCGCAGTGGATCAAGAACAACCTGCGCATCGGCACCAGCAAATCGACCAAACCGGTGTTTCTGGTCGAACCGCTGGTGATGCTCGGCGACCTCGACAAGGACATCGCCGGACGCATCCGTTTTTCGCGCAAGGGCGAGAAAAGCGGCTTCCTGCGCGACTACAGCAAAATGAAAATCATGGACTTGTCCGAAGTCCACGCCGGTGGCGCCGGTAACGCGCCGATCCTCGGCCAGTACCTGGCGAAGATCATCCTCAATAAGGACACCCAGCGCTTCTCCAGCCCCGACTGGAAAATGATCCACTCGTACCTGATCGACAGCTGCGGCATCAAAGCCAACCAGTCGCGCCTGTACTTTTCAATCTTCAGTGCCGGCGGCGGTACCGGTTCGGGCATGGCCTCGGAGTTTGGTCTGGCCCAGCAGCACTCGTACATGAACAAGACGTTCGACACCAAGCCGATGGATGAACACGACGGCAAGAGCGGTCATTCGTTTGTGTTCGAGCCGATCTTCACCAGCGGCATCTGCGTGCTGCCGAATATTTCCGATCACCGCAGCGAAATGTCCGAGGCGCTGCACATCAACGCCGGGCGTTTGCTGTGCAAATACCTTTCGGAGGAATGGGACTTCTCCTACAACTTCGCCAACGAAGACAGCAGCGAAGCCAGCGTCATGGGCCGTATCCGCCCGTGGAACGCGATGATGCTGATCTCCAACGACATCATGCGTTACGCCGAAGAAAGCGATGACGGCAACATCCAGAACATTGATGTCAATGCGATGGAGAAGCACGCCAACCAGTATATCTCGCAGCAGATCTTCAACATTCTCACGGCGCAGGCGGTTACCACCGACTACGACCAGAACTACTTCCGCCGCGCCGGCATCGACATCGGCGAGACCATTCGCCTGGATGCCAACGACCTGTTCATGAGCTTGGCCGGCCCGGTGGCGATTGCCTACGCCGAATCGGTGGTGCCGGAAACGCCGCCGCCGAGCAGCGACAAGTTCAAGGTCTTCGATAAAGAGCCACAGCGTCTGAACATCGATGACCTGTTCTTCCGCTCGATCGACTTGCCGCACTTCAACAAGGTTACCCAAGCCATCGAAGGCATCAGTTTGTTGCCGATCGAATCCAAGCGTTATCGCGCCTCGCTGGAGCAGTACAAGAATTCCGGTTACGACGCGGCGGCACTGCACGACCTGCACTTCTTCAAGAACTGCTCGTCGGTGGTCTCGATCGTCTCACTGCCGAAAGACTACAAGCTGTCCTACATGGACCTGAACCGGTTGAAAACCCACCTCAACAGCCTGTTCCCCAACACCACGCTCAAGCGTTACGCGTTGGTGATCGGCGCTTCGGCCAACCTGTCGCTGACCACCCTGATCGCCAAGAGCCCGTGCCTGTCGGACGACTTCCTGACCCTGATCGTGGCGTTCATCAAGCGCTGCTTCGCGAAGAATCCGTACCGCTTCGACGAGACACTGGACAACTCGATTCTCGACTTCATCGTTCAAGAAGATTTTGACGAAGACCGCATCGACGAATTGCTGAACGAATTCGAGAATCCGGCGAAGATCCTCGATACCAACTGGTACGCGATCAAACCGATGTACGAGAAGAAATACCGCGAGCTGATCAACGACAAAGACAAGTTTGTCTCGATCAACGACATTCGTTTGTCCCGCGATTGCGTGAAGAAGTCGATCAAGTACCTGCGTGAGATCTACCGTCACCGGATTGGCAAGACCAAGGTTATTTCGCTGAATAACCATACCGGCAAGACTTATTCGGTCTGATCCGGCACCGAGTCGCCCCATTCGCGAGCAGGCTCGTCCCCATGATCGTTCCCACGCTCTGCGTGGGAATGCATCAATGGACGCTCTGCGTCCGCATTGGGACGCAGAGCGTCCCGGCTGCATTCCCACGCGGAGCGCGGGAACGATCAAATCTTGCTGAACCAACATCCAGAAACAATTAAGCGGCCCTAAAGCCGCTTAATAAACTGTTCCCGTTACGTTTACGTCACCGTGATGCGTGGTGTTTCTCTACGGCAACGTGCCATCACGCTACTCCGCTACACACTTGCGGCGCGACAAGGCAAGCACCAAAAAGGTGCAATCAATCAAGTCGCCGCCCTTTCCTGGATCAGAATCCACGGCGAAACCACCACCGCCCAGAGCTGTGGATCACGCTCGAAGATATCCAGCGCCCGCGTTTCAGACAGCTTGGCGACCTTGTCGTCGGCCAGCCAGGCCGCGACTTTCTCGCCTTCATCCGATGCCACGGCCTCGGCAGCGGCGATCAAATCCAGGTCAGGGTCGACCCACAATAGGGCACCCTTGGCGAAGAACGGCTCCAGCTCCTTCCAGGTGATAGATGCCGTTTCACCAAGCAGCTTGGCATAGAGGGTGCTAGGTTCTTGATTCATGGGAACTGTCCGGAAAAGAAATCGACGCGAATCATAAACGTTGGTGGTCCGTCAGAAAAACCCGGTTGCAAATGGCTGCACCGAACGAAAAGAGCAGGAACGCCAGGGAATGCTGCTGTTTAGGCTATATGCCTACGAATGCCCCGCCGCGATTCTGTCTTTTTCATTCAAAAATGCGACACCCCCAAGTTTTGCCCCGTGACGCCTGCTTCCCAGTTGAACAAGCGGCGCTCTACACTGTACCGGTACAGTTGCCGGGGGCATTTCCGGAGGGTATCGCAAAGATATCTGTCCCGGTTCTGCTGCTGCGGCGCCAGAACTCTAAAAAATACAACAGTAAGAGTGGAGCACTATGACTAAGGCTACTAAGCAGATTTCCAAACTGTTTGCCGCTATGGTTCTGGCCGGGGTTGCCAGCCATTCGTTCGCAGCTGACACCATCAAGATCGGTATCGCAGGTCCCAAGACCGGTCCAGTAGCCCAGTACGGCGACATGCAGTTCAGTGGCGCCAAAATGGCCATCGAGCAGATCAACGCCAAGGGCGGCGTCGACGGCAAGCAACTGCAAGCCGTTGAATACGACGATGCCTGCGATCCGAAACAAGCGGTTGCGGTAGCGAACAAGGTCGTCAACGACGGCGTCAAGTTCGTGGTCGGTCACCTGTGCTCCAGCTCCACTCAGCCGGCTTCGGACATCTACGAAGACGAAGGCGTGATCATGATCACCCCGGCCGCCACCAGCCCGGACATCACCGCCCGTGGCTACAAAATGATCTTCCGTACTATCGGTCTGGACAGCGCGCAGGGCCCTGCCGCCGGTAACTACATCGCCGATCACGTCAAACCGAAAGTGGTTGGCGTGCTGCACGACAAACAGCAATACGGTGAAGGCATCGCCACCGCCGTCAAATCGACCCTCGAGAAGAAAGGCACCAAGGTTGCCGTGTTCGAAGGCGTCAACGCCGGCGACAAAGACTTCTCGGCGATCATCGCCAAGCTCAAGCAAGCCGGCGTCGACTTCGTCTACTACGGCGGCTACCACCCGGAGCTGGGCCTGATCCTGCGCCAGGCTCAGGAAAAAGGCCTGAAAGCCCGCTTCATGGGTCCGGAAGGCGTGGGTAACGACTCGATCACCCAGATCGCCAAGGACGCATCCGAAGGCCTGCTGGTGACCCTGCCGAAATCCTTCGACCAGGATCCGGCCAACGTCGCCCTGGCTGACGCATTCAAAGCCAAGAAGGAAGACCCGAGCGGTCCGTTCGTGTTCCCGTCCTACTCGGCTGTGACCGTGATTGCCGAAGGCATCAAGGCTGCCAAGTCCGAAGACGCAACCAAAGTGGCTGAAGCCATTCACGCCGGTTCGTTCAAAACTCCGACTGGCGAGCTGAGCTTCGACGACAAGGGCGACCTGAAAGACTTCAAATTTGTGGTCTACGAGTGGCACAACGGCAAACCTAAAACCGAAGTTTCGCCTCAGTAAGGCCTTGCCTGACTGACTGCCAATAAAGCCCACGGCGTGCCGTGGGCTTTGTTTTACGAACGTATTGGGCCGCGCTGGCGTGATCCGCCAGTCTCCCCACCTGAAAATCTCAAAACCGTCATCAGCGGTTCGCTGGCAAAACCCGGATTCGAAGTGGATAAAGATCCACGGGGCCGGGCGGGAAAATGACTCCACCAGTGAAATGCGTATCAGGTTTTTAGGAGCGCTGTAATGCCTGACATCTATCACTTCTTCCAACAGCTGGTTAACGGCCTCAACGTTGGCAGCATGTATGCCCTGATCGCCATCGGCTACACGATGGTTTACGGCATCATTGGAATGATCAACTTCGCCCACGGCGAGGTGTACATGATCGGCTCCTACGTGGCGTTCATCGCCATTGCCGGGCTGACCATGATGGGACTCGACAGTGTCCCGCTGTTGATGACCGCGGCGTTCATCGCCAGCATCGTCGTCACCAGTTCCTACGGTTACAGCATCGAACGGATCGCCTACCGCCCCCTGCGTGGCAGCAACCGTCTGATCCCGCTGATTTCCGCCATCGGTATGTCGATCTTCCTGCAGAACACCGTTCTGCTGGCGCAAGACTCCAAGGACAAAGCTATCCCCAACCTGATCCCGGGCAACTTCGCCTTCGGTCCAGGTGGCGCACAAGAAGTGCTGATTTCCTACATGCAGATCGTGGTGTTCGTGGTTACCCTGATCGCCATGCTCGGCCTGACCCTGTTCATCTCCCGTTCCCGCCTGGGCCGCGCCTGCCGCGCCTGTGCCGAGGACATCAAGATGGCCAACCTGCTCGGCATCAACACCAACAACATCATCGCCCTGACCTTCGTCATCGGTGCTGCGCTGGCTGCCGTTGCGGCGGTCCTGCTGAGCATGCAATACGGCGTGATCAACCCCAACGCCGGTTTCCTCGTCGGCCTCAAGGCCTTCACCGCTGCGGTACTGGGCGGCATCGGCAGCATCCCAGGGGCCATGCTCGGCGGGTTGGTGCTGGGTGTAGCGGAAGCGTTCGGTGCCGATATCTTCGGCGACCAGTACAAGGACGTCGTGGCGTTCGGCTTGCTGGTTCTGGTGCTGTTGTTCCGTCCGACCGGCATTCTGGGCCGTCCGGAGGTTGAGAAAGTATGACTAGGAATCTTAAACAGGCACTGTTCAGTGCCTTGCTGGTGTGGGCTGTGGCCTACCCGGTACTCGGTCTCAAACTGACCATCGTCGGCATCAATCTGGAAGTGCACAACACCAGCCCTGCGGTACTCGCGACCATCGCGATCTGCTCGGTGCTGATGTTTTTGCGCGTGCTGTTCAACCAGCAGATCAGCAAGGCCTGGCGTTCTTCGCCGGGCATGCCGCTGATTCCGGCCAAGGCCAGCAACTTCCTGACCCTGCCCTCTACCCAGCGTTATTTCATCATTGGGCTGATTGTGCTGGCGCTGGTGTGGCCGTTCTTCGGCTCCCGTGGCGCGGTGGATATCGCCACGCTGATCCTGATCTACGTGATGCTCGGCCTCGGTCTGAACATCGTCGTCGGTCTGGCCGGTCTGCTTGACCTGGGTTACGTCGGTTTTTACGCCGTCGGCGCCTACAGCTACGCGCTGCTGTCGCATTATTACGGCCTGAGTTTCTGGATCTGCCTGCCGATTGCCGGCCTGATGGCGGCGACGTTCGGCTTCCTGCTGGGCTTCCCGGTATTGCGTCTGCGCGGCGACTATCTGGCGATCGTGACCTTGGGTTTCGGCGAGATCATCCGTCTGTTCCTGCGTAACCTGACGGACATCACCGGCGGCCCGAACGGCATCAGCAACATCGAGAAACCGACGTTCTTCGGCCTGACCTTCGAGCGTAAAGCGGCCGAAGGCCTGCAGACGTTCCATGAGTATTTCGGCCTGCAATACAACTCGATCAACAAGGTGATCTTCCTCTACCTCGTTGCCCTGTTGCTGGCGCTGGCAGCGCTGTTCGTCATCAACCGTTTGCTGCGCATGCCGATCGGCCGTGCCTGGGAAGCGCTGCGTGAAGATGAAATCGCCTGCCGTGCGCTGGGTCTGAACCCGACAGTGATCAAGCTTTCCGCGTTCACCCTGGGCGCCGCGTTTGCCGGTTTCGCCGGCAGCTTCTTCGCCGCGCGTCAGGGTCTGGTGACGCCCGAGTCGTTTACCTTCATCGAGTCGGCGATCATCCTCGCCATCGTCGTGTTGGGCGGGATGGGCTCGCAGTTGGGCGTGATCCTGGCGGCGATCGTGATGATCCTGTTGCCGGAAATGATGCGTGAGTTCAGCGAGTACCGCATGTTGATGTTCGGCGCGCTGATGGTGTTGATGATGATCTGGCGTCCACAAGGTCTGCTGCCGATGCAACGCCCACACATGGAGTTGCGCAAATGAGCCGCGAGATCCTTAAAGTCGAAAATCTAAGCATGCGCTTCGGCGGCTTGCTGGCGGTCAACGGCGTGGCGCTGACCGTCAAAGAGAAACAGGTTGTTGCGCTGATCGGGCCGAACGGCGCCGGCAAAACCACCGTGTTCAACTGCCTGACCGGTTTCTATCAGCCTACCGGCGGCAGCATCCTGCTCGACGGCGAGCCGATCCAGGGCCTGCCGGGCCACAAGATCGCCCTCAAAGGCGTGGTGCGTACGTTCCAGAACGTGCGTTTGTTCAAGGACATGACGGCGGTCGAGAACCTGTTGATCGCCCAGCACCGTCACCTGAACACCAACTTCCTGTCCGGCCTGTTCAAGACCCCGGCGTTCCGCAAAAGCGAGCGCGAGGCCATGGAGTTTGCCGAGTACTGGCTGGAAAAGGTCAACCTCAAAGAGTTCGCCAATCGTACCGCCGGCACCCTCGCCTACGGCCAGCAACGGCGTCTGGAAATCGCTCGCTGCATGATGACCCGCCCGCGGATTCTCATGCTCGACGAACCGGCCGCCGGCCTGAACCCGAAGGAAACCGAAGACCTCAAGGCGTTGATCGGCGTGCTGCGTGAAGAGCACAACGTCACCGTGCTGCTGATCGAGCACGACATGAAACTGGTCATGAGCATTTCCGACCACATCGTCGTGATCAACCAGGGCACGCCACTGGCCGACGGTACGCCGGAACAGATCCGCGACAATCCTGAAGTGATCAAAGCCTACCTGGGGGAAGCGTAAATGCTGCAGTTCGAAAACGTTTCCACCTTCTACGGCAAGATCCAGGCCCTGCACAGCGTCAATGTCGAAGTCCGTCAGGGCGAGATCGTCACGCTGATCGGCGCCAACGGTGCCGGCAAATCCACGCTGCTGATGACGCTGTGCGGTTCACCGCAGGCGCACAGCGGCAGCATCCGCTACATGGGTGAGGAACTGGTCGGCCAGGACTCGTCGCAGATCATGCGCAAGAGCATTGCCGTGGTCCCGGAAGGTCGTCGAGTGTTTGCCCGTCTGACTGTGGAAGAAAACCTGTCCATGGGCGGATTTTTCACCGACAAGGGCGACTATCAAGAACAGATGGACAAGGTCCTCGGACTTTTCCCACGCCTGAAAGAACGCTTCAACCAGCGCGGCGGCACCATGTCCGGCGGCGAACAGCAAATGCTCGCCATCGGCCGTGCGCTGATGAGCAAGCCGAAACTGTTGCTGCTCGACGAGCCGTCGCTGGGCCTGGCGCCGATCATCATCCAGCAGATCTTCGACATCATCGAACAGCTGCGCAAGGACGGTGTGACCGTGTTCCTGGTCGAGCAGAACGCCAACCAGGCGCTGAAAATCGCCGACCGCGCCTACGTGCTGGAGAACGGCCGCGTGGTCATGCAAGGCACCGGTGAAGCGCTGCTGACCGATCCGAAAGTGCGCGAGGCGTATTTGGGCGGTTGAGGGATATCGCTAAATTAAAAACGGCCTTCGGGCCGTTTTTAATTTTAAAGCGAAGTTAAACCAACGTTCGACTTAATAGTCATGAGCCAATCTGCGCTTTAATGTAGTCGATGGCTTGTTGAACAGTTGCGATGTCTTCGGCAGCGTCGCCTAGAATCTTTACATCAAACTCGTCCTCCAACGCCATAACCAACTCAACCACAGCCAAGGAGTCCGCTCCTAAATCGGCTGAAAAATCGGCTGGACCTACAACGTCCACCGGATCTATGCCAAGACTTCCTGAAACAATTTCCTTTACCCGCTCTTCTACAGTAGCCATTCGATGCTCCTTAATTCTCGTCCGATGCCACTCTTTATTTCCTTGCAAACTCCCGCTTCAGTACCGCTTCTTGACAGGCTCCATAGCGTAACAAGGACCAATGATAGAGGTTCATTTCTTAATCTTTGAAATAAGCGTCATAAATATTCTTCCTAGTAGATGACTGACCAGATTTGAATATAACCACTTGAAAAATACTGACCACTGTTATAAATGACAGTTTTTTAGACGCATCGGCGATAAAAAATTCTTTTATTACACTGCCATTCTTCCTTCAAATAATTGATCGGAGCCTGAAAGTTTCAGCCAAGTTATTCGAGATATTTGGCGCCCCCAAGGAATCTCTGTGGGAGCGGGCTTGCTCGCGAAAGCAGTGTGTCAGTTAACGAAGATGTCGAATGATTCACCGCTTTCGCGAGCAAGCCCGCTCCCACACGGGATAACCGTGTCAGGAAAAATTCCGGAAAAGTTTTGCGCCCGCTGTAACGCATCGCTGTGAGCTTTCTCTAGAGGGACAAGCAAGCGCAAACCGCTTGCAGAAACCCTGATAAATCTGGAGAAACATCATGACTGCGACTACCCGTACCCTGTCCGCCACCGCCCTGGTTCTGGCCCTCGGTTCCGCTCTGAGCATCGCCACTGTCTCCACTGCACAAGCCGCCGATGCCAACATGGAAAAATGCTTCGGCGTGGCGCTGAAAGGCAAGAATGATTGCGCCGCAGGTGCAGGCACCACCTGTGCCGGCACGGCGAAAATGGACTATCAGGCCAACGCCTGGAAGCTCGTTCCGAAAGGCACCTGCATCACCACCGAAAGCAAAACCTCGCCGAGCGGTTTCGGTCAGCTCGAAGCCTTTAAAGCCAAGTCCTGATCGTTGGTCTGCCTGAGTGACGCCCATGTTCAGTCATCACGAACCGTCCCTGCCGCGCACTCAGGCAGCTCGCACCGAGCTCCCCGCCCGTGCCGGGCTGGGGCTCAAGACCGGGCACTTCCTTGAAGTGCTCGGCTCCATCCCCGACCTCGGTTTCTTCGAGGTCCACGCCGAAAACTACATGGTGGCCGGCGGCCCGTTTCATCATTTCCTCGGTTTGATCCGCGAACAGTACCCGTTGTCATTGCATGGCGTGGGGCTGTCGATCGGTGGCGAAGGTCCGCTCGATACCGGGCATCTCCAACGCCTCGCCGAGCTGATCGAGCGCTATCAACCACAATCCTTTTCCGAACACCTGGCCTGGTCGAGCCATGGCCCGGTGTTTCTCAACGATCTGCTGCCACTGGCCTATGACACGCCAACGCTGAATCGCGTCTGCGCGCACATCGATCAGGTGCAGAACACTCTGAAACGCCCGATGTTGCTGGAGAACCCGGCGACCTATCTGGCATTTCGGGATTCAACCCTCGACGAGACGGACTTCATCAGCGAAGTGATCCGGCGCAGTGGCTGCGGCTTGCTGCTCGACGTCAACAATGTCTACGTGTCGTGCGTCAACCATCAGCGTGATCCGCTGGCCTATCTCGACGCATTGCCGCTGCACGCCGTCGGCGAGATTCATATGGCCGGTTTCGCTGAAGATTGCGACAACCTCGGCGACCGCTTGCTGATCGACGACCACGGGGCGCCGGTCGATCAGGCAGTCTGGCGCCTGTATCGACAAGTGCTCGCGCGCATCGGCCCGGTGCCGACCCTGATCGAACGCGACAACCAGGTGCCAGCCTTCGACGTGTTGCTCGCCGAAGCGCAACAGGCCGAGGCGTTGTTGCGCCAGGCGGAGGGTGCACCATGAGCCGGCAAGCGGCCTTCGCCGCCGCGCTGCTCGACGTAAAACGGCCGTGTCCGGATGGCTTGTGCAGCCACAACGGTGCCGACCCTGCCAGCCGTTTCGCGGTGTATCGCAATAACGTGCACAGTTCGTTGGTCAACGCCTTGGCTGAGAGTTATCCGGTGGTGGTGCAGTTGGTCGGCGAAGAATTCTTCCGCGCCATGGCAGGCGTGTTTGTTCAACGCCAGCCACCGCAGAGTCCGCTGATGAGCCGTTACGGCGACGGATTTGCCGACTTCATCGCCGGCTTCGAACCGATCGCCGGCGTACCTTATGTCGCCGATGTTGCACGCCTTGAGCATCTGCGCACCCTCGCCTATCACGCCGCGGATGCGCAGCCCGTCCGGCCCGACGACATCAGCGCCGCCCTCGCCAGCCCGCGGGCCTTGAGCGATCTGTATCTGAGGCTTCATCCGTCCGTGCACACACTCGATTCCGCCTACGCGGTGGTCGCAATCTGGGCCGCACATCAGCAGGCGCAGACCCTGGCGGGGATTGGCCTCAATCAGGGTCAGCACGCCATGGTCCTGCGCAACGGACTGGACGTGGAAGTGTTTGCCGTTGAAGCCGGCGCCACGATGTTTATCCGTCACCTGCTCAAGGGTCAGCCACTGCTCGCGGCGGTGGAAAACAGCCCGCCCTTCGACCTCGCACAGACCCTTGCCGTGCTGATTGCACACAACGCCATCGCTCGCCTGACTCACAAGGAATTGCCATGAACATTTTCATCCTGCGGGCCGTCGCGCTGCTGGAAAAAATCCCGCACAGCCTGATCGCTTTCATCGCCCGCTTCTCGATCGCCGCCGTGTTCTGGAAGTCCGGCCAAACCAAGGTCGAAGGACTGGCCATCGACCTGATCGACGGCACCTTTGAATTGGGCTGGCCTCGTTTGGCTGATTCGACGATTCCGCTGTTCCAGAGCGAATACAACCTGCCGCTGTTGTCACCCGAGATCGCGGCACACATGGCGGCGTTCGCCGAGCATGCTTTCCCCGTGCTGATTCTGATCGGCTTGGCCACACGGTTTTCGGCGCTCGCATTGCTCGGCATGACCTTGGTCATTCAGCTGTTTGTCTATCCGGATGCTTATCCGACTCATGGCACCTGGGCGGCGGTGTTGCTGTACTTGATGACGACCGGGCCAGGCCGATTGTCGATAGATAATCTGATTGCCCGCCGATTCCAAGGCTGACCTGAATTGTAGGAGTGAGCCTGCTCGCGATAGCGGTGTGTCAGTCGATCAATTTTTTACTGATCCACCGCTATCGCGAGCAGGCTCACTCCTACAAAAAGATTGCTTTCAGCGCTGGAGTCGATCCAGCGCCTCGCCACTGCGCTTGAACCAGCCCATCAAATAATCCGCCAGCACCTGCGTGCGTTTCGGCAATCCGCCCTGATACGGATGCACCAGATACATCGGCATGCGCCGCGTCTGGAAATCGCGCAGCAACCAGCGCAAGCGGCCGTCAGCCAGTTCCGTTTGCAACAGGTACGACGGCAATCGCGCAATGCCTGCACCGGACAACGCGGCTTTTTTCAGCAAGTTGTAATGGTTGCTGGCGAAAGGACCCGACACCCGCACCCGCAGCAATTCGTGCTGCTGGTGGTACAGCCACTCCTCTCGCCCACTGTAGTGGCTGTTGAGCAAGCAGCGGTGTTCGGCCAGTGCCTGCGGTGTCGCCGGTTCGCCGAAACGTTCGAGATAGGCCGGGCTGGCGCAGGTCATTTCATGCCAGGCCAGCAGGGGTTTGGCCACCAGCCGATCATCATTGGCCACCTCGGCGCGGATCGCCAGATCAAAACCGTCGCGGGACAGATCGCGGTAACTGTTGTTCAGCTCCAGTTCGATCTGCACCTCGGGATATTGCTGCGAAAACTCGAGCAACAAGCCATCGAAGAAGGTTTCACCCAGCGACACCGGAACGGTCATGCGCACCGGACCGGCCATGTCGTCTTTCAAGCGCGCCACGGCCTGTCGGGCGCGTTCGACCTGAACCACCAGCGCCTGAGCCTGCGGTAACAACGCCGCACCCGCTGCCGTGAGACTCAGTCGCCGGGTCGTGCGTTGCAGCAAAACCACGCTGAACTGCGCTTCGAGCTGACTGATGCGCTTGGACAACTGGCCCTTGCTGCAACCCAGTTGTTGCGCCGCCAACGTAAAGCTACCCGCCTCGATCAGCACGGCGAACGCGGCGAGATCATCCATTTCGCTCATCGATTGTTTCCATTTGAAAACCAAAGGTTGCCTATTAGTGCGCTTATCCGCAGGAAAAACCACTCTAGACTGAAGCCTCGTTCAATCACTTGGGGTACAGCTCGATGAAGATTCTGTTGATAGGCGCCAACGGCACCATCGGTTCGGCGGTGGACAAAGAATTGTCGCAACGTCACGAAGTCATTCGCATCGGCCGCAACAGCGGCGACTTGCGGGTGGATATCAGCGACAGCGCATCAATCCGCGAGCTGTTCGAACAGACCGGCAAATTCGATGCGCTGGTCTGCACGGCGGGCAACGTCACCTTCGCAGCACTGGACGAGATGACTGAAGACAGCTTCGCCCTCGGCCTGAAAGACAAGCTGATGGGTCAGGTCAACTTGCTGCTGATCGGTCGCGAATTTGCCAACGACGGCGCCTCGTTCACCTTCACCACCGGCGTACTCAGCCATGATCCGATTCGCAGCGGTGCATCGGCAGCCTTGGTCAATGGCGCCCTCGACAGCTTCGTGCGCGCAGCCGCCATTGAACTGCCACGCGGCCTGCGGGTGAACTCGGTCAGCCCGACTGTTCTAACCGAAGCCCTGGGCAAATACGCGCCTTATTTCCGCGGCTTCAAGCCGGTTCCTGCGGCGGAAGTCGCGTTGGCCTACGCCAAGAGTGTCGAAGGCCTGCAGACAGGTCAGACGCTTCACGTGGGCTAAGCCCTTGTGATGAACGGTCAGGCTGCGTAACGTGGCGACACTTGTCTGGAGAACCAAAGATGCGTGTCGCCCGTTCGTTAGTCCTCGTTGCCCTGCTGCCGATGTTTGCCGCCTGCCAATTGTTCGACGGCCAGCGCGAAAGCGTTTCACATGCCGGGCAGACGCGGATGCAGGGGCAGTTGACCGCCGCTGACGGCAAACTGGTGTTCCAGCCATGTCAGGATCAGCGCCAACTGGTGGTCAATGACAGCGGCGGCACCAGTATCCTGCAAGAGGCTGCGATCCTCGCCGACGAGCAGGGCAAACTGTTTGCCGATGTGCGCGGCAAGGTATCTGGTGATCGCCTCGACCTGAGCCAGTTGTATCGCGTCGAACGCTCGGGCACGGCGTGCGATGACCCCAATTTCAAACTGCTGATCCTGCGTGCCGCCGGCCATGGCCCGGAATGGAATGTGAAGGTCAGCGGCAAAGGCATGGTCATCGACCGCGAGGGCCAGCCGCCGCTCGCCGTGCCGTATGTGGAAGAACAACTGGGCGACGGCCGCTTCAATCTGAGCAGCGAAGCCAACGACCAGCGCATCGAATTGTGGGTCGCGCCGCAGCGTTGCGTCGACAGCAGCACCGGCAGCGTGCAGCACATGAGCGCAGAACTGCGTATCGACGGTCAGGTGCAGCGCGGTTGCGGCTATTTCGGCGGCGCGCGTAACGACTGATCGTTTTTCCCCCACGGATCCGGTCGCGGCGGCTTATAATCGCCGCCTTCAAACGCCCTGGCGCAGTTGTGCGCCCCGCGAATCCGGATCCCCGCCATGTTACGAATCACTGAACTCAAGCTGCCAATCGACCATCCCGAAGAAGACCTGCGCGCCGCCATCGTGCAACGCTTGGGCATCGCCAGCGATGACTTGCTCGATTTCACCTTGTTCAAGCGCAGCTACGACGCGCGCAAAAAGTCCTCCGAACTGTGCTTCATCTACACCATCGACCTCAACGTACGCGACGAGGCCAAGGTGTTGGGCAAGTTCGCCGACGACCGTAACGTCAATGTGGCGCCGGATGTCAGCTACAAATTCGTCGGTCAGGCACCGAGCGATCCGGGCCAGCGGCCGATTGTCGTCGGTTTCGGCCCGTGCGGGATCTTCGCCGGGTTGCTGCTGGCGCAAATGGGCTTCAAGCCGATCATCCTCGAGCGCGGCACCGAAGTGCGCCAGCGCACCAAGGACACCTGGGGACTGTGGCGCAAAAGCGTGCTCAACCCCGAGTCCAATGTGCAATTCGGCGAAGGCGGCGCGGGGACGTTTTCCGACGGCAAGCTGTATAGCCAGATCAAGGACCCTAAGTTTCTCGGTCGCAAAGTCCTGCACGAATTCGTCAAGGCCGGCGCGCCGGAAGAAATCCTCTACGTCAGCAAGCCGCACATCGGTACGTTCCGCCTGACCGGCATGGTCGAAAACATGCGCGAGCAGATCCGTGAGATGGGCGGTGAAGTACGTTTTCAGGAGCGCGTCACCGACGTGTTGATCGAAGACGGCCAACTGGTCGGCGTGCAACTGGCCAGCGGCGAAACCCTGCATTCGAAACACGTGGTCCTGGCCCTCGGCCACAGCGCCCGCGACACCTTCCGCATGCTCCACAGCCGTGGTGTGTTCATGGAAGCCAAGCCGTTTTCGGTGGGTTTCCGCATCGAACACCCGCAATCGCTGATCGACCGTGCGCGACTGGGCAAATACGCCGGCCACCCGAAACTGGGCGCTGCCGACTACAAACTGGTACACCACGCCAAGAACGGCCGCTCGGTCTACAGCTTCTGCATGTGCCCGGGCGGCACTGTGGTGGCGGCGACGTCCGAGCCGAACCGCGTGGTCACCAACGGCATGAGCCAATACTCGCGTAACGAGCGCAATGCCAACTCCGGCATCGTCGTTGGCATCACCCCGGAAGTCGATTATCCGGGCGGCCCGCTCGCCGGGATCGAGTTGCAGGAACGTCTGGAGTCCCACGCCTTCATCCTTGGCGGCAGCGACTACAAAGCCCCGGCGCAACTGGTCGGCGACTTCATCAACGACATTCCTTCGACCGAACTGGGTGAAGTCGAGCCGTCGTACAAACCGGGCGTCGCCCTGGGCGACCTGGCGTTGGCGCTGCCGGACTTCGCGATCGAAGCGATTCGTGAAGCGTTGCCGGCGTTCGAAAAGCAGATTCGCGGCTACTCGCTGCACGATGCGGTACTGACCGGGATCGAGACACGCACCTCCTCGCCGCTGCGCATCACGCGTAACGAGTCGCTGCAGAGCATGAACGTCAAGGGCCTGTTCCCGGCCGGCGAAGGCGCAGGCTATGCCGGCGGGATTCTTTCGGCGGGCGTGGACGGGATCCGGATTGCCGAGGCAGTGGCCCGGGATTTCCTCGGTCTCACTGACTGATACATAACCCTTGTAGGAGTGAGCCTGCTCGCGATAGCGGTGATTCAGTCAACATCGATGCTGAATATTATTGCGCTATCGCGAGCAGGCTCACTCCTACATTTGATTTCGGTGTGTCAGATATTGGCGCGCAGCACCGAAGGCGGCAGCGCCTCCCCGCGCTCGGCACTCGCCGCCACCGCTTCGATCAAATCGCTTAGCTCATACCCCTGCGCCTTCAACCATTTCTGGTCGTAATACGTATCCGCATACCGTTCGCCGCCATCGCACAGAATCGCCACGATCGACCCCGACTCTCCCGCCGCTTTCATCTGCTGCGCCGCCATCAGCGCGCCGATCAGATTGGTCCCGCTCGATCCACCGACATGCCGCCCGAGGCGCTGCGCCAGATAGTGCATGGCGGCCAGGGACAAGGCATCCGGCACCTTGACCATCGCATCGATCACCTTGGGCAAAAACGACGCCTCCACCCGCGGCCGGCCGATGCCTTCAATGCGTGAGCCGCAGTCGAGTCGCAGGCTGGCGTCGCCTGTCTGGTAAAAATCGAAGAACACCGAACGCTCGGCGTCGGCGCACAGCACGCGGGTGCAGTGCTGGCGATAGCGCACGTAACGACCGAGGGTCGCGGTGGTGCCGCCGGTGCCCGGGCTGGAAATCAGCCAGCTCGGTTCCGGGTGTTTTTCATAGCGCATCTGCTGAAAGATGGACTCGGCAATGTTGTTGTTCGCTCGCCAGTCGGTGGCGCGCTCGGCGTAGGTGAACTGGTCGATGAAATGCCCGCCGTGCTCGCGTGCCAGACGCTCGGACTCGGCGTAGATCTGCGTCGGATCGTTCACCAGATGGCTTTGGCCGCCGTAAAAGGCGATCTGGGCAATCTTCTCTTTCGATGTGGTCGCCGGCATCACCGCAATGAACGGCAGGCCAAGCATGCGGGCGAAGTACGCCTCGGAAATCGCCGTCGAGCCGCTGGATGCCTCGATCACCGGCGCGCCAGGCTTCAGCCAGCCGTTACACAGCGCATAGAGGAACAGCGAACGCGCCAGGCGATGCTTGAGGCTTCCGGTCGGATGGCTGGACTCGTCCTTGAAATACAGTTCGATGCCCGCAAAACCCGGCAGCGGCAAGGGAATCAGGTGGGTGTCGGCGCTGCGCTGGAAGTCCGCTTCGATGATGCGGATGGCTTCGCGGGCCCACTGTCGGTTGTCGCTCATGGTTTGGGTTCTCGTTGGATCAGGCAGGAGGTTGAACTCCTCGAAAGGCTTGTCCGTCAGCTTAGGAAAAAACCTATAGCCCGCAAAGATACAGCTGAGTCTCAATATGTCAGGCAACTGCTAGGCTCAGCGTGGCCGGGGCTAGACGGCTTGTAACGCTATATAACAAAAAAGAATATAACTTTTGTTTTAACAACTAACGGTACGGGTTAGGGTGTTGCACCTTTTGACTATTCGATGGAGAGCGACCTTGCCTCTGCGTAGCACTTTCACGCGTTTCTTTCAGTTGGAAGCTGCCAGCGGTCTGTTATTGATCGCCGCAGCCATCCTCGCGCTGATTATCAACAACTCACCACTGTCGTGGCTGTACACCGGCCTGCTCGACACCCCGGTGGTGGCGCAGATCGGTGCGTTGAAAATCGCCAAGCCCCTGCTGCTGTGGATCAACGATGGCCTGATGGCGATGTTCTTCCTGCTCATCGGTCTGGAGGTCAAACGCGAGGTGCTCGACGGCCAGCTGTCCAAGCCCTCGCAGATTGTCCTGCCCGGTGCAGCGGCCATCGGCGGCATGCTGGTGCCGGCGCTGATCTATTGGTTCCTCAACCGCGACAACCCCGCTGCCCTTAGCGGCTGGGCGATCCCGACCGCCACCGACATCGCCTTCGCCCTCGGCGTGCTGGCCCTGCTCGGCAAGCGCGTGCCGGTATCGCTGAAGCTGTTCCTGATGACGCTGGCGATCATCGATGACCTCGGTGCCATCGTGATCATCGCGATTTTCTACTCCGGCGAATTGTCGACCCTGTCCCTGGGCCTGGCAGCGGCCTGCATTGCCGCGCTGGTGGCGATGAACCGGCTCGGCGTGGTCAAGCTCGGGCCGTACATGATCATCGGCCTGATCCTCTGGGTCTGTGTACTCAAGAGCGGCGTCCATGCCACGCTGGCCGGCGTGACCCTGGCCTTCTGCATTCCGCTGCGCACGAAAAACGCCGAACCGTCGCCACTGCTGACCCTCGAACACGCGCTGCACCCATGGGTCGCCTACGGCATTCTGCCGCTGTTCGCCTTCGCCAACGCCGGCCTGTCGCTGAGCGGCGTCACCGTCGAAAGCTTCACCCACGACGTACCGATGGGCATCGCCATTGGCCTGCTGCTGGGCAAAACCATCGGCGTCTTCGGCCTGACCTGGCTGGCGGTGAAGATCGGCATCGCCGCCCTGCCCCAAGGCGCCAACTGGGGCCAGATCCTCGGCGTGGCAATCCTCTGCGGCATCGGCTTCACCATGAGCCTGTTCGTCGGCTCGCTGGCTTTTGAACCGGGCGTGAGCGATTACGCCGGCATGGACCGAATGGGCATTCTTACCGGCTCGATTCTGGCGGCGGTGATTGGGTATGTGGTGACGGCGGTGGCGAGTCGCAGGGGTACGACACAAACTTCCTGAGGTTTATTGTGGCTAACGTCATAGCCCCTCAACAGACGAGGGGCTTGGCTATAAACCTTGCAAATGTGCTGATTATTGTGGACGTCGATCATCTACTCAGCGCAGCGTTGGGAGTATTTCATGTCGCGCAATTCACCAAAACGCATCATGACAGACGATCAGATTGCCGCGCAGGAGTCGCGAATACCGGCCCTCGCCTCTAAGGCCTTCAGCCATGCCTATCGCATTGCGCTCGCAAATGGCGCAGCGATACTCGTGGTTAGAGATGATCTATTACTCGAAGTGACTAAAGAGACCTCCGTCGTTTTGCGCTCGGCCGGTGCCTTTGGCAAACTTAAAAGTGGCACCCGTTTGCGCATCAAAAAGTACCCCCAATCGACATTTGACTGAGGCTTTCTGCTTCAGGCCAAGCCGACTTCGAGCGATCAATGTGAAGCGGTCGCCCTCACCTCAATGCGTCGCCTCCGCTCTTATCGAACAATCCCCACGTCTTTAGCGACGCGTCCTACAGCCACGCTTTCCCCGCTTCGATAACGTCGTGCAGCCCCTTTCCAAGGGCTGTCGATGGTGAACGAAGGGACGATCAGTGGCGCGTAACAAGGACATCCCCAGGGTGCAAAACCCACCGGCGGGCGACGGGCATCACGTTACCTGGCGGTATATGACGGCCGCCGAACTGGCCGAGCGCGAAGCCGGGCAAAACGCCTACGATGCGATGTTGGCGCGGCAGGAGGCTTTCGAGCGTAGCCGTGAAGTGGCTGCGAAAAAACCTGAAGCCGTGCGTGCCGGCTGTGTATTCGCCAAATCCTGCAAATTGCCGGATGCGATCATCGATTACAGCAACCCTTCGGGCATGGTGCCGACCGATAGCCTGAAGGATTACGGCGACCTGATCCTGCTGGGCGCTCGCGAAGCCGACGAAAGCGGCGGCATTCCTCTCAAGAAAATCAGCGCCAACGCCATCCCGATCGGGTTCGGCAGTCTGGCCCTGGCAGGTTCGGCTTTCGAAGCGCTGCCGGCGCTCGCATCAAGCGCAGCCGCTGCGTCTTTGGTGGGCCTCGTTGCGCTTTTGATTCCGTCAAACCTGGGCGACAGCGCGCTCTATACCGACGAGCAACTGAACACACTCAAACAAGCCCGAACCCGCGTGCGCCTGCGGGTCGAGCAACAGGTCGATGGCAGCCTCAAGGGTTACGGTTTCTACACCGGCAAGAATCGCGACTGGGAAATGGTCGATGTCGTGCAGTTCAGCCCTCGCGGTGACCGGTTCGTTGCGGATCTGGGTGAAGGCATCGAACTGCTCTGGACGCCAGCCGTGGATGGCTCGGACATACTCGGCATTCCAGCGCTGGAGGCCGCACCGCAAGCACCGCATATCTGGGTGTATCCACCGACGAAAGCGGCGGAAGGGATTCTGGTAAATCCGGTTTATCCGCCGGAGTACAAAGATTTCATTCTGGTGTTTCCGATAAGCTCAGGCGGTAAACCGGTTTACATCGTCCTGAACGTTCCTGGAGATTTCTCATACCACCCCGCTCCGGTTTCGCTGCCGGCCTTTCCAGATGTAAAACCTGCGCCTTTGAAAACCTCCGTTCGCGGTGGAGGAAAAAAGCGCAGACGTTGGAAAGATTCATCGGGAAAGATTTACGAATGGGATTCTCAGCATGGCAAGGTTGAGATGCACACCAAACAAGGAAAACATCTTGGAGAATACGACCCGCAAACAGGGGAACAAACGAAACCAGCCGATTCAACCAGGAGGGTTGAAAAATGAAACACGTAGTAGAGGTCTTTGATCGAAAGACTGAGAATTTACTCCGAACGGTCGAAATCGAGGCATGCCATAAGGAAGCATTGAAGGAGTTGATGAACTGGCATAAGCCTGAAGATGAATTTGATGGCGATGATCTGACTGAAGAACAAATCAAAACATTGGAGAAATGGACGGGACAAAAACTGCTGGACGTAAATCACATCGTTCAACTGGTTTGCGCCGAATGATTTATGGCTACTGCAAACTGAATCATACCGTCGAGGCATTTGACAAACGCACTGCTGAACTGGTTTTCGAAGTACCCGTTCCGCATGGCAACATTGAGCGGCTAAGAACAATCATGCGTTGGAGCAACCCAGAAGACGAAATCTATGGATATGACCTCGACCAAGAGCAAATAAAGCAGTTGGAAGCTTTGATCGGTCGAGCTTTTTACGACTCGGCTTACGATTTTCAACTGGGCTGTCATGGAAGCGAGTAGGTAGTTCCAAGAAAAAACCCCGACCAGTCACCTGATCGGGGTTTTCTTTAACCTGCTTCCCGCTTAATGCGAAACGCGGCTGGTTCCGCCAACGGTCGAAATCCGCACCCGCTCGCCAACGCGGAATACTTCATTTTCCTGAACCTGCTGCACGTAGGCACGCATGCTGCCGTCGTCTTCGCGGACGGTGATTTCCACGCCCTGGGTGCGGGTCAGGCCTTCTTCGGTGGCCGAACCGATGAGGCCGCCAGCCACGGCGCCGATGACTGCAGCGACGATGCTGCCCTTGCCGCCGCCGATGGCGCTGCCGCCAACGCCGCCGACCACCGCGCCTGCTGCGCCACCGATCGGGGTTTTGGTGCCTTCGATTTTCACCGGTCGCAGGGATTCGATGGTGCCCATGCGAATCGTCTGCACGCGACGCGCTTCGTCACGGGAGTAGGAGTCACCGGTCAGGCTCGATTGGCAGCCGGTCAGCAACATCGCCATCGTGGAAAAGGAAGCAACCAGCAGAACAGACTTACGCATAGCATCAACTCCAAAAGAACATTGTGTTCATTAAACTCCGTGGCTTGGCGCCTGTCACGACACCATCCGGATAAATTGGCTTCCATTCAGGCTGGGTACAGATGCCTGCGAGCGTCCACTTAAAGTAGCGCTAAATCAGCGATCCTGCGCCGCCACTCTTTATCCCGCTCGGTAGACTGCTCAGGGTGCCAGGCGTTCAAGAATCCAGTCGGCGCCCTGGACGCGGTAGTTGAGGCGATCGTGCAGGCGACTCGGACGGCCCTGCCAGAACTCGATACGCTCGGGGAGCAGGCGGTAACCGCCCCAATGTTCCGGGCAGTGCGGCTGGGTGTCGCTGAAGCGTTGTTCGGTGGCCTTGAGCAAGTCTTCCAGCTCGCCACGGCCGTTGATGACCCGGCTCTGCGGCGATGCCCAGGCACCGAGACGGCTGCCCAGCGGACGCACCTGATAATACGCATCGGACTCTTGCGGCGTAACTTTCACCACGCGACCTTCGATGCGCACCTGACGTTCCAGGGTTGGCCAGAAGAACGTCATGGCGGCGAAAGGGTTGGCCGCCAGGTGCTGGCCCTTGGCGCTGTCGTAGTTGGTGAAAAAGGTGAAGCCCTGCGCGTCCAGGCCCTTGAGCAGCAGAATGCGGCAATGCGGACGTCCAGCCGCATCGACCGTGGCCAGGGTCATGGCGTTGGCTTCCACCGGCGCCTGCTCGGTTTTCACCGCGTCGGCAAACCACTGGTGGAACAGCGCAAACGGCTCGGCCGGGGCTTGCGCCTCGGTCAAGCCATCCCGGGTGTAATCACGACGCATATCGGCCAGAGACTGGGTCACGGCGCATTCCTTTTCGTTAGCGGATTACTGCTTGGCGGCGTCGGTCGCGGCGACTTTCTTGTCGGTCGCGGCGGCTTTGGCTGGTGCTGTCTTCTTCGCCGGAGCCTTGGCCGGGGCCTTTTTCGCTGGAGCCTTGGCGGCGGCTTTCTTGGCTGGGGCCTTCTTGGTCGCAGGGACGGCGGCTTTCTTCGCGGCAGGCGCTGGAGTGGCCGGTTTCGCCGCTGGCTTGACGTCTTGCGCAGCCACCAGGGTCACTGGCTTCGGTGCTGGCATGTTGTATTTGCTCAGCAGCGCAACCATGGTGTTTTGCGGGGTCACCAGCAATTCGACACGGCGGTTTAGCGCACGCCCTTCCACGCTGTCGTTAGCCGCGCGCGGCGCTTCGGAACCCATGCCACGCAGCATCAGGCGATCACGCTGCAAGCCGCTGAGGCGGAAGATCGCCGCCACCGATTGCGCACGTTCCTGACTGAGTTTGATGTTGGCCGGCGCGGCACCGCTGGTGTCGCTGTGACCGAGCACCAGCACGGCGGTCTTCGGGTCAGCTTCGAGGATTTTCGCCACGCGGGTGAACGGGCCGAGGGTGACCGGCAACAACATCGCCGGGCGGTCCGGGTTGAACGAGCCTTCGACCGGCGCCGTCACCACCAGTACGTTGTCGCGACGTTCGAGTTGCAGGTTGCTGTCCTTCACCGCCTCACGCAGACGCGGCTCGTAATCGTCGAGCCAGGCCTGCGTGACTTTCGGATCCGGCATCGGCACGGCTTTGGCGGTTGGCTGATCCTTGCCGCCGAACGGCCACCACCATTTGCCATTGGACTCGGCGTCGGCCTTGGCGACGGCGGCGGGTTTGGCTTCAGGTTTGACCTCGGCTTTCAGGTCAGCCTTGGTCGCCTCATCGCTGGAACCGAACGGCCAGTACCACGGGTTGCTGCTCTCGGCCTTGGCGACGGGCGCGGTCGCTGCAGGTTTCAACGGGGCCGGGGCCGGTGCAGGCTCCTTGGCGGCTACGTTGTCGGTAGAACCGAACGGCCACCAACTGCCGCCGTCCGCATCGTTTTTCGGGGTCTGTGCGCAACCGGTGATCGCTACACACAGGGCCAGGGCGAGGGTCTTTTTAGCTGACATTGAAAATCCACAAGATGAAGTAATGAAAAATCAGAGCACTTTCGCCCGGATAAACAGCCGTTTTGAATCGAAAATCCCTTCGAGGTTCCGACCCTGGAACCTCTGTTGAAGCTTTACAGACAAGTGGCAAGCACCCGCGCCAGCTTTTGCGCACGCGGATCCATCAAAACGTAAGGCCCCAAGGTATTTGTCACGAAACCGAACGCGACATCATGCTCAGGATCAGCAAAACCGATCGAGCCGCCCGCGCCCGGATGGCCGAACGCACGCGGACCGAGGCCGTAGGTGGCGTTGGCCACGTCCGGTTGGTCGAGCATGCAACCGAGGCCGAAACGGGTGCGGGTGAGCAAGGTCTTGTCGTCGCCGAGGCTGTGCTCGCGGGTCAGCTCCTCGAGCATTTCGCTTTCGAGCAGGCTGCCGTCGAGCAGGCCCGCGTAGAACCCGGCGAGGCTGCGCGCGTTACCGTGGCCGTTCGCCGCCGGTTGCTGCATGCGTCGCCATTCCGGCTTGTTGGTGCTGGTCAGCACTGACGGCGGATTGGTGAAGGCACGGGTGGTCATGGCAGTCGGTTCGCGCATGGTCACTTGCAGCAGGCGCTGAGCCGCGGCGTCGCCGGCGTTGCCCTTGCCCCGAGCGATGTGCGCGACGCGATGAAACTCTTCGTCGGCCAGGCCCACATGGAAATCCAGGCCCAACGGTTTGGCGACCCGAGCGACAATCGATTCGCCCGGCCCACGACCGTCGGCGCGGCGCAGCAATTCGCCGACCAGCCAGCCGTAGGTGATCGCGGCATAACCGTGACCGGTGCCCGGAGTCCACCACGGTGCTTCGGCCGCGAGGGCGTCGACCATGGTTTGCCAGTCGTAAAGGGCTTCGGGGGGGAGCAATTCGCGCAGCGCCGGCAGGCCGGCCTGATGGCAGAGCAATTGGCGCAGGGTTACGGATTCTTTGCCGGCAGCGGCGAACTCCGGCCAATAGCGAGCCACCGGGGCGTCGAGTTGCAACTTGCCTTCGGCGACCAGTTGCAGCGCAGTGACCGCGGTGAAAGTCTTGGTGCACGAGAACAGGTTGGCGATGGTGTCGCTGTGCCAGGCCTCGGTGCCGTCCTTGTCGGCGGTACCGGACCAGAGATCAAGGACGGTTTCTCCGCCGACCTTTATGCACAAGGCTGCGCCGCGTTCCTGGGGATCGTCGAACAGTGCCGCGAAAGCTTCGCGCACCGCTTCGAATTGAAGCTCGTAATGACCCTGAATCTGCACCCGCAACTCCCCCGCGCAAACGCTCTACAAAGTGGCCCGCATTGTTCCAGCCCTTGAGGGATTTGGGAACAGGCGCGGGCCAGACGGTTATTTCAGATATTTCGGTGAGGCGGCTGACGCCTTCGCGAGCAGGCTCGCTCCCACAGGGGAACTCTAATGCTACCGAGACCCGTGTGGGAGCGGGCTTGCTCGCGAAGAACGATAACGCGGTTCAAAGCCTAGTGGCCATTTCCCGAATGCCCCCCGGCATGGCCTGCGCCGGCGTTTTTACCCGCCTCGCCTTTTCGCCCGCCTTCAGCCTCATGCACCGGCGCTTTCTGCGCCTCCTTGCCCAATTGCTCAAGCGCTTGCAGATTGCTTTTGCGCACCGTCTCGACGAAGCCTTGATAGGGCAGATCGGTGATCCCGACCAGACCAAAATGGCCGTTCTCGCCATCGAGCAAACGCCCGGTCACCGGTTGGTCGAGATACTGGAACCAGTGCACGCCGACTATCGACGGTTCACTCAAGGCCTGTTTAAGGAAATTGGCATAGGCCGGGCCACGATCCTCTTCCCGGGAAAGTTGCGTCGGACCGCCCCAGAACGGGCCGCGATCGGTCGAGCCGAAGTTGAACTCGCTGATCAGCACCGGTTTGTCCAAGGCCCTCAGCGCTGCGAAGTCATAACCGTCCTGGGGTTTCAGGGTGTACATATTGAAGCTCAGCACATCGCAATACTGCGCGCAGGAGGCCACCGCTTCCGGGGTACTGACGGCGAAGCGGCCACCGAGCAACAGATGGTTCGGTGCGTGCCATTTCAGCGCGTCGGAAATCGTCTTGAAATAAGTGTCGGCGAAGACCTTCTGGAAGTATTTGAAATCGGCCTCGATTTCCGGGTGCTCCGGGTTCGGCAGCGGTGGCTCGAAGCCCGGGTCTTCCATGAGTTCCCATGCCGGTACGTCTACCCCCCACGCCTTCGACAACCCGGCCTGATTGCGGTACTTGTCCCGCAACTGCTTGAGAAACGCGCGCTTGGCCGGCACATCGGTGGTCATTTTCAGCGTGCCGTAGGCCAGTGCGTAGCGCGACTTCGCGTCGTCGCCGGGGCCGGCCCAGGCCAGTTCGTTGTCGGCGTAGTAGCCGATCAGCCACGGATCATCGCGGTGATCGCGTGCCGCAATCGCCACGGCGCGTTCGGTGGCCATGGCAAAACGCGGATCGAACGGGTCAGGCATGGCGCCCCACCAATCGTTGCCGGTGCTGATGCTGGTGTAGTCGCCGACAATCGACAGCGGCATGGTGTACGGCACGCGTTCGGCGTCAGCCAGCGACGGCGCGCTCCAGTTGCCGACAGTATTGAAACCCCAGGCCTGCAGGCGATCGAGGGTGTGGGTAGTCCACCGCGTTTCATCAAACGTGGCCTTGCACGCAACGGCATTCTCGGCGGACGCTTGCACCGCGTCTGTCTGCGCTGCTTCGGCAATTCCTGGCTTCGGCTCGGCAGGCACCGCTACCGATTCAGCCGCCTGAACCGAACCGGTTTCAGACGCGCCCGCCTTTGCCGCTTCGGCAATACCGGCCTTGTGGTCGCTGTCAGGTTTGCACGGTTCACCGTACAGGCGTTGCAGGTTGGCGCCATAGAAGTCATACCAGCGACCGCTGCCGTAGCCACGGCCCTGATCGGCACCGTTGCCGCCACGGTTGTCGCCTTCGCCAAACTGCGCGGCCAACGGCTCGCCTTGCTTGGGCAGGGACTCGAACATGTATTCGCGCCCGGCCACGTAGGTCTGGTTGACCTGCGGGCTGACGGTGTTGACGCCCAGCGAGTAAAACGGGTGGCCTTCAGGGGTCACCAGATACCAACGGCCATCGCGCTTTTCCGTGCGGAAGAACCCGCTGGCCTTGAACGCCGGGCCTTTGCTCCAGCCACCGAACGTGTCCAGCGATGACTTGTCGCGCTCGGCCAGCCAAGTGTTCAGTTGTCGCTGTTCTTTGCTGGCGGCGGATTTCAGTTGTTCGTCATTGCTGATCTTTTCCGGCCATTGGCCACGGGTCGATTGCCCGTAAGCGTCGACCAGATTGCCGTACACCGCCTGCGTGACCGATCCGCCGTCCTGCACGCCGAAACGCTCAAGCAGCAGGCTTTGCGCAACCTTCGGCTGATCCATCGACAGACTGACCGAGACCACCTGGCTGCGGTCGATTTCGCCCGTGCTGCTGGCCAGGAGGATGCGCTGGCCATCGACGGTCATCGGCATTGGCGGGCCGGCCTTCATGCCCTGACTCAGCGGCGTCGAGGCCACCAGTGGCACCAGCAAGGTTTGCGCGGGGCCGGCCGGCAGATCGACGCGGCTGACCAGGGTGCGGCCATCGTTGCTCTGGATCTGCACATAGACCGTCACCGCCCAGTTCATTGCACTCTGCAAACGCAGGGTCATCATGCCGGACTGCGACCAGTCCCACGCGCCGGTCTGCGGCGTCAGACGCAAGGTCGGGCGGGCGGCCGGATTGAAGATCACGCGGCGCAGCACTTCGCCTTCGGGGGTCTGTTCGGCATTGGCTTGCGGCAGATCGGCGTTTTCAGTCGCGACTTTGACCACATCGGCAGGACGGACAAAATTGAACAGCGTCTGCTGGCCGGCAGGCGCCGCGAGCAACGGCGCAGCAAAGATCAGGGCAAATACGGCAGGCAACGAACGGCGGATCATAAGAACGGAGTTCTCCCTGACGACCAACAAAGGCCAATGGAAAAGCGATGGTAGAGAGATAGACAGCGCGGCGGGCCAAACGGCCCACCGGTGCCTCAGGATATTTCACGACGGAAAGGCGGCAATGCGTTGAGGATCGCCTTGCCGTAGCGCTGGGTGACCAGACGTCGATCGAGCAAGGTGATGGTGCCGCGGTCTTCTTCGGTACGCAGCAGACGGCCGCAGGCCTGGACCAGTTTCAGCGAGGCATCGGGCACGGAGATTTCCATGAACGGATTGCCGCCACGGGCTTCGATCCACTCCGACAACGCAGCTTCGACCGGATCGTCCGGCACCGAGAACGGGATCTTGGCGATGACCACGTGTTCGCAGTAAGCCCCCGGCAAGTCGACGCCTTCGGCGAAACTGGCCAGGCCGAACAGCACGCTGGAATCACCGCCATCGACCCGCGCCTTGTGCTTGTTCAGGGTTTCCTGTTTCGACAGGTTGCCTTGAATGAACACTTGCTTGCGCCAGTCACGGTCGAGGCCGTCGAACACGTCCTGCATTTGCTTGCGCGAGGAGAACAGCACCAGCGTGCCGCGCGAACCTTCGACCAGATCGGGCAGCTCCCGGATAATCGCCGCCGTGTGGGCGGCGGCATCGCGCGGGTCGGCCTTCAGATCCGGCACGCGCAACACACCGGCATCGGCGTGATGGAACGGGCTGGGCACCACCGCCGTGACGGCTTTTTTCGGCAGGCCGGCGCGCATGCGGAAACGGTCGAACGTGCCTAGCGCCGTCAGCGTCGCCGAAGTCACCAGACAACCGTAAGCGACGTTCCACAAGCTGCGGCGCAAGGTTTCCGCCGCCAGAATCGGACTGGCATTGACTTCGATGTCGAACAGCGAACCGCTTTCCGCCAGGGTCAGCCAACGCGCCATCGGCGGGCTGTCTTCCGGGTCTTCGGCGGTAAATGCGGTCCACAGTTCCCAGTTGCCGGAGGCACGCGACAACAGGCTGCCGAACAGTGGATACCATTCTTCGGCCTGATTGCTGGCGATGCCGATGTTGACCTCGCCGTCCATGCCTTCCTTGAGCAGGTCGGTCAGACGCGTGAACAGATCGTTGAGGCGCGAATAGCCTTTTTTCAGCTCGATGCCCATCTCGCGCATATGTTCGGGAATCACCCCACCCACAAAGCGATGGCGCGGGCGCTCGCGCCCCTCGACGTCTTCACCGGGCTTGAAATCGGCGATCTGCTCGCAGGCGCTGAACATGAACTGCTGCTGGGTCTTGATCTCTCGCGCCAGCTCCGGCACCTGCTCGATCAACTTGCCGAGATCGCCGGGCAGCGGGTGCTGGGCCAGCAGTTTGGTGAGGTTCTTGGCGGTGGTTTCCAGCCAGTCGGCGGTGGAACGCAGGCGCGTGTAATGGGCGAAATGGCCGATGGCCTTGTCCGGCAGATGGTGGCCTTCGTCGAACACGTAAATGGTATCGCGAGGGTCCGGCAGCACCGCACCGCCGCCCAAGGCCAGGTCAGCGAGGACCATGTCGTGGTTAGTCACGATCACGTCAACCTTGCCCATGCCTTCGCGGGCCTTGTAGAAGGCGCACTGGCCGAAGTTCGGGCAATGGCGGTTGGTGCACTGGCTGTGATCGGTGGTCAGGCGCGCCCAATCGGCGTCCTCCAGCGCGTTCGGCCAGCTGTCGCGGTCGCCGTCCCACTTATTGCCGGCGAGTTTCTCGATCATGCTGGTGAACAGCTTCTGACTGGCTTCATCCACCTCGATCTTGAAGCCTTCTTCTTCGAACAGCTGCGCGGTGGCCGTCTGCGCGTGGCCTTCCTGCAGCAGCATGTCGAGCTTGGACAGGCACATGTAGCGGCCACGCCCCTTGGCCAGGGCAAAGCTGAAATTCAGCCCGCTGTTGCGCATCAGGTCGGGCAAATCCTTGTAGACGATCTGTTCCTGCAGGGCGACGGTCGCGGTGGCAATCACCAGACGCTTGCCCGCCAGTTTCGCCGTGGGGATCGCCGCCAGGCTGTAGGCGACAGTCTTGCCGGTACCGGTGCCGGCCTCCACCGCGACTATCGCCGGGTCGCCACTGCGCCGGCCTTCGTCGTCGGTGTCGATATCCCCGAGGACTTTGGCGATCTCGGCGATCATCAGGCGCTGGCCGTAACGCGGTTTGAGGCTCTTGGCCTCTAGAAAACGCGAATAGGCGCCCTGGATCGTGGTTTTGAGTTCAGTGCTGATCATTGAGTGTCGGGCGCTAAAAACGCTGGATAAATTTTCAGTAGTTTGGTTCGGCGGCTATCATACCCCGCGAATCGATCCTGCGCAGAACGGAGTAACCCAATGACACCTTTTAGCCTCGTTTATCCCCTGCATGTCCTCGCCGCGCTGGTCTGGGTCGGCGGCATGTTTTTCGCCTGGATGGTATTGCGCCCTGCGGCTGTGAAGGCCCTCGACGGCCCCGCTCGCCTGACCCTGTGGGTGGAAGTGTTTCAAGGTTTCTTCCGCTGGGTCTGGGTCGCGGTGATTCTGCTTCCGATCAGCGGCGTGGGCATGCTGCATCTGCAGCAGGTCGGGTTCGAAACCGCGCCGAAGTACGTGCAGGTCATGATCGGTTTGTATGTGGTGATGACCGCACTGTTTATCCGCATTCAGGGGCTGATGTTGCCGGAACTGCGCAAAGCGGTGGACGCGAAGGACTGGCCGGCGGGCGCGGCAGTGCTGGGTCGGATACGGCGGGTGGTGGGGCTTAATCTGCTTGTCGGGTTGGTGCTGGTGGCAGTGGCTGCGGCGCGGCCCATGTTCTGAGGTGTCGAGACAAACACTGACTGTGGCGAGGGAGCTTGCTCCCGCCGGGTTGCGAAGCAACCCAAATCAGTTGCCGAGTTTAACCGGAAGGGGCGCGCTGTCTGATTTCAGGGCCGCTGCCCGCCCCAGCGGGAGCAAGCTCCCTCGCCACAGATTGAAAGTGCTGTTCTTTAGAGGCGCTGCACAGTCACAGCCCCAGCCGCGCCCACCGGCCCGGGCTGTCCATCCGCCCCCGCCTTGCCGTTCTTGCCGCCATCGGCGCGGTACACCAGGCAGCCCTTGGACTTGCCACCCTTGCCAGCCTTGCCGCCCACACCCGCGGGGCCACCGGCACCGCCGGCGACATTGACCTTGATCAGATCCGCCGGGAAATCGCGCGGTATTTCAAGGCGTACCAGTGCACCCGGAGCGCCCGGTTGCCCGTCGCTGCCGTCACCGCCATCGGCACCGTGACCGGCCGAACCATACGTGCAGCCCGGATCTTCGCCGTTGCCACCGTCAAGCCCGACGAAACCCGGCGCACCGGTGCCGCCCCGCGCGTCGATTGACAGCAGCGGCGCGTTCAGCGCCTTGAATTGCAGATTCAGATTGCGTCCGGCACGCGCGGCTTTTTCATAGGTGCCCGGTGCCCCTCGGGCAGTGATCTGGCTGCCATCGCTCAATTCGGCACGCTTGACTCTCACCTCCAGCGCCTGCTCAGCCGGAACAATGGCGATACGCGCCTCATGGCCCAGACGCAGTTCATCGACGTTCAGTTCCGTCACGTTCGAGGGGATCAGCAGAGTGCCGTAATCGGCGACCTCCAGCTTCTCCAACTGCAAGGTGCTGGCCGTGTTGGGCAGGCGCATCAAGGAATTGGTTTCAACGCTGACGACCTGAGCACAGGCCAGGGGGCTGATGAATGCAACGAGCAAGCAGAGTTTACGCATGGGAAGAAGCCTGCGGAGCGGCCGGGGCCGGGAGGGTTTGCAAATGGAAAACGCCGAACAGCAGGATGCGGCCACGGTCGCGCCAGGGATGGGGGCGGCCCTTGAGGCTGCGATTGCACAGCAGCACTTCGAGCACATGGATCAGCAACAACAGACCACCGGCCAGATTGACCAGCAGGTGCAGCGGATGGACAAACGGCACCAGTTGATTGACCAGCACCACGCCGCAGAACAGCAGGGTCAGTAAACGGCCCAGCCCCCAAAACAGTTTCATACGCGCCCCCGTGTTGCGAATTATTCTTTGCGCGCACAGTAACGGCTTCTGCGGGGGATAAGCCAGAGGGGAAAACGAAAAATCTGCAAATGCCGGCCAAACGGCTGCCGGGTCGACGATATCTCCCCGGCAGCTCTAGCCTGCGGACTACAGACCCGTCCTAACGATTGATATGGAGTTCCACGCGGCGATTTTGCGCGCGTCCTTCGTCAGACGCGTTATCGGCCGCCGGTTCACTTTCACCGCGACCTTCGCTGGTCAGTTTGTCCGGCGCCAGGCCCTGACTGAGCAGATAAGCCGCCACGCTGCTCGCGCGACGCTCCGACAACCCCTGGTTGTAGGCATCCGAACCTTTGCTGTCGGTATGGCCAATCACTTTGACGCTGACCACATCGGCATTGCGCAGCTTGTCCATCAGGGTGTCGAGCTGGGCTTTCGCCGCTGGCGTCAGGTCAGACTTGTCGAAATCGAACAGCACGTTGCCCGCATCGCTCAAAGTGATCACTTCACTTTGCGGTGCTGGCTCGGCCGGTTTCTCAGCGACCGGATATTGCGGCAACGGGCAACCGCGGTGATCGACTTCGGTATTTTCCGGCGTATCCGGGCAACGGTCGCGGCGATCGAACACGCCGTCGCTGTCTTCATCGCCATCCTGGGCGTAACAGATCAATCCGCCGGTGACGATGCCCAGCGCTGCGCCGCCGCCGGCCCAGCCCGCACTTTCGATAGCGCCAAGCCCACCGCCGACCAGTCCGCCCAACAGACTGCAGATCGGCCATGTACGTTGATTGAGGGGTGCAGTGCCATCGCTGTGCGTGGCGCAACCGGTAAGCAAGCTGCCAAGCAGCAGCACCGGCAAGACGGACCTTGCGAAAACAGTCATGGTGAAAGCTCCTGTGTCACCGGCCCATACCGGTTACACAGGAGTAAAGACCCGCATCCGCGACTGCACAAGCCGCGGACGCGAGAGGTTTCAACGGACGATTTTGATTTCGGTACGACGGTTCTGTGCGCGGCCGTCGGCAGACTTGTTATCCGCCACCGGCTGGCTTTCACCCAGGCCCGACACCGAAACGAAGCTGGCGCGCGGCACACCTTGCTGGATCAGGTATTCCACCACCGAATGCGCGCGACGATCCGACAGTTTCTGGTTGTAGGCATCGCTGCCCACGCTGTCGGTATGACCGGTCACGGTCAATTGCGCAGTGGAAGATTCCTGCTTCAGGCGCGTGGCGACTTTGTCGAGCACTTGCTTGTCGGGACCGGTCAGGGTGGCTTTGTCGAACTGGAAGTGCACATCACGGATGACAATCGTCTCTTCCTTGACCACTACCGCTTCTTCAACCACTGGCGCAGGCGTCGGCGGTGGGCAGCCGTCGGCATCGACCTGCACACCCTTAGGCGTGCCCGGGCACTTGTCGCGACTGTCCGGCACACCATCGCCGTCTTCGTCGCCATCGCCATGCACCCAGCAATAGGCCGCTGCCGTACCGCCGACCAGCAACGCACCGTAGCCGGCCCACGCCGCACTTTCCGTCGCGCCGAGACCGGCACCGACCACACCGCCGACCGCCGCACAGGTCGGCCAGTCGGTTTTCTGCAAACCTGCGCAACCAGTCAACACACTGGTTAGCAGAACCAAGGGTAATGCTGTCCGAACTATGCTCATCTAGTTTTCTCCTGAGGGATCGGCTTAAAACCGATTCAGGGAGTAAAGACCGGAGTTTTAATCTCCGCCAGCAATAGGCCACCGCTGTTTGCGACCGTGTTCACAGGCGTTTGCCTCTTTTAATGAAAAACCACGCTAGCGGACGCTTTGCCGGCGCAGTCTGGCAGGCTAGTCTTGGCGGTCTGACTGAGGAGCTTCGATGAACGTCGCCATTTCTTCACGCACGCCGCAACAGGCGTTGGCCGCTTTGCTGGACCGCTACGCCCCGGCTCGACTGTTATTGATCGGCGCCAGCGAATTCCCGGCCCTGAGCGCGTTCAAGGATGCGCACCCCAACAGCGTGGTCGCCCACGTCACGCCCGGTGCGCTGCCCACCGAACTGGCGGCGCAGCGCTTCGACCTCGCACTGGTGGTCGATTGCCTGGAACATTTACCCAAGCGCGACGGCCTGAATCTGTTGGGCGGTATTCGTAATCTCAACGCCAGCCGCATCGCCGTGCTGGCCGACCTGGCGGCCAGTGGCTGGCAGGAGACCGACTTCTATTCGCTGGCGCTGCAAGCGAGCGAACGCTTTCAACGCGACGACCAGATGCTGACCCTGTTCACCTACGATCTGCTTGACTACAAACAAGTCCCTGACTGGCTCAACTCGCGGTTCTGGGCCAATCCGGAAAACTTCGGCAAATACTGGTGGTAATGCAATGAGTACAGCCATTTGCCCGTGCGGCAGCGGCAATCTGCTGGAGGCCTGCTGCGGCCATTATCACGAAGGCCATCCGGCGCCTTGCGCCGAGGCCTTGATGCGTTCGCGCTACAGCGCTTATGTGCTGGGGCTGATCGATTATCTGGTGGCGACCACCCTGCCCGCCCAACAGGCCGGGCTGAACAAGCAATCGATCAGCGAATGGAGCGCGCAAAGTACCTGGCTGGGCCTTGAGGTGGAAGGTTCGGAGGTCTTCGGCGGCCAGCCGGAACACGCCTTTGTCACCTTCACTGCGCGCTGGCACGACAGCCAGGGCGAGCACAGTCATCGCGAGCGTTCTTCGTTCGTGCAGAACGCCGGGCGCTGGTATTTCATCGACCCGACAGTGCCGGTGAAGTTGGGGCGCAATGACAGTTGCCTTTGCGGCAGCGGACAAAAGTTCAAGAAGTGCTGCGCAGGTTACTTCGGCGTTTAAAGGACAAGATCAAAAGATCGCAGCCTGCGGCAGCTCCTACACAGCATTTGCGTTCCCTCTGTAGGAGCTGCCGAAGGCTGCGATCTTCTAGCGTCTAGACTGGCAACAAAGGGAGTACAACCATGCTTGGTCGTCGACGCACATTCCATCTTTTGTTCCTCATGCTGATCCTCAACCTCGGCGGCTGTGCCTCGTGGTTCAGTGATGACAGCGTCGAGCCCGCCGTGCATCTGGTGAACGTCGAAGTGGTGCGCGCCAAGCTGCTCGAGCAGAAATTCATCCTGCACTTTCGCCTCGATAACCCCAACGACAGTGACCTGACGGTGCGCGGGCTGGAATACCGCATTCATCTGGCTGATATCCTGTTGGCCGAGGGCGAGCATGAACACTGGTTTACCGTCGGACCGAAGCGCAGCGCTTATTTCAAGGTGCCGATTCGCACCAACCTGTGGCCGAAAGTCAAAGACGTGGTGAAAATGCTGAAAAACCCCAATCAGCAAATTCCCTATCGATTGCAGGGGGAGATGGAAACCGGTTTATTCATCGCCCACTACGTGCACCTTGAGCGCAATGGCGTGATAATCCCCGCCGATTTAATTCCGGAGCAACACCGATGACTCAACAACCTCATGTCCATGGCCCTGATTGCAACCACGATCATGACCATCATCACGACCATGACCACGGCCATGTACACGGCCCGAACTGCGGCCATGCCCACCAGGAACCGGTGCGCAACGCCCTGAAAGACGTCGGCCGCAACGACCCTTGCCCGTGCGGCAACGGCAAGAAATTCAAGAAGTGCCACGGCGCTTGATGCCCTGGGCGAAGATCTCCTTCGCCTGACAGGCCGCCTTCGCGAGCAGGCTCGCTCCCACAGCAAGGCGCGTTCCTTCAGTTGAAATGCGATCCCCTGTAGGAGTGAGCCTGCTCGCGATGAGGCCGGCACATCCGATATTGATGTCGCCTGATCTACCGCTATCGCGAGCAGGCTCACTCCCACATGACAACCGCGTTCCTTCAGTTGAAATGCGATCCCCTGTAGGAGTGAGCTTGCTCGCGATGAGGCCGGCACATCCGATATTGATGTCGCCTGATCTACCGCTATCGCGAGCAGGCTCACTCCCACATGACAACCGCGTTCCTTCAGTTGAAATGCGATCCCCTGTAGATACTCTGTTTACGGTCAAGCTTTTTGGAGGTGTTTACCGCTAAAAAGCTTGGTCGTATCGAAGTCTTCGCCAGCCTGCATGCAGGCCCAGAGTCCGGTCAGATATTTGCGCATGACTGCGACGATAGCCTGCATCTTTCTCTTTCCTCGAGCCACTAACGCTTCGTAAAACGCTTTCACGTTCGGGTCGCAACGTATGGCGGTCAGCGCAGGCATGTACATTGCTGAGCGCAAATAGGCATTGCCGCCCTTACTTATCCGGCCGGGCTTATCAATGCTGGTTCCTGATTGCGTAAGCCGGACATCGAGCCCCGCGTGGCGGCTGACCTGCGCTGACTTGAGCGTCACCGGTAAAGTAGTCAGCTCAGCCAGCGCCGCAAATACAGAAATCTCACCCATTCCCGGGGCGGCGATACTCTGTTTACGGTCAAGCTTTTTGGAGGTGTTTACCGCTAAAAAGCTTGGTCGTATCGAAGTCTTCGCCAGCCTGCATGCAGGCCCAGAGTCCGGTCAGATATTTGCGCATGACTGCGACGATAGCCTGCATCTTTCTCTTTCCTCGAGCCACTAACGCTTCGTAAAACGCTTTCACGTTCGGGTCGCAACGTATGGCGGTCAGCGCAGGCATGTACATTGCTGAGCGCAAATAGGCATTGCCGCCCTTACTTATCCGGCCGGGCTTATCAATGCTGGTTCCTGATTGCGTAAGCCGGACATCGAGCCCCGCGTGGCGGCTGACCTGCGCTGACTTGAGCGTCACCGGTAAAGTAGTCAGCTCAGCCAGCGCCGCAAATACAGAAATCTCACCCATTCCCGGGGCGGCGATCATGTGCCCGAACTGGGCGCTCAAGGTTGGGCAGTTGTCGATCAATGCCCGACCCGCAAGTCGGAAACGCTCGATTCTTTTGTCAAAGGCCTTGATGGCTTCCTCTTCGTCTTCAATCAGCATCAGAAGAGTTGTTTGAGTGGCTTTGAGCGCATGCAGCTCGTTCTTGGCGCGGGTGCGATGACACGTCAAACGATTGATGTGTCGGCCAATAGCGCGCAGCTCAAGCTGTATTGAAGTGGGCGGCGTCCACAACCTTGGGCTCATTCGTTCGCCGTATTCAGCTAATAACTGGGCATCGATCGCGTCCGTTTTGCTGTTTTTCAGCATCAGCTTTGCAAAGTTGTGAAAACTCTTCGGATTGATAACCGAGACTGGCAAACCCGCCGCAGCGAGCTCCATGGCCAAGTCCAGGTAGTAGATGCCGGTGGCTTCCATCACCACTGATAGAGGCTTGAGTTCAAGCAACTTGCTGACAGCGGCCTTACGACCCGCCGGCGTCTGCTCGATATTGCACTGACCTGCAAAACGGCCGCCATTGCGCCAGCCCATCGCTGTAGTGCGAGATCCCACATCCAAACCGACGTGCATGTTCATGCTTTCAACTCCAAGAGAACTGGGTTAAAAATGCTTCCTGGTTCCCCTGACCTCGAACTTCATGCCACTGCAACCTTGTAATGCGAAGTCCGACTTGTCGGCTTCTCGATACTCTTCGTGGTGGGCAATGAGGCGGGGGGACCTCTCTACAGACAAGGTCAGGAGCAAGTCCTGCCTTCAGGAGTGATCGGTCTCCCCCAGAAACACATCTTCGTATGTCGCACCAGCGAGCTTAGATCTCATTTCATGCTGGTGTGTGGGCAACATACAAGGAGTGAGCTTGCTCGCGATGAGGCCGGCACATCCGATATTGATGTCGCCTGATCTACCGCTATCGCGAGCAGGCTCACTCCTACAGGGGACCGCGTTCCTTCTGACGAAACGCGCTCCAATGTGGGAGCGAGCCTGCTCGCGAAGAGGCAGGCACATTCACCAAGAACATTCAACCCGCCGCCAGAATCCGTGCACAATCGACCACCGTCGCATACTCCCCATGCAGATTCCCCAACGACATTGCGTGCACCTCTTCAGCGGTACGCGGTGTGCCGAAATAATCGGCCTTGTCGAAGGTAAAACACGCATCCTCCGCCACCCACGCGTCGAACCCCAGATTGCCCGCGGTACGCGCCGTCGATTCCACCGAATTGTTTGTGGCCACACCGACGATCACCACTTGCCCGATCCCCGCTTCGCGCAACCGCCCTTCCAGACGCGTCGCACAAAATGCATCTGGCACGGCTTTCTGGATCAGCCATTCGCCGTCCTGCGGCATAAACCGCGGCTGAAAGTCCACCCCGGACTGCTCTGGCCAAAACACTGAATCCGCCGAGCGCGATAAATGCTGCACATGAATCACCGGTCGCCCGGTCCGGCGCCACAGCGCCAACAGTTCCAGCATGTTTTCTTCAGCGTGAGGGTTATTCCGACGGCCCAGGCGCGGATGCAGAATGCCCTTCTGCTGGTCGATGATGATCAGTGCGGCGCTGGCCTGCAGTTCCATGGCGATTTTTCTCATGCAAGGTCTTGGGGTTTTCCGTAGTTCAACATCTCAGCTTTCCCACAGGCAACTGCAAAGCCTCTGACCGATCAGCCGACAACTGCACAAATAACCGCTCGCCCCGCTTGCGCAGCCCTCGCCCGCTCACTAACGTAGCGGCTTTATTGCGCCCCCAGCCTTATACCCCCGCAGGAGCTTCGCCATGGCCTCGCCAGCCCTCACACATTTTCTTCCCCGGTTCGGCGTTGCCGCAGCAGTGGCCGGTGTTTTGGGCCTGTCCGGGTGCCAGACCTGGAATGCTCAGGACAGCCTGCCACCGACCGCCGGCGTGCAGCCGCTCAAGGGTCTGGCGCAGAACGTGTCGGTGCGACGCAATGCCATGGGCATGCCGTTGATCGAAAGCAACAGTTTCCATGACGCGCTGTTCAGTCTCGGCTACGTCCACGCCAGCGACCGCATCAACCAGATGGTCACCCTGCGGCTGTTGGCGCAGGGCCGGCTGGCGGAGATGTCCGGCGCCTCGATGCTCGATGCCGACCGTTACATGCGCGCCGTCAACCTGAAGAAAAGCGCCGGCGAGCTGTACAAGGCGTCGTCGCCACGGCTCAAGCGCTTCTTCGAAGTCTATGCGCGGGGCGTCAATGCCTATCTGTTCCGCTACGCCGACAAGCTGCCGGGCGACCTCGCCGCCAGCGGCTACAAGCCGGAATACTGGAAGCCGGAAGATTCGGCGCTGATTTTCGCCCTGCTGAACTTCAGCCAGTCGGCCAACCTGCCCGAGGAAATTGCCTCGCTGGTGCTGACGCAAACCGTGACCAGCGACAAACTCGCCTGGCTGTCGCCGTCCGCACCGGACGAAAATCTGCCACTGGCCGAGGCCGACAAACTGCAAGGCGTCAAGCTCAACGGGCAAATCCCCGGTTTGAGCGAACTGAGCAACGCCAGCCAACAACTGTCGGCGCTGAACCTGCTCGGCACGCCGACTGCGAACAACTGGGCGATCGCCCCGCAACGCAGCCGCAGCGGCAAGAGCCTGCTGGCCAGCGACGCCCATGGGCCGCTGGCCGCGCCGTCGCTGTGGAGCTTCGTGCAGATCCGCGCACCGAAATATCAGGCGGCGGGCGTGACGATTGCCGGTTTGCCAATGGTCCTCGGCGGCTTCAACGGTAAAGTCGCCTGGAGCATGAGCAGCGTACTCGGTGATAACCAGGACCTGTTTCTGGAAAAAATCCGTCGTCAGGGCAGCAGCCTGACCTACGAGGTCAACGGCAAATGGCAGCCGCTGGGCGTGCGCAACGAAACCTATTTCGTCAAAGGCCAGCGGCCGATTCGCGAAGCGGTGTACGAAACTCGCCATGGCGCGCTGCTCAACAGTGCGCAGGCAGCGGCGCAAGGCAGCGGTTTCGGCCTGGCCTTGCAGATGCCGAGTTTCACCGATGACAAAACCCTCGACGCGTTCTTCGACCTGACACGCGCGCAAAACGTCGAGCGTGCTTCCGACGCGAGCCGCGAGATCCGCGCCATCACGCTGAACCTGGTGTTCGCCGATGCGAGCAATATCGGCTGGCAAGTCACCGGACGTTTCCCCAACCGCCGCGAAGGCGAAGGCCTGCTGCCCTCGCCGGGCTGGGACGGTCGTTACGACTGGGACGGTTACGCCGACCCGATGCTGCACCCCTACGATCAGGACCCGGCCCAAGGCTGGCTCGGCACGGCCAACCAGCGCGTCATCCCGGACGGTTACGGCATGCAGCTGTCGAAATCCTGGGCGGCACCGGAGCGTGGCGAACGCCTGGCCGAACTGGCCGGCAGCGGCAAGCATGACAGCCGCAGCGTCATCGCGATGCAGTACGACCAAACCACTACTTTCGCCGCCAAGCTGAAAAAAGTCTTCGAAGCTCCAGGCATGAAGCAGCCGCTGAAACAGGCCATTGATGGCCTGCCAGAAGCCGAGCGCAGCAAGGCCCGCGAAGCCTTCACGCGCTTGATGGCGTTCGATGGCAAGCTCAGCCCGACCTCGGCGGATGCGGCGCTTTATGAATTGTTTCTGCAGGAAAGCATGAAGCAGATCTTCCTCGACGAACTGGGGCCTGAGTCCAGCCCGGCGTGGAAAGCCTTTATCGCCAGCGGCGATCTGTCTTATGCGGCGCAGGCCGATCATCTGCTTGGCCGCGAGGACAGTCCGTTCTGGGACGACGTTCGCACGCCGCAGAAGGAAGACAAAAGCGTGATTCTGGCCCGCAGCCTGGCGGCGGCGATCACCGCAGGTGACAGTCAATTGGGCGGCGATCACCGTGCCTGGCAGTGGGGCAAATTGCACAGCTACGCCTGGAAAAACAGCAACGGCCAGACCGTGCGCGGGCCGCTGGCAGCGGGTGGCGATCACACCACGCTGAACGCCTCGGCGTTTGCCTGGGGTCAGGATTTCGCCACAACGCGGGCGCCGTCGATGCGTTTTATCGTCGACTTCGGCCAGAGCGAACCGCTGATGGCGCAGAACGGTACGGGGCAATCGGGCAATCCGCTGAGTCCGAACTACCTGAATGGTATCGATGCGTGGCTGAAGGGGCAGTACATCGGTCTGCCGATGCAGCCGCAGAACTTTGATCGGGTGTATGGCAAGAGTCGTTTGACCCTGACTCCCGGTAAATAGATCAACAGCTCCCCTGTAGGAGTGAGCCTGCTCGCGATAGCGATCCGACCGCCAAATTGAAGCGTCAGACACAGCGCCATCGCGAGCAGGCTCACTCCTACAGGGGCTTGAGTCGTCCCGGAAAACCAATCGAACTTCCCGCCTCACCCCAGCCTCATATTTAACAAGCCCCCCATTGCGGTCACGACATGGATCTTGTTATTGCCCGACCCGAAGGTCTGTACTGCCCCGCCGGGGATTTCTATATCGATCCGTGGCGGCCGGTCGAACGTTCGGTGATCACCCATGCCCACGGCGATCACGCGCGCAGCGGCAATCAGCATTACCTCGCCAGCAGCGCCAGCGAAGGCATTCTGCGCGCACGGCTGGGCCAGGACATCAATCTGCAAACCCTTGATTACGGTCAGCGCCTGAGCCATCAAGGTGTCACCCTGAGTTTTCATCCGGCCGGCCATGTGCTCGGTTCGGCGCAGGTGCGCCTGGAATATGGTGGCGAAGTCTGGGTCGCGTCGGGGGATTACAAGGTCGAGCCGGACGGCACCTGCGCGCCATTCGAACCGGTGCGCTGCCACACCTTCATCACCGAATCGACCTTCGGCCTGCCGATCTACCGCTGGCAACCGCAGGCGCAGATTTTCGACGAAATCAATCAGTGGTGGGCCGCCAATATCGCCGCCGGCAAGGCCAGCGTGTTGTTCTGCTACTCGTTCGGCAAGGCCCAGCGGATTCTCCACGGCATCGACGAAAGCCTCGGGCCGATCCTTAGCCACGGTGCGGTGGAACCGCTCAACCGGGTTTATCGCGAAGCCGGCGTGTATCTGCCGCAAACCCTTTACGCCGGCGATGTGAAAAAAACCGACCCGATGATGCGTCAGGCCCTGGTTATTGCCCCGCCCTCGGCGGGCGGCAGTAGCTGGATGCGCCGTTTCGGCGATTTCAGCGATGCCTTCGCCAGCGGCTGGATGCGCCTGCGCGGTACTCGTCGGCGGCGTGGTGTGGATCGCGGCTTTGTCTTATCTGATCACGCCGACTGGCCCGGCCTGCTCTGGGCGATCAACCAGACCGGCGCAGAACGGGTGATGGTCACGCACGGTTCGATCGGCGTGCTCGTGCGTCACCTGCGCGAACAGGGTCTGGACGCACAAGGCTTCAACACCGAATACGGCGATGACGAAGAGGACAACATCGCCGTCGAGCCCACCGTTACCGAGACGTCCGCATGAAAGCTTTCGCCGAGTTGTACGCCGAACTCGACGCGACCACGTCCAGCAACGCCAAACTGGCGGCGATGCAGGCGTACTTCGCCCAGGCTGCACCGGAAGATGCCGGGTGGGCGGTGTATTTCTTGTCCGGTGGGCGCCCACGGCAGTTGGTGCCGGTGCGTATTCTGCGCGAGCTGGCCGTCGAGGTGTCCGGGCTGCAGCCATGGTTGTTCGAAGAGAGCTATCAAGCGGTCGGCGATCTGGCCGAGACCATTTCTCTTGTGCTGCCGGAGAATTCGCACAGCTCCGAGGCCGGTCTCGCCGAATGGATCGAAGACAAACTGCTGCCACTGCGCGGCGAAAGCCCTGAATACCTGGCGCGGCAACTGCCGGCGTTGTGGGCGCAACTGGACCGGCCCAGCCTGATGCTGTGCATCAAACTGATCACCGGCAGCTTCCGCGTCGGAGTATCGAAACTGCTGGTCACCCGCGCGCTGGCGTCGATGGCCGGGCTGGACAGCAAACGCGTGGCCCAGCGTCTGGTCGGTTACACCGATCTGTCGAACCGGCCCAGCGCCGCCAGTTATCTGAAACTGATCGCCGCGGAATCCGCCGACGAGCATGCCCAACGTGGCGGTCAGCCCTACCCCTTTTTTCTCGCCCACGCCTTGTCGCAACCAGTCGAGGAGTTCGACGCGTTGCTCGGGCCCGCCAGCGACTGGCAGGTGGAATGGAAGTGGGATGGCATCCGCGCCCAAGTGGTCAAGCGTGACGGCAAATTGTGGGTGTGGTCGCGCGGTGAAGAGCTGGTGACCGAGCGTTTCCCTGAGTTCGATGTGCTGGTGCACGGTTTGCCCGACGGCACGGTGATCGACGGCGAAATCGTCGTGTGGAAAAGCACCCATCCAACCACCGAAGATGCCTTCGACCCGCAATCCAGCGAGCCGCCGGCGGTGCAGCCCTTCGCCCTGCTGCAACAACGCATCGGCCGCAAGACCCTCGACAAGAAAATCCTCGATGAAGTGCCGGTGGTGGTGCTTGCCTACGACCTGTTGGAATGGCAAGGCGAAGACTGGCGCAACCAGCCTCAAGTCAAACGTCGTGCGCAACTGGAGCAGGTGATCGCCCGCTGCAACAGCCCGGTGCTGCTGCCCTCGCCAGTGCTGACCGGCACAGACTGGTTCGACCTCGGTCGCCAGCGCGAAGCGTCGCGCAAACTGGGGGTCGAGGGCATGATGCTCAAGGCGCGCGATTCGTTGTATGGCGTCGGTCGGACCAAGGACATGGGCGTGTGGTGGAAGTGGAAGGTCGACCCGTTCAGTGTCGATGCGGTATTGATCTATGCCCAGCGCGGGCATGGCCGCCGCGCCAGTCTGTACAGCGATTACACTTTTGCCGTGTGGGACGGCCCGCCGGAGTCGAGCCAACGCACGCTGGTGCCGTTTGCCAAGGCGTATTCGGGCCTGACCGACGAAGAAATGCGCCAGGTCGACAGCATCGTGCGCAAAACGACGGTGGAGAAATTCGGTCCGGTGAGCAGCGTGAAACCCAGCCTGGTGTTCGAATTGGGCTTCGAAGGCATCGCCCTTTCGCGCCGGCACAAGAGCGGAATCGCCGTGCGTTTCCCGCGGATGCTGCGCTGGCGCAAGGACAAAACCGTGGAAGAAGCCGACAGCCTCGCTACCCTGCAGGACCTGTTGGCCTGATTGGTTCTCGAGACAACGCAGAACCCTGTGGCGAGGGGATTTATCCCCGATGGGCTGCGCAGCGGCCCCCAGCAATGTCCCCCTGAAATCGTGCACTCAGTTTTTGGCGCCTGCTGCGCAGTCGATCGGGGATAAATCCCCTCGCCACAGTTTACTGACTACCCTCTGCTTCGCGCTTGATCCAAAGCGGTGCACCGAAATCGCAACGCCCGTTTCCGGGCATTCAATCGTCCTCCTGCCTCCCCGCTCAACCTTTTAAAACACTTGTTCGGGACTCTGGTTCGGAAATTGCTACTTTCTCTAGGTCGTAAGCGTTGCAGTAACAATAATTCTGCGCCACAAGCGCTCATATTGGTTCTTAGGGATTGAATAATGAAAAAAGCATTGCTGACCCTTTCTGCACTGGCGTTGTGCATGGCCGCCGGCTCCGCGCTGGCCAAGGAATACAAAGAGCTGCGCTTTGGCGTCGACCCTTCGTACGCACCGTTCGAGTCGAAAGCGGCCGACGGCAGCCTGGTCGGGTTCGACATTGACCTGGGCAACGCGATCTGCGCCGAATTGAAGGTCAAGTGCAAGTGGGTCGAAAGCGACTTCGACGGCATGATTCCGGGCCTCAAGGCCAACAAATTCGACGGTGTGATCTCGTCGATGACCGTGACCCCGGCCCGCGAAAAAGTCATCGACTTCTCCAACGAGTTGTTTTCCGGCCCGACCGCGTACGTATTCAAGAAGGGCTCCGGCATCACCGCTGATGCCGCCTCGCTGAAGGGCAAAACGGTCGGTTATGAGCAGGGCACCATTCAGGAAGCCTACGCCAAAGCCGTGCTGGACAAGGCCGGCGTGAAAACCCAGGCCTACCAGAACCAGGATCAGGTGTATTCCGACCTGACCTCCGGCCGTCTCGACGCAGGCATCCAGGACATGTTGCAAGCCGAGCTGGGCTTTTTGAAGTCGCCAAAAGGCGCCGATTATGAAATCAGCCAGCCAGTGGACAGCGAATTGCTGCCGTCGAAAACCGCGATCGGTATCAAGAAAGGTAACACTGAGCTGAAAGCACTTTTGGATAAAGGTATCAAAGCGTTACACGACGACGGCAAGTACGCCGAGATTCAAAAGAAACACTTTGGCGATCTGAATTTGTACAGCGGCAAATAATGCTCCGGCGCCCATCCACGATGGGCGCCTTTTCCATCCGCTCAGGTTGCTGATTTATGTTCGAAACCCTTCTGCAAAGTCTGGGGCTTGCCTCCTTCAGTCTGCACGGCTTCGGCCCGTTGCTGCTGCAAGGCACCTGGATGACCATCAAATTATCGGCGATGTCGCTGCTGGTGGCCGTGTTGCTCGGTCTGCTCGGCGCCAGTGCCAAACTGTCGAAAGTCAAACTGGTGCGCCTGCCCGCCCAGCTCTACACCACGCTGATTCGCGGCGTGCCGGACCTGGTACTGATGCTGCTGATTTTCTACAGCCTGCAAACCTGGCTGACCACGCTGACCGATTACATGGAATGGGAATACATCGAGATTGACCCGTTCAGCGCCGGCGTGCTGACGCTGGGCTTCATCTATGGCGCCTACTTCACCGAAACCTTCCGCGGGGCCATCCTCGCCGTGCCCCGTGGTCAGGTCGAAGCGGCCACCGCTTATGGTCTTAAACGCGGCCAGCGCTTTCGCTTCGTGGTGTTCCCGCAAATGATGCGCTTCGCCCTGCCGGGCATCGGCAATAACTGGATGGTCATGCTCAAGGCCACCGCGCTGGTGTCGATCATCGGCCTGGCCGATCTGGTCAAGGCTGCGCAGGACGCCGGCAAAAGTACCTATCAGCTGTTTTACTTTCTGGTCCTTGCGGCGTTGATCTATCTGCTGATCACCAGCGCCTCGAACTTCATTCTGCGCTGGCTCGAACGCCGCTACGCTGCCGGCGCCCGGGAGGCCGTGCGATGATCGAACTCTTGCAGGAATACTGGAAAGCCTTCCTTTATACCGACGGCCAGAACATCACCGGCCTGGCGATGACGATGTGGCTGCTGACCGCCTCGATCTGCATCGGCTTTATCGTCTCGATTCCGCTGTCGATCGCCCGCGTCTCGCCGCACTTCTATGTTCGCTGGCCGGTGCAGTTCTACACCTACCTGTTCCGCGGCACGCCGCTCTATATCCAGTTGCTGATCTGCTACACGGGGATCTACAGCCTTGCCTCCGTGCGCGAACAGCCGATCCTCGACAGTTTCTTTCGCGATGCGATGAACTGCACGATCCTCGCCTTCGCCCTCAACACCTGCGCGTACACCACGGAGATTTTCGCCGGAGCGATTCGCAGCATGAACCACGGCGAAGTCGAAGCGGCCAAGGCGTACGGCCTGACCGGCTGGAAATTGTATGCCTACGTGATCATGCCGTCGGCGCTGCGCCGCTCGTTGCCTTATTACAGCAACGAAGTGATTCTGATGCTGCACTCGACCACGGTGGCTTTCACCGCGACCATCCCCGACATCCTGAAAGTCGCTCGGGACGCCAATTCGGCGACCTTCCTGACGTTTCAGTCGTTCGGCATCGCCGCGCTGATCTACCTGACCATCACCTTCGCCCTGGTCGGCCTGTTCCGCCTCGCCGAACGCCGCTGGCTGGCCTTCCTCGGCCCGACTCACTAGGACTCTTTTGTAATGCGCCACAAGATTCATGACTTGCTGGCCCCGCTGCCGGGGACCGCACGGCAGATTCACAGCTTCCACTTCGGCCCGGAGCAGGCCAAGGGCAAGGTTTATATCCAGTCCTCGCTGCATGCCGACGAACTGCCGGGCATGCTCGTCGCCTGGCACCTCAAGCAACGCCTGGCGGAGCTGGAAGCGGCCGGCCGCCTGCGTAGCGAGATCGTGCTGGTGCCGGTAGCCAACCCGGTCGGCCTCGAACAAGTGCTGATGGATGTGCCGCTGGGCCGCTATGAGCTGGAGAGCGGGCAGAACTTCAATCGCTGGTTCGTCGACCTCAGTGAAGAGATCGGCAACGCCATCGAAGGTCAACTGAACGACGACCCGCAGCACAACCTCGAACTGATTCGCGCCAGCCTGCGCCACGCGCTCGCCCGACAGACCCCGACGACGCAATTACAGTCTCAGCGCCTGACCCTGCAACGGCTGGCCTGCGACGCCGACATGGTGCTGGACTTGCACTGCGACTTCGAATCGGTGGTGCATCTTTACACCACGCCTGAAGCGTGGCCGCAGGTCGAACCTCTGGCGCGCTACATCGAGTCTCGGGCGAGCCTGCTGGCCACCGATTCCGGCGGCCAGTCGTTTGACGAATGCTTCACCCTGCTGTGGTGGCAACTGAAAGAACGTTTTGCCGAGCAGTTCGACATTCCGCTGGGCAGTTTCTCGGTCACCGTCGAGTTGCGCGGTCAGGGTGACGTCAACCATCCGATGGCCAGTCGCGACTGCCAGGCACTGATCGATTATCTGGTGCAGTTCGACGCCATCGTCGGCGAAACCAAACCGCAACCACCGCTGCCATCCCCGGCCACGCCGCTGGCCGGCGTGGAACCTGTGACCACACCGGTCGGCGGCCTGCTGGTGTACTGCGCGGCGCCCGGCCAATACCTGGAAGCCGGACAGCAGATTGCCGAAATCATCGACCCGATCCACGACAAGGTCACCCCCATTCACTGCACCGCCGCCGGCCTGCTGTATGCGCGCTCGCTGCGGCGCATGGCCACTGCCGGCATGGTCATCGCCCACGTCGCAGGCGCCGAAGCCTATCGCAGCGGTTACCTACTTTCGCCTTGAGGATGCTCGTCCCATGTACAAACTGACCGTTGAAGGCCTGCACAAAAGCTATGGCGATCATCAGGTGCTCAAAGGCGTTTCGCTCAAGGCCAGAACCGGCGACGTGATCAGCCTGATCGGCGCCAGCGGCTCGGGCAAAAGCACCTTTTTGCGCTGCATCAACTTTCTCGAACAACCCAACGACGGCGCCATGAGCCTCGACGGCCAGGCGATCCGCATGGTCACCGATCGCCACGGCATGCACGTGGCGGATGCCGATGAACTGCAACGCCTGCGCACACGGCTGGCGATGGTGTTCCAGCATTTCAACCTGTGGAGCCACATGACCGTGCTGGAAAACATCACCATGGCCCCACGCCGGGTGCTGGGCTGCAGCAAACAGGAGGCCGAGGACCGCGCCCGCCGGTATCTGGACAAGGTCGGCTTGCAGGCACGGGTTGCCGATCAATACCCGGCCTTTCTTTCCGGTGGTCAGCAGCAACGCGTGGCCATTGCCCGGGCGCTGGCGATGGAGCCGGAAGTGATGCTGTTCGATGAACCGACCTCGGCGCTCGATCCGGAATTGGTGGGTGAGGTGTTGAAAGTGATTCAAGGCTTGGCCGAGGAAGGCCGGACGATGATCATGGTCACGCACGAGATGAGCTTTGCGCGCAAGGTGTCCAGCCAGGTGCTGTTTCTGCATCAGGGCCTGGTGGAAGAAGAAGGTGCGCCGGAAGAAGTGCTGGGCAATCCGAAAAGCGAACGCCTGAAGCAATTCCTGAGCGGAAACCTGAAATAACGCCATACACATTCCCTGTAGGAGTGAGCCTGCTCGCGATAGTGGTATGTCAGTCACATCAATGCTGGATGTGATGACGCTATCGCGAGCAGGCTCTCCTACAGGGGGCGGGGCGAGCCAAAAAGTTAAACTTGCCCCCCCGCTTCGCTGTCTCTGAAACAACCCCTCCAGAGCGCACGCAGCCGGCATGGCGAGATCCCCCGACCACGCAAAAATCTGGTTCAACGCCCGCGACTGGAAGCCGTTTGCCTTTCAGAAACAGGTGTGGGCGGCGGTGAAAAACGGCGAATCCGGGTTGCTCCACGCCAGCACCGGCGCCGGTAAAACCTATGCGGTGTGGTTTGCCGCGCTCAACCGCTTCGCCCGCCTGCAACCGCCCGAGGCTACACCGCGCAAACGCAAACCGCCGGCCGAGCCGTTGACGGTGCTGTGGATCACGCCGATGCGCGCCCTCGCCGCCGATACCGCCCGCGCGCTGCAAATCCCGGTGGATGATTTACAGATTCCGTGGTCCATCGGCCTGCGCACCGGCGATACCAGCAGCAGCGAACGCGCCCGCCAGGGCCGACGTCTGCCGACGACGCTGATCACCACCCCGGAAAGCCTGACTCTGCTACTGGCCCGCGCCGATGCGCGCACCGCGTTGTCGACCCTGCGCATGATCGTCGTGGATGAATGGCACGAATTGCTCGGCAACAAACGCGGCGTGCAATTGCAACTGGCCCTCGCCCGCCTGCGGCATTGGCAGCCGGAACTGATCGTTTGGGGCGTGTCCGCCACCCTCGGTAATCAATCCCACGCCGAGCAAGTGCTGATCCCACAGGGCGGCGGCATCAGTGTTCAGGGCAAAAGCGAAAAAAACCTGCTGGTCGACACCCTTCTCCCGCCGGCCATCGAGCGTTTTCCCTGGGCCGGGCATATCGGTCTGAAGATGCTGCCGCAGGTGGTCGCCGAACTGGACGCTTGCGCCAGCAGCCTGGTGTTCACCAACACCCGGGCGCAATCGGAAATCTGGTATCAGGCACTGCTTGAAGCGCGGCCGGATTGGGCCGGGCTGATAGCCTTGCACCACAGTTCGCTGTCGCGCCAGACCCGTGACTGGGTCGAACAGGCCCTGAAGAATGGTCAATTGAAAGCCGTGGTGTGTACCTCAAGCCTGGACTTGGGTGTGGATTTCTTGCCGGTCGAGCGCGTGTTGCAGATTGGCTCGGCCAAAGGCGTCGCGCGTTTGATGCAGCGCGCCGGGCGCTCCGGCCATGCACCGGGACGCACGTCGCGCGTGACGCTGGTGCCGACCCACAGCCTGGAGCTGATCGAAGCGGTCGCGGCTCGTGATGCCGTCGAGCAACGCCGCATCGAACCGCGCCTGTCGCCGGAAAAGCCTCTGGATGTACTGGTGCAACATTTGGTCAGCATGGCCCTTGGCGGTGGGTTTATTCCTCAAGATTTGTACAAACAAGTCCGTGGCGCCTGGGCCTACCGCGACCTGACACCTGCCGACTGGGCCTGGGCGCTGGCTTTCGTACGCCATGGCGGGATGTCGCTGACGGCTTACCCGGATTACCGCCGGGTCGAGCCGGATGAACATGGCGTCTGGCGGGTGCCGGATGCTCGTCTGGCGCGACGCCACCGAATGAGCATCGGCACCATTGTCAGCGACGCGAGCATCAATCTGAAGTTCTGGAGCAAGGGGGGTGGGGGTAAACAGTTGGGCAGTGTCGAGGAAGGCTTCATCGCTCGACTCAAACCCGGCGATGGCTTCCTCTTCGCTGGCCGCCTGCTGGAACTGGTACGGGTGGAGAACATGACCGCCTACGTCAAGCGCAGCACCGCGAAAAAAGCCGCGGTGCCGCGCTGGAATGGCGGTCGCATGCCGTTATCCAATGAACTGGCCGAAGCGGTGGTCGCGCGTTTCAGCGCGGCAGCCCGTGGTGAGTTTGCCGGCCCGGAAATGCAGGCGCTGCGACCGCTGCTGGAAACACAGATGCGTTGGTCCGGCTTGCCTACCAGCGAGAATCTGCTGGCCGAGGTGCTGAAATCCCGCGAGGGCTGGCACCTTTTCCTCTACCCGTTTGCCGGGCGCCAGGTGCATTTGGGCCTGGCGAGTCTGCTGGCATGGCGGGTCAGCCAGCGCCAGCCGGTGACCTTTTCGATAGCGGTGAATGATTACGGGCTGGAACTGCTCAGCGCCACGCCGCTGGATTGGGCGACGCATCTCGACGCACGACTGTTCAACGCCGATGACCTGTTGCTGGATGTGCTGGCCAGCCTCAATGCTGGCGAGTTGGCGCTGCGCCGTTTTCGCGAAATTGCGCGCATTGCCGGACTGGTGTTCGCCGGTTATCCCGGTGCACCGAAAAGCACCCGCCAAGTGCAAGCGTCGAGCGGCTTGTTCTTCGAAGTGTTCAAACAATACGACGCCGACAACTTGCTGCTGGCGCAGGCCGGGGAAGAAGTCCTGCGCGAAGAGCTGGATATTCTTCGCCTGGAACAGACATTGGAACGCATCAAGCGGATGAAACTGGACGTGCATCAGGTTAAACGTCCTACCCCGCTGGGATTCCCCCTGCTGGTGGAGCGGATGCGCGAAAGCATGAGTTCGGAAAAACTCGCGGACAGGATCAGAAGAATGGTTGGAGATCTGGAAAAAACCGCTGACAAGGCGCAGTCAGCATGAGCGCGGCGTACCCGGTGCGTCTGGCAGGCGAAGAATTGTGGCTGCTGCCGGAGAAGGCGTTGTACTGGCCAGCGCAGGAGGCCCTGCTGATTGCCGACGTGCATTTTGGCAAAGCAGCGGCCTATCGCAGCCTTGGTCAGCCAGTGCCGCATGGCACCACTGCGAGCAATATCGCGGTGATCGACGCGCTGCTGGCGAGGCTGCCGTGCCGCCAGTTGATCTTCCTAGGGGATTTTCTCCATGGCCCTGGCTCGCATGCGCCGGCCACGCTGAGCGCATTAGCCGAATGGCGAGCTCGGCACACCGCGTTGCCGATGACGCTGATTCGCGGCAATCACGACAAGCGCGCCGGCGATCCACCGGCCTCGCTGAACATTCGTGTGGTGCCCGAGCCCATGCTGCTGGGGCCGTTCGCCTTACAGCACGAGCCGGACCCGCATCCGGAGCGACACGTCCTCGCCGGGCACGTACACCCCGTTTATCACTTGCATGGCAAGGGACGGCAACGGCTAAGACTGGCGTGCTTCAGGCTGGGCGAACAGGTCAGCCTGCTACCGGCCTTCGGCGCGTTCACTGGCGGCTATGCGGTCGAGCGGGACGACACCTGCAGGATTTTTGTCATCGGTGACAACGAAATATGGCCCGTCAACTGAAGTCCTCACCGACCTCGATAGACGAGCCATCGACCTACAGGCAAATCAGGCGACAGGCGCCGGAGGCGGTTCGTCCGGCAGTGTCGGTTCACCCGGTTCGGTCGGCTGTTCGTTGGGAGTATCGGGATCGGGCTGACCCGGCACGCCAGACAGGTTCAAAGACGGATTCGCCAATAACGACCAGGCCAGGACGCCTATCTGATTGGGCTCAAGCCTTGCCAGTTCAGCGCTGATTCGCGGATCGATCTTCATAGGGCACTCCTCATTGAAGGCCCGTATTTGTCTGTAACAAAAACGGGCAGTACACCCCATAGAGTGTCTGCCCGCCAAAGAATTCCCGACGCCCGTCGGATGGCAAATCAGGTACGCGGCAATGTCACGCCACGCTGGCCCTGGTACTTGCCGCCACGATCCTTGTAGGACACTTCGCATTCCTCATCGGACTCGAGGAAGAGCATCTGCGCCACGCCTTCATTGGCGTAGATCTTCGCCGGCAGGTTGGTGGTGTTGGAGAATTCCAGGGTCACGTGACCTTCCCACTCAGGCTCGAGCGGGGTGACGTTGACGATGATGCCGCAACGCGCGTAGGTGCTTTTACCCAGGCAGATGGTCAGCACATTGCGCGGAATGCGGAAGTATTCAACGGTGCTGGCCAGCGCGAAGGAGTTCGGCGGAATGATGCAGACATCGCTGTGAATGTCGACGAAGCTGCCGGCGTCGAAATTTTTCGGGTCGACAATGGCGGAGTTGATGTTGGTGAACACCTTGAAGTGGTTAGTGCAGCGCACATCGTAGCCGTAGCTCGACACGCCGTAGGAAATCACCCGGCTGTCATCGCTGCCGCGCACCTGGCGCTCGACGAACGGTTCGATCATGCCGTGTTCCTGCGCCATGCGGCGAATCCACTTGTCCGATTTGATGCTCATGGCGGGTTTGTCCTGAATAGCGAGGTGGAAAAATTCTGTCCGGCATCTTACCGGGCGCGCCGCTGCGTTCAAAGTGCACATCGCAATTCTCGGCGAACACCCCGTAATTACGCGTTCTGGCGACGAACTGGCAGACCGTCGATCCCGAAATCGGAGAAACCTTCGCAAGAACCATTGGCACGTTCCTGAAAAAGGGTTAAGGTGGCGTCACTGTGTTGCTTGTGTCACTGAGAATCTCTACACGATATGTTGAATTTCGATCCAACCATCTACAAGAATTTTTCCTGCTCTTTGCACTCAGTCTCGGCCAGGGTTCTTCCTGAGTCGCAGTTATCTTTGTTCAAGGAGTTACACCATGTCTAATCGCCAAACCGGTACCGTTAAGTGGTTCAACGATGAAAAAGGCTTCGGCTTCATCACCCCACAATCCGGTGACGACCTGTTCGTTCACTTCAAAGCTATCCAATCCGACGGCTTCAAAAGCCTGAAAGAAGGCCAACAGGTTTCTTTCATCGCTACCCGCGGTCAGAAAGGCATGCAAGCTGAAGAAGTACAAGTTATCTAACTTGTAGCGTCTTTAGAAAAAAGCCCCGCCCTTAAAAGCGGGGCTTTTTTGTGGGCGCCTGTTTTGTTCAGGCAAAAAAATCGCAGCGCGAAAGGCTGCGATTTTATGTTTGTGCTTTACCAGGCCACGCCAAACCCAGCGGTGTAGCGCGTCTTGTTCAAATCCGCATCGTTGGTGCCGCTGATAATGTCGCGCTCGGCCTTGAGGTTCAGCGATGCCCAGTCAGTGACCTTGTAACGCAGCCCCAACTCGGCGTCCAGCGCGTAATCAGCTACACCCGACAATGGCTTGCCGACCTCACCGTTGGTGAAGAACTCAACCTTCTTGCCAATCAGGTAGCGGTTGTAATCCCATTTCATGGCAACGGAATAGAAGTTGTCCTTGCTGCCATCGCGGTATTCGTAATCGGTGCGGTTGAGCAGCGAACCCAGCGAGAACGCGCCCAGCTCGTCATCCCAGAACTGGTAGCCCGGACCGGTACCGACCACACGCTGGCGCGCCAGCTCTTCGATATGATCGCGCTTGTAGTTCAGGCGCCCTTGCCAGAACCACTGATCGGTCAGGAAGCGGTCGAGGGAGTATTCGGCACGCCAGTTGTTGGTGGTGGTTTCCGTATCCTGTACTTCGCGGTTGTACTCGCCTTCAGCGGTATGCCGCCAGCGGCCATGACGCGCCGAAGTCTTGAAGCCGACATCGTAGTCGTCGGTGTCCTTCTCCGCGCGCTGATAGTCCAGCGCCAGGTCGACATTGCCCTTCCACACCAGGTCGGTAACGATCGGCTTGGGCTTGAGAATCTGCTGAATGCTGGCCAGCTCGACAGTTTTCGGCGCATCACCGTTAGCCAGCGTGACTTTGCCGTCATCCGCCGCGGTGAGCGACTTCGATACTTCACCGGTGTAGGCGTCCTGCTTGACCAGCAGGTGCTGATCGCTATCGAGGGTCTTGACCTCTTTCCAGTCAATCGCGACCGCACCGGCATATTTGGTCTGGATCAACAGCTTGCCGCCATCGAATACCGTGATAGTGCCGCTCAGCTTGTCGCCGTTTTTCAACCAGACGGTGTCGGCAAGCAGGGGCGTGGACGTGCTGCAAACAGCGAGGCACAACAGGGTTCTGGAGAACATAAGCGGGTCAGGGGCTCAGAGTTGGCGAAAAAAAGTCGGCATTATCCGCAGGATCCTGCCCATGACAAGGACTGACCGGACTATTTCTATTGAGTTCATTTCTCATCTGCCCGATCACGGATTACCCTTGGGACATCAATCACGACGATGCTCAGGAACCCGGCCCGTGACAGACGCGATCCATGCCCACGAGAGCGAAGCGCAAATCCGACGCACGGCGCTCTACTCGACCCTCGCGCAAGTGCCTGAAGGCAAAGTGGTCAGCTACGGCCAACTGGCTGAACTGGCGGGGCTGGGACGCGCCGCCCGCTGGGTCGGCCGCACCTTGAGCCAGTTGCCGAGCGATACCAGACTGCCCTGGCACCGTGTGCTGGGCGCCGGTGGGCGGATCAGCCTGCCGGTGGGCAGCCCTTCCGGCGATGAACAAAGGGCGCGATTGCGCATGGAAGGCATTACCGTCCTGAACAATCGTGTGGATATTCAGCGTCATGGCTGGCGTCCGGTAGAGCACAGCGGTTAGAGTGCGCGCTTTGTTTTCGCAATTTTGAGGCAGACTTCAGCCCATGCCCCGTAAAACCTGGCGCGCCGCGCTCGCCGCCTATGCCAGTCCTTCGACGCTCGTGCTGTTGTTGCTCGGTTTTGCTGCCGGCCTGCCGTACATGCTGGTGTTTTCAACGCTTTCCGTCTGGCTGCGTGAAGCCGGTGTGGCCCGAGAAACCATCGGCTATGCCAGCCTGATCGGTCTGGCTTATGCGTTCAAATGGGTCTGGTCGCCCCTGCTCGACCAATGGCGCCTGCCGTTGCTGGGCAAGCTGGGCCGTCGTCGTTCTTGGCTGGTGCTCTCGCAGGCGCTGGTGATTCTCGGACTGATCGGCATGGGCTTCTGTGATCCACAGAAACACTTGTCCTGGCTGATCGCGATTGCCGTCGTCGTCGCGTTCGCCTCTGCCACCCAGGATATTGCGGTCGACGCCTATCGCCTGGAAATCGCCGACGACAGCCGCCAGGCCGCCCTTGCCGCCAGTTACATGTCCGGCTACCGCGTCGCCGCCCTGCTCGCCACCGCCGGCGCCTTGTTTTTCGCCGAAGGTTTCGGCTCCACCGGTTTCAACTATAAACACGCAGCCTGGACCGGCACTTATGTCCTGTTCGGCGCCTTGATGGTGCCCGCACTGTTGACCACGCTGTTCATGCGTGAGCCGCCCGTGCCGCTGCGCACGCAGTTGCAGGCCGGGCGTTACACGTTCATGCACCAATTGATGTCGGTGTTTGTGCTGATCATTTTGCTGGTGTCGGTACCGGCGATGTTCACCCAGCTGTACAACACCGATTTCGCCGGCGTGCTGTTCGGCGACATGAGTCCTCTGGACCTGCTGCTCGAAGACCGCGCCTTCCTGCGCGCCATTCTCTATACGCTGCTTACCGGCCTGTGCCTGTCGGCCATGGGCCGGCGAGGATTGGCGCCGGTGCTGACACCGATCAATGACTTCATCCTGCGTTATCGCTGGCAGGCCCTGCTGCTGCTGGGCCTGATCGCCACCTATCGCATGTCGGATACGGTGATGGGCGTAATGGCCAACGTGTTCTACATCGACCAGGGCTTCACCAAGGACCAGATCGCCAGTGTCAGCAAGATCTTCGGCCTGATCATGACCCTTGTCGGGGCTGGCATGGGCGGCCTGTTGATCGTGCGTTTCGGCATCCTGCCGATTCTGTTTATCGGCGGCGTAGCCTCGGCGGGGACCAACCTGTTGTTTGTGATGCTTGCCGACATGGGCCCGAACCTGCAAATGCTGGTGGTGACCATTTCCCTCGACAACTTCAGCTCGGGCCTGGCCACGTCGGCGTTCGTCGCCTACCTGTCGAGCCTGACCAACCTGAAGTTCTCCGCCACGCAATACGCCCTGCTCAGCTCGATCATGCTGCTGCTGCCACGCCTGATGGGTGGCTATTCCGGGGTGCTGGTGGAAAAATTCGGCTATCACAGCTTCTTTCTTATCACCGCACTGCTCGGCGTACCGACACTGATCCTTATTGCGCTGCACTGGTTTCAGGAAAGCCGCCGCGAAGGCCCGACGCCGACGCCCGAGCCTGCCGCGGCCCCGGTCAGCGAAGAGTCGTAAGACGTTTCATCGGCGGCGGGAGGAATCCTGCCGTCGTACCGCCCCACCGACCGCACGCCTGTACGTCGGCAGCACTCGCCGGTACACTGCTGCGTCATTTCCAGTCATAGCAACCGACAACGGCCAACCATGCGCACCAGTCAATTTTTGCTCGCCACACAGAAAGAAACGCCTTCCGATGCGGTCGTGATCAGCCATCAGCTGATGCTGCGCGCCGGCATGATCCGCAAGCTTGCCTCGGGCCTGTACACCTGGCTGCCGATGGGCCTGCGAGTCATGCGCAAGGTCGAAGCCATCGTTCGCGAAGAAATGAACGCTGCCGGTTCTCTGGAAGTGTTGATGCCGAGCACCCAACCGGCCGAGCTGTGGCAGGAATCGGGGCGTTGGGAAGAATACGGCCCTGAGCTGCTGCGCATCAAAGACCGCCACGGTCGCGATTTCTGCGCGGGCCCGACCCACGAAGAAGTCATCACCGATCTGATGCGCAACGAGTTGAGCAGCTACAAACAGCTGCCAATCAACCTGTACCAGATCCAGACCAAATTCCGCGATGAAATCCGTCCACGCTTCGGTTTGATGCGCGGCCGCGAATTCATCATGAAGGACGCCTACTCGTTTCACGCCGATCAAGCCTCGCTGCAGGTCACCTATGACCGCATGCATCAGGCGTACTGCAACGTGTTCACGCGTCTGGGCCTGAAATTCCGTCCGGTTGAAGCCGACAACGGCTCGATCGGCGGCGCCGGCTCCCACGAGTTCCATGTGCTGGCCGAGTCCGGCGAAGACGATATCGTTTTCAGCAACGGTTCCGACTACGCGGCGAATATCGAAAAAGCCGAAGCGGTGCCACGCGAGACCTCGCGCCCTGCACCGACCGAAGAACTGCGCCTGGTCGACACACCGGATACCAAAACCATCGCGGCCCTGGTGGAAAAATTCAATCTGCCGATTGAAAAGACCATCAAGACGCTGATCGTCCACGCTGAAGAAGAAGGCAAGCTGATCGCGCTGGTGATTCGTGGCGATCACGAACTGAACGAGATCAAGGCGGCCAACCAGCCAGGCGTTGCCAGCCCGCTGGTCATGGCGTCGGATGCCGAACTGCGTGACGCCATTGGCGCCGGCGCCGGCTCGCTCGGCCCGCTGAACCTGCCGCTGCCGATCATCATCGATCGCTCGGTGGAGATGATGAGCGACTTCGGCATTGGCGCGAACATCGACGACAAGCACTACTTCGGCGTGAACTGGGAGCGTGATCTGCCGATTCCGACCGTCGCCGACCTGCGCAACGTGGTCGCCGGCGACCCAAGCCCGGACGGCAAGGGCACGCTGGAAATCAAGCGCGGCATCGAAGTCGGGCACATCTTCCAGCTGGGCAACAAGTACAGCAAGGCGATGAAGTGCGAAGTGCTGGGCGAGAACGGCAAGCCGGTGACCCTGGAAATGGGCTGCTACGGCATTGGCGTGTCGCGCGTGGTGGCTGCCGCCATCGAGCAGAACAACGACGAAAACGGCATCATCTGGAGCGACACCCTGGCGCCGTTCCAGATTGCCCTGGTCCCGCTGCGCTATGAAACCGAACAGGTGCGCGAGGCCACCGACAAGCTGTACGCCGAACTGACGGCGGCCGGCTTCGAAGTGCTGCTGGACGATCGCGACAAGAAAACCAGCCCGGGCATCAAGTTCGCGGACATGGAGCTGATCGGCATTCCACACCGGATCGTGGTCAGCGACCGCGGCCTGGCCGAAGGCAACCTGGAATACAAGAGTCGTACCGAAGGCGAGGCGCAAGCGTTGCCGGTGGCCGACGTACTGTCCTTCCTGCAGGCCCGTATCCGCCGCTGAAACCAGTAGAGACGTCATGTTCAAGCGAAACACCTTAGGCCTCGGTGGCGCCGCCCTGTGCGGCGCCCTGCTGGTCAGCGGCTGTGCCAATCACATGTCCCAACGCAGCGAGCACGAGGAGCGGGTCGAGCGTAAATTGCTCGACCACAGCCTGCAGATAGATGTCGGCGAGCCCAAGGTGCTTGAGCTGCCGCAGCGGCGTGTGAAGATCAACGAACAGAAGACTTTCGAAGTCACCGAGTTCGAAGTCACCCGCCGTTACGACCGCTACACGCCGTACCAACCCTGGCGCGAAGTCTACGAGATTCCGCTGGGCGCGGTGGCGGTGGTCGGCGGTGTCGGCGCCAACGTGGTCAACGTGTTTGCCCTCGGCAACCTGCCCGACAGCATCACCCGGGACTGGCTGAGCTACGGTTTCGCCGGGCTCAACCCGCTCATGAACGTGCAGTCCAACGGCCGCGCGCAGCAGAACCTGGCGGGCATCGATGAAGTTCAGCGCGACAAGCGCACGGAGTATTCGAGCCTGCCATGGAGCGAGCGCCCGGTGCAGGTCAAGGCCGGCAAGCAGACCTTCGACATGACCACCGATCGCAACGGCGTGCTGCGCCTGAATCTGCTCGACAGCCCATTTGCCGAAAATGACCTCAATCATGTCGGCCGATTGCAGATCAGCGTGGAAGATGCCAAGGACGACGTGCATTCCGATTCGACCTTGATGATCAGCACTCACCTGCGGGGCAAGTTGCTGGAGGCGCACGGGCTGATTTATGACGATCTGGAAGACGACGAAGTGAGCCAGTGGGTACACCGGGTCAAGCGTCTGTCGGAACTGGGTCTGGAAGAAGAAGCCAGCGAACTGGAACAAAGCCTGATCGAACTGACGCGCAACGATCCTGAACTGCAAACCGAGTTTCTCAAGGCGTTGACCAAGGATGCCGGGCGTTTAGTGGCTGATCCTGGACCGAATTAAAAGCAAAAACCAAGAGCTTCGCGAGCAAGCTCGCTCCCACAGGCTTTGTATACGACACAGACCCAATGTGGGAGCGAGCTTGCTCGCGAAAGCGTCATCAGCCTCGCAACTGCACTACCGCTCAAACAACTCCATCTGCTCAAACCCACCGCGCAAGTCCTCCAGCCTCACCCCCACCCCCAACAACCGCACCGGTTTGCCGCCGCGATTGAACGCCTGCGTCAGCATCAACTGATAACTGCCCAGATCCCGCCCTGCCCCGGCCTGTTCCAGCGTGGTCTGGGTGAAGTCATGAAACTTCACTTTGACGAACGGCTTGCCCGGTCGATAACTGCTGTCGATCCGGGCCATACGGGTTTTCAGGGTGTCCAGCAGTTCGGGTAACTTGTCGAGACAGCTGCGCAAATCCGGCAGATCAACGTCGTAGGTGTTTTCCACGCTGATCGACTGACGACGACTGTCGTTATGCACCAGCCGATCATCAATCCCACGGGCCAAGTTCCACAATCGCTCGCCGAAGCTGCCAAATTCACGCACCAGCGCCAGCCTGCCCCACTCACGCAGATGCTCGCAGTCAACAATGCCCAGCTTGCCGAGTTTGTCGGCGGTAACTTTACCCACGCCGTGCAGCTTGCTCACGGGCAAACCGCTGACGAAATCCTCGACCTGGTCCGGCGTGATCACGAACAAGCCGTTGGGCTTCTTCCAGTCACTGGCGATCTTGGCCAGAAACTTGTTCGGCGCAACGCCAGCGGAAACAGTGATATGCAATTGATTGGAGACCCGGCGACGAATGTCCTGGGCAATGCGCGTGGCACTGCCGCCGGAATGCGCACTGTCCGACACGTCCAGATAGGCCTCATCCAATGACAAAGGCTCGATCAGGTCGGTGTAATCGGCAAAGATCGTATGAATTTCCTTCGACGCTTCGCGGTAAGCCTCCATGCGCGGCTTGACGATGGTCAGGTCCGGGCACAGCTTCAAGGCATGCCCGGAGGCCATCGCCGAGCGCACGCCATAGGCGCGCGCTTCGTAATTGCAGGTCGCGATCACTCCGCGTCGATCCGCCGAACCACCGACCGCCAACGGCTTGCCAGCCAGACGCGGATCGTCGCGCATCTCGATGGCGGCGTAGAAACAATCACAGTCGATGTGGATGATTTTTCGCTGAGTCATGTAGGAAAAACAAACGTGGCAAGCCGGAGCGCCAGTATCTCACCGACACCTGTATATAGCACCAGTGGTTGAAGGATCTTTTCCGACAGTAGGAAACTTCATAAGGATTTGTTTTTTCAATCACGGACCAACGGCCAATAGAGCTGGAAGCCTTGTACGCTCTGGGCTGCGCGCCGACAGGCGCCCTTGAAAACGAGCTAAGCGCTTGAACCTCAACAGATTTATCCAAATTGAAGGTTGACAGCTCGGCGATCCTCTGTAGAATACCGACACACAGACGCGGGATGGAGCAGTCTGGTAGCTCGTCGGGCTCATAACCCGAAGGTCGTCGGTTCAAATCCGGCTCCCGCAACCAAACATCAAAAAAGGCTACTCGAAAGAGTGGCCTTTTTTGTGCGCGTCTGTTTTGTACAGCCAGCGTCATGCGACACGGCAAACGCAAAAGAGGATTTCTTTGGATTTCCGAAACTTAACGCGTACCTGCGACCGTTTGCCGCGATTGCGCGGTTATTTCAGCCATTACAGGATTAGCGGTTGACACCTCGCCGTTCGCCTGTAGAATGCCGCCACACAGACGCGGGATGGAGCAGTCTGGTAGCTCGTCGGGCTCATAACCCGAAGGTCGTCGGTTCAAATCCGGCTCCCGCAACCAAACATCAAAAAAGGCTACTCGAAAGAGTGGCCTTTTTTGTATCTGTCGAAAAAGTCCTTTCGCAACAATGATCTGTCACTGTGCAGTGAAACCGCTGGGGATCATCGGAGCCGCCATCTGCGACCTGACTCAAGACGCAGAAAGGCCCTTCGCAATCCGGGAACTGCCCTCGCCGATGCCCGACGAGAGGCGTAGTATTTTGTGATTATTTTTTTCTACAGGGATTGGTAACTTGGCTGGATACCTCCATCCTGTCGCGCACAATCCAAGAGGTGATTGATGCGCGCCAACTCGTCTGATCCACAAGACACCGTCACAGCAGAGCAACCGATCAAACCCCAGCGTTTGCGCTGGCTGGATCGGTTAAGCAAATACCGTCAACCGATCGGCCTGGCCGTCACGTTGCTGCTGTTTGCCGTTGCCCTGATTGCCTGCCGCCATCTGCTCGCCGAACTCGATCTCGACGCGCTGCATGACTCGATTCTCGACGTACCGAAACCGGCCCTGCTCGGTGCTCTCGGGGCGACCGTGGTCGGCTTCGTCATCCTGCTCGGCTATGAATGGTCGGCCAGTCGCTACGCCGGTGTAACGTTGCCGCCGCGCATGCTCGCCCTCGGCGGCTTTACCGCATTTGCGATTGGCAATGCGATTGGCCTGTCGCTGCTCTCCGGCGGCTCGGTTCGCTATCGTTTATATGCGCGATTGGGCGTCGGTGCGTCGGAAGTCGCACACATGACCCTGTTCGCCAGCCTCTCGCTGGGCTGCGCCTTGCCGCCGCTGGCTGCGCTGGCCACCTTGAGCAACCTGCCGGCCGCCTCGCAAGCGCTGGGTTTGTCCCAGGTTTTGTTGGGCTCCGTCGCCGCCGCTGTGCTGATCCTTGGTGCGGTGCTGGCGATCGGCATCTATCGCCGACGCCTGCCGGAACAACCCTACCCCGACAACCTGCTGGTCAAGGCCGGGCGCCGCACGCTGCGCCTGCCGGGCCGGCGGCTGACCATCCTGCAACTGGTGATCACCGCCCTCGACGTCGCGGCTGCCGCCACGGTGCTCTACCTGTTGCTGCCGGAAGCGCCGCCCTTTGCGCCGTTCCTGCTGGTGTACCTGTTGGCTTTGGCCGCCGGCGTACTCAGTCACGTGCCGGGCGGCGTCGGTGTGTTCGAAGCGATTCTGCTCGCCGCATTTGCCGACAAGCTCGGTGCCGCACCACTGGCCGCCGCCCTGCTGCTGTATCGCCTGATTTATGTGGTGCTGCCGCTGCTGGTCGCCTGCGTATTGCTGCTGATCAACGAAGGCCAGCGTCTGTTTCAGAGCCAGACCCTGCGTGCGGCGTCCGGACTGGCCGCGCCGATTCTGGCGGTGCTGGTGTTCCTGTCGGGCGTGGTGCTGCTGTTTTCCGGCGCCACCCCGGAGATCGACACGCGTCTGGAGCACATCGGCTTTCTGATCCCGCATCGTCTGGTTGACGCGTCGCACTTCGGCGCCAGCCTGATTGGCGTGCTCTGTCTGTTGCTCGCCCAGGGTCTGCGTCGTCGTCTATCGGCGGCGTGGATGTTGACCACCATTTTGCTGCTAGTCGGCGCCCTGCTCTCGCTGCTCAAAGGCTTTGACTGGGAAGAAGCCACGCTGATGACCCTGACGGCCGCCCTGCTCGGTGTGTTCCGCCGCTCCTTCTATCGCCCGAGCCGTCTGACCGAACTGCCGTTTTCGCCGCTGTATCTGGTCGCTAGCCTGTGTGTGCTGGGTGCTTCGGCGTGGTTGCTGCTGTTTGCCTATCAGGACGTACCTTACAGCCACCAGCTCTGGTGGCAGTTCACTCTGGATGCTGACGCCCCGCGTGGCCTGCGCTCGCTGCTCGGCGCTGCGGTGTTGCTGGTGGTGATTTCCCTGACCTGGCTGCTGCGCACCGCACGCCCAGTGATTCATCTGCCGACACCCGAAGAACTCGAACGCGCGGCGAAGATCCTCATGGCGTCGGCACAACCCGACGGCGGCCTCGCCCTGACCGGTGACAAGGCGTTGCTGTTCCACCCCAACGATGAGGCGTTTCTGATGTATGCCCGCCGTGGCCGCAGCCTGGTGGCGCTGTACGACCCGATCGGGCCGAGCCAGCAACGCGCGGAAATGATCTGGCAGTTCCGTGACCTGTGCGACATCCATCACGCTCGCCCGGTGTTCTATCAGGTCCGCGCCGAGAACCTGCCCTACTACATGGACATCGGCCTGACCGCAATCAAGCTCGGCGAAGAAGCGCGGGTCGATCTGCAGCGTTTCGACCTGGAAGCCAAGGGCAAGGAGATGAAGGACCTGCGCTACACCTGGAACCGTGGCACCCGCGACGGCCTGTCGCTGGAAATCCATGAGCCGGGTCAGGCGCCGATGGCTGAACTCAAGGTGATTTCCGATGCCTGGCTGACCGGCAAGAACGTGCGCGAGAAAGGCTTCTCCCTTGGTCGCTTCAGCGACGACTACCTGAAGCATTTCCGCATTGCGGTGATTCGCTTCGAGGGCCGCCCGGTGGCGTTCGCCAATCTGCTCGAAACCTACAGTCATGATCTGGCCAGTCTCGACCTGATGCGCGCACACCCGGAGGCGCCGAAGCTGACCATGGAATTCATGATGGTCGGCCTGATTCAACACTATAAGAGTCACGGATACGCGCGCTTCAGCCTGGGCATGGTGCCGTTGTCGGGGTTGCAACCCCGGCGTGGTGCACCGCTGACCCAACGACTGGGCTCGATGGTCTTCCGCCGTGGTGAGCAGTTGTACAACTTCCAAGGCTTGCGCCGCTTCAAAGACAAGTTCCAGCCTGACTGGGAACCCCGTTATATGGCCGTGCCCGCCGGACTCGATCCGCTCGTGGCGCTGGCCGACACTGCTGCCCTGATCGCGGGCGGCTTGACTGGATTGGTGAAACGCTGATGATTCAACGCTCCCTGAAGTACATCCTTGCCGCACTGATCGTGCTGGCCGTGATTGCCGGCGGTTGTTTCTGGTACCTCAAACGCCCGGCACCGGAACCGACCGTCGAACAGCTCAGACCCGCCGATGGCGCGGCCATGACCCGGGTGATCCCGGGCACCAAAGCCAAGGCCCAGGTGCTGGTGGCTGTCACCGACGAGCAGAAGCTCTCCGAGAAACAACTGACTACCCTCAGCCGCAGCGCTTCGGCGCAGATCGTTCAGGTGATCCTGCCCAAGGACTGCCTGCTGCAAAGCCGCGCCCTGCAAGCGGGCCTGCGCGAACTGAACGGCCCGGCGACACTGGTCAGCGGCATCGGCCCGGGCGCCGTGCTGGCGTGGCGCTGGCTGGCGGAACAGAAAGACGACAAGGCTCAGGCCATCTCCGTCGACCTCGCGCTGGAAAAACCGGGCTGCACGCACCTGCTGCCGAAATCCGCCGCCCACGGCCACTGGCTGGTCGCGTGGAACGACAACCCGGACGACACCAGCGCCGGTTTCGTGCGCGATCAACCGAACGCCGAGACCAGCATCAGCGACTACGACATCAACCTGCCGCAAGTGCTGAACAACGAACTGCGCAAGATCCTCGTCGGCGGCGACAAGGCCAACGGCGGCCTGGCGATCCCGGTGGTGGAAGTGCCGGCCGGCCAGGCCAACGACACCGTGACCCTGTTCCTCTCCGGCGACGGCGGCTGGCGCGACCTCGACCGCGATGTGGCCGGGGAAATGGCCAAGATCGGCTACCCGGTGGTCGGCATCGACACCCTGCGCTACTACTGGCAGCACAAGAGCCCGGAACAAAGCGCCCTCGACCTCACCGAACTGATGCAGCACTACCGGCAGAAATGGGGCACCAAGCGCTTCATCCTCACCGGTTACTCGTTCGGCGCCGACGTCCTCCCGGCGATCTACAACCGCCTGCCAGAGAACGAACAGCAGCGCGTCGACGCCATCATCCTGCTCGCCTTCGCCCGCACCGGCAGCTTTGAAATCGAAGTCGAAGGCTGGTTGGGTAACGCCGGCAAAGAAGCCGCCACCGGCCCGGAAATGGCCAAGCTGCCAGCGGCGAAGGTCGTGTGCATCTATGGCGAAGAAGAGACGGACGAAAGTGGCTGCACCGACAAGACTGCCGTTGGCGAAGCGGTGAAACTACCCGGCGGGCACCACTTCGACGAGAACTACCCGGCACTGGCCAAGCGCTTGGTGGAGCTGATTCAGAAGCGTCAAAGCAAGGATTCGGTGGCCGAAGAGTGATCTGAAACGCCCCCACAAAAAGCCCCCGCCATCTCGCGATTACGGGGGCTTTTTACATTTCCGAGAATCACCCAATCCCCTGTAGGAGTGAGCCTGCTCGCGATAGCGAAGTATCAGCTTGCAAATCAGTGGCTGACACTCCGCTATCGCGAGCAGGCTCACTCCTACAGGCCAAGTCCTTCGCAGAAGACGCAGCTTTCAACAGAGACACCGACCGTCACGCGCTGATTCCGAGACCTGCACGCGCCAAGAGCGAATCTGAAGCGGATCCATCTGTACGCACCTCATAACGTGTGGGAGCGGGCTTGCTCGCGAAGGCGGTGGATCAGCCATTGGAGATGTCGACTGACATGACGCATTCGCGAGCAAGCCCGCTCCCACTGGGGGATTGGTGCAGGATTCAAGCGAAGTGCCCAGGCACAAAAAAGCCCCCGCCAACCACAAGGCTGACGAGGGCTTTTCAGTGGATGCAGGACTACATCTCCACCTGCGTCCCTAACTCAATCACCCGGTTCAGCGGCAAATTGAAGAAGCGCAAATTGCCATTGGCATTCTTCAACATGAACGCAAACAACGCTTCCCGCCAACGCGCCATCCCCTCGAGTTTCGAGGCGATCACCGTTTCCCGACTGAGGAAGTAAGTCGTACGCATCGGGCTGAAGTCGAGGTCTTCGAGGTGGCACAGCTTCAACGCCTGCGGCACGTCCGGTTCGTCGGTAAAGCCGAAATGCAGAATGACCCGGAAGAAGCCCTCCCCGTGCGCTTCGACTTCAAAGCGTCGCGATGGCGGCACACGCGGAATATCTTCATAGACCACCGTCAGCAGCACCACCTGCTCATGCAGCACCTGGTTATGCAGCAGGTTGTGCAACAGCGCATGCGGCACGGCGTCGGAGCGCGCGGTGAGGAAAACAGCGGTGCCCTGCACGCGATGCGGTGGTTGCACGCGGATGCTGCTGATGAAGATCGGCAGCGGCAGCGCGCCTTCGTCGAGGCGGTCGACCAATAGTTGTTTGCCGCGCTTCCAGGTGGTCATCAACACGAACAGGGCAATACCGGCGATCACCGGAAATGCGCCGCCCTGAACGATCTTCGGCACGTTGGCGGCGAAGTACAGGCCATCGACCAACAGGAAACCGAGCAGCACCGGGACCGCGAGGATCGGCGGCCATTTCCACAGCAGCAGCATCACCGCCGACACCAGAATGGTGGTCATCAGCATGGTGCCAGTCACCGCCACGCCGTAGGCCGACGCGAGTGCGCCGGAGGACTCGAAGCCGATCACCAGCAGGACCACCCCGACCATCAGCGCCCAGTTCACCGCGCCGATGTAGATCTGGCCCTGCTCGTCGCTGGAGGTGTGCTGGATGTACATGCGCGGGATGTAGCCGAGCTGGATCGCCTGACGGGTCAGGGAGAACGCACCGGAAATCACCGCTTGCGAGGCGATCACCGTGGCCAGGGTCGACAGACCAACCAGCGGAATCAATGCCCAGCTCGGTGCCAGCAGATAAAACGGGTTACGCGCCGCGTCAGGATTTTCCAGCAGTAACGCGCCCTGGCCGAAGTAGTTCAGCACCAGCGCCGGCAGCACCAGCAGAAACCACGCACGAGCAATCGGCTTGCGGCCGAAGTGGCCCATGTCGGCGTACAGCGCTTCGGCGCCGGTCAAAGCCAATACCACGGCGCCGAGGATCGCGACGCCCATGCCCGGGTGAACCGTGAAGAAGCGCACGGCCCAGACCGGGTTCATCGCGTGCAGCACTTCTGGCGCGTGGCTGATGCCATACACGCCGAGGGCGCCGAGTACCAGAAACCAGGTGACCATGATCGGCCCGAACAGAATGCCGATTCGCGCTGTGCCGTGCTTCTGGATCAGAAACAGCGCCACCAGCACCACCAGCGACAATGGCACCACCCAGTGATCGATGCCGTCAAACGCCAGGCCCAGACCTTCAATCGCTGAAAGCACTGAAATGGCCGGGGTGATCATGCTGTCGCCATAAAACAGCGCCGCGCCGATCAGTCCGCAGACCACCAACAACGTGCGCAGGCGCTTGCGCCCCGCCGCTGCTCGCCGCGCCAGTGCGGTGAGGGCCATGATGCCGCCCTCGCCCTGGTTGTCGGCGCGCAGGACGAACATCATGTATTTGATCGAGACCACCCAGATCAGCGACCAGAAAATCAACGACAGAATACCCAGCACGCCGTCGTGATTCACCGGTACGCCATACGCGCCGGAAAACACTTCTTTGAGGGTGTACAACGGGCTCGTGCCGATGTCGCCGTAAACCACCCCGACCGCCGCGACCAGCATGCTCAGCGGCCTGCTTGCCGAACCTTCGGCGCCTGCCGCATGACTACTTGCCTGACCCATCCAACACTCCTGATCTCAATACCGGCTTCTCTGAAGGAAGCACTATGCTTTGTGCTGCAGCATGCGCTGTTTTACCTGTTGTTACAGACGTTTTGTTGACTGTAAAAAATTGGTAAAGCTCAACGGCGCGAAGCATAGCGCAGCACTCGTCGTATTTCCCCGTATAAAGCTGGTCAAGTGCGTTGCCCGCCGCTAGAATTGCGCACTTTTTGATCAGAGGCGCGCCTTAAGCGCCCATCCGTCGGCTTCCGTACCCCGGAGGCGACGTCACAAAACACCGAGGTTAGACATGTCCACCACTCCTGCGCCGGCCAATCCAAAGGTTGGCTTTGTATCTCTGGGTTGCCCGAAAGCACTGGTCGACTCCGAGCGCATCCTGACCCAGCTGCGCATGGAAGGCTATGACGTGGTGTCGACCTATCAGGACGCCGACGTCGTGGTGGTCAATACCTGCGGTTTCATCGATTCGGCCAAGGCTGAGTCTTTGGAAGTGATCGGCGAAGCGATCAAGGAAAACGGCAAGGTGATCGTCACCGGCTGCATGGGCGTGGAAGAAGGCAACATTCGCAACGTGCACCCGAGCGTACTGGCTGTGACCGGTCCTCAGCAGTACGAGCAAGTGGTCAACGCCGTGCACGAAGTCGTGCCGCCGCGTCAGGATCACAACCCGCTGATCGACCTGGTGCCGCCACAAGGCATCAAGCTGACCCCGCGTCACTACGCCTACCTGAAGATTTCCGAAGGCTGCAACCACAGCTGCTCGTTCTGCATCATCCCGTCGATGCGCGGCAAACTGGTCAGCCGTCCGGTGGGCGATGTGCTCGACGAAGCTCAGCGTCTGGTCAAGTCCGGCGTGAAAGAGCTGCTGGTGATTTCCCAGGACACCAGCGCTTACGGCGTCGACGTGAAATACCGCACCGGTTTCTGGAACGGCGCACCGGTGAAAACCCGCATGACCGAGCTGTGCGAAGCCCTGAGCACCTTGGGCGTCTGGGTCCGCTTGCACTACGTTTATCCGTACCCGCACGTCGACGAGCTGATCCCGCTGATGGCCGCCGGCAAGATCCTGCCGTACCTGGACATCCCGTTCCAGCACGCCAGCCCGAAAGTCCTGAAGTCGATGAAACGCCCGGCGTTCGAAGACAAGACCCTGGCGCGGATCAAGAACTGGCGTGAAATCTGCCCTGACCTGATCATCCGCTCGACCTTCATCGTCGGTTTCCCGGGCGAGACAGAAGAAGACTTCCAATACCTGCTCAACTGGCTGACCGAAGCCCAGCTCGATCGCGTCGGCTGCTTCCAGTATTCGCCGGTTGAAGGCGCGCCAGCCAACGATCTGGACCTGGACGTGGTGCCGGACGACGTCAAGCAAGACCGTTGGGACCGCTTCATGGCGCACCAGCAGGCAATCAGCTCGGCACGCCTGCAAATGCGCATCGGCCGTGAGATCGAAGTGCTGGTGGACGAGGTTGACGAGCAAGGCGCGGTTGGCCGTTGCTTCTTCGATGCCCCGGAAATCGATGGCAACGTATTTATCGACAACGGCAGCAATCTGAAGCCGGGCGACAAAGTCTGGTGCAAGGTGACTGACGCCGACGAATACGATTTGTGGGCTGAGCAGATCTAAGCACCACGCAAAACCTGTGGGAGCGGGCTTGCTCGCGAAAGCGGTGAATCAGTCAGTGAAGATGTCGGCTGATGTGACGCATTCGCGAGCAAGCCCGCTCCCACAGGGGACAGTGCAGAATTCGAAAGCCCCGCTCTTTTTCAGGATGCGGGGCTTTTTTGCGGCTATCGTTTAGCGGGGGACGGACTCCCTTGAACACGCACGAGAGGCACACGCACATGCGTCAGCATTCGGTCATCCACACACCGAAAATCAGCGATTACGAAGAACTGACCCGGGTCTGGGAGGCCTCGGTCCGCGCCACCCATGACTTTCTGCCAGACAGCTACATCGAGCTGCTGCGCAATCTGGTGCTCACCCGCTATCTCGATGCGGTGATGCTGATCTGCACCCGGGACCGCCAGCAACGCATCACCGGGTTTGCCGGTGTCGCGGCGGGCAAGATTGAAATGCTGTTTATCGACCCCGAGCATCGCGGTCAGGGCCTGGGCAAGCAGTTGCTCAGATACGCTATCGAACGGTTGAATGCCGACGAACTGGACGTCAACGAACAGAATCCGCAAGCCTTGGGCTTTTACCAGAAACAGGGATTCGAGGTCATCGGCCGCTCCGAAGTCGATGGCATGGGCCAGCCGTATCCGTTGCTGCACATGCGGTTGCGGCAGTCCCAGCAGCGCTCGAACCATGCCTGACACCACACAATCCCTTGTAGGAGTGAGCCTGCTCGCGATAGCGCCGGATTAGCCGACATCAATGCTGAATGTCAGAATGCGAATCGCGAGCAGGCTCACTCCTACAAAAAGCCACACACCGAAATGGAACCGGGCTTAACCGCTTCCACACAGGTACAATGCCCACCCCTTTTTTGTTACGGCCCTGTCATGACTGACCCGATTCGCCTCTCCAAACGCCTCATCGAACTGGTTGGTTGCTCCCGCCGGGAGGCCGAGCTGTTCATCGAGGGCGGCTGGGTCACCGTGGACGGCGAAGTGATTGACGAGCCGCAATTCAAGGTCGGCGACCAGAAAGTCGAACTCGACAAGGATGCCAAGGCCACCGCGCCGGAGCCGGTGACCATCCTGCTCAACGCGCCTACCGGCATGGATGTCGAGAGCGCCATGCAATCGCTCAGCGCCGAAACCCTCAGCGAAGAGCATCGCTACGGCAAGCGTCCGTTGCGCGGACATTTCCTGCGCCTGACCGCCAGCGCCGACCTGCAGCCCAACGCCAGCGGCCTGCTGGTGTTCACCCAGGACTGGAAAATCCTGCGCAAGCTCACCGCCGACGCGGCGAAGATCGAGCAGGAATACATCGTCGAAGTCGAAGGCGAGATGGCCGCCCACGGCCTCAACCGCCTGCAGCACGGCCTGACCCACAAGGGCAAGGAGTTGCCGCCGGTCAAGGCCAGCTGGCAAAACGAAAACCGCCTGCGCTTCGCCATGAAAAACCCGCAGCCGGGGATCATCGCGCAGTTCTGTGCAGCGGTGGGCCTGAAGGTCATCAGCATCCGCCGCATCCGCATCGGCGGCGTCTCGATCGGCAAAGTCCCGCTCGGCCAATGGCGCTACCTGTCCGGCAAAGAGAAGTTCTAGGGCTTGCACTGCCGCCACACATTTCGGCAGCGCCCCCGAGCGCTGCCCACCACGCATCAGGAATACCGACATGGTTCATAACGACGTACTGCGCAGCGTGCGCTACATGCTCGACATCAGCGACAAGAAAGTCGTAGAGATCATCAAACTTGGCGGCATGGACGTAGCGCTGGCTGACGTCCTGACCTGGCTCGACAAGAAGGAAGAAGACGAAGAAGGTTTCGTGCGCTGCCCGGACGAAGTCATCGCGCACTTCCTCGATGGTCTGGTGATCTTCAAGCGCGGCAAGGACGAAAGCCGTCCGCCGCAGCCGATCGAAGTGCCGGTGACCAACAACATCATCCTGAAAAAGCTGCGCGTCGCCTTCGAACTGAAAGAAGACGACATGCATGCGATTCTCAAGGCCGCCGAATTCCCGGTGTCCAAACCTGAACTGAGCGCGCTGTTCCGCAAGGTCGGCCACACCAACTATCGTCCGTGTGGCGACCAGTTGCTGCGCAACTTCCTCAAGGGCCTGACCCTACGCGTTCGCCCTGCCTGATCCTTTATCTGCGGTGGCGGCTACCTATCGCCGCCGCAGCGCATGACCGCTTATTCCCCGCGAAAATAATGGCTCCGCTTTTTGCGGCTGACGACTAGGGTGTACTGATCCCTAGCCCTCAGGAGTCGCCATGCACCCCTACTTTTCCCTGCAAGGCCGCACCGCGCTGGTGACCGGCGGCACCCGTGGTATCGGCAAAATGATCGCCAAGGCCTTCGTCGAGGCCGGCGCCCATGTCTATGTCTGCTCGCGCGACGTAGAAGCCTGCCATCAAACCGCTGAAGAACTTGCCGCGCTGGGCATTTGCCATGGCGTGGCGGCGAATCTGGCCACCGAAGAAGGCGTGCGGGAACTGGCTGCGCGCCTGGGCGAGCAGATCACCCATCTGGATATTCTGGTGAACAACGCTGGCACCACCTGGGGCGCACCGCTGGAAAGCTACCCCGTCAAAGGCTGGGAAAAGGTCATGCAACTGAACGTGACCTCGGTGTTCAGCTGCATTCAGCAGTTCCTGCCGCTGCTGCGCAAGGCCGGTTCGGCGGCGAATCCGGCGCGGATCATCAACATTGGTTCGGTAGCGGGGATTTCTTCGTTCGGCGAGCAGGCGTATGCCTACGGCCCGAGTAAAGCGGCCCTGCATCAGCTGTCACGCATTCTCGCGCGGGAGTTGGTGAGTCAGCACATCAACGTCAACGTGATTGCGCCGGGGCGGTTTCCGAGCAAGATGACTCAGCATATTGGCAGCGATGAGCGGGCATTGGCTGAAGACACTGCGCTGATTCCGATGAAGCGCTGGGGGCGTGAGGAAGAGATGGCGGCGCTGGCGATCAGCCTGGCGAGTACGGCCGGGGCCTATATGACCGGGAATATTATTCCGCTGGATGGGGGGTTCAGCCTCTGAGATCGACGGTGAAGCTATCGCGAGCAGGCTCACTCCTACAGGGATTTTCAGCGAGCACAGATTTTGTGTACACCCATGACCCTGTAGGAGTGAGCCTGCTCGCGATAGCGTCAGCCAGTCACCACCAGATCTAAGGGCTGCCGGGTTATCATCCCCCCCCACCCCGCGTCGATTCAAAACCATGACTTACAGCGTCTCCCCCATCGGCTTCGTGCGCTCCTGCTTCAAGGAGAAGTTCGCCATTCCCCGCCAGCCACAACTGGCCCCCGCCGCCCGTGGTGTGCTGGAACTGGTCGCTCCGTTCGACCAGGGTGATGCCGTGCAGGGCCTGGAGCAGGTCAGTCATGTGTGGCTGTTGTTCCTGTTCCATCAGGCGCTGGAGGAAAAGCCACGCCTGAAAGTTCGCCCGCCGCGCCTGGGCGGCAACAAGTCGATGGGCGTGTTCGCTACTCGCGCCACCCATCGCCCTAACGGCATCGGCCAATCGGTGGTGAAACTGGACAGGGTCGAAGCCCATCGCCTGTTCATCTCCGGGATTGATCTGCTCGACGGCACGCCGATTCTCGACATCAAACCCTACGTGCCATATGCCGATATCATCCCGGGGGCGAGAAACGATATCGCCAGCGCCGCGCCGCAACTGATTGACGTGCAGTGGGCGGAGTCGGCGCTGCAACAGGCGCATACACATGCTCAGCGCCTCGATGAGCCGTTGGTTGAGCTGATTGAACAGTGCCTGGCTCAAGATCCGCGTCCGGCCTATCAGACGCCGGCACCGGAACGTGAATACGGTGCGCAGTTCTGGGATCTGGACGTGCGTTGGCATTATCCGACGCCCGAGCAGATCCGCGTGCTGGAAGTTATCCCGGTCTCTGCGTAAACCCCGGAAACGAAAAAGCCCGCGCTGCCTTCTCAGGCAACGCGGGCTTTTTGCTTTTCTGTAGGAGTGAGCCTGCTCGCGATTGCGGTGGATCAGTCAAGATGGATTTCGACTGACACGGCCCTATCGCGAGCAGGCTCACTCCTACAAAGGGTGTTATTTTTCGACGAACGCACGCTCGATCAGGTAGTCACCCGGCTCGCGCATCCGCGCCGAAATTTTCAGCCCGAAGCTGTCGAGCACTTCGCTGGTCTCGTCGAGCATGCTCGGGCTGCCGCAGATCATCGCGCGGTCGTCCTGCGGGTTGATCGGAGGCAGGCCGATGTCGCTGAACAGCTTGCCGCTGCGCATCAGGTCGGTCAGACGGCCCTGATTCTCGAACGGCTCGCGGGTCACGGTCGGGTAGTAGATCAGCTTGTCACGCAGCGCTTCGCCGAAGAACTCGTTCTGCGGCAGGTGCTCGGTGATGAATTCGCGGTAGGCGACTTCGTTGACGTAACGCACACCGTGAACCAGGATCACTTTTTCAAAGCGCTCGTAGGTTTCCGGATCCTGAATGACGCTCATGAACGGCGCCAGACCGGTGCCGGTGCTCAGCAGGTACAAATGCTTGCCCGGGTTCAGGTCATCCAGCACCAGGGTGCCGGTAGGCTTTTTCGAGATGATGATCTCGTCGCCTTCCTTCAAGTGCTGCAGTTGCGAGGTCAGCGGACCGTCCTGCACCTTGATGCTGAAGAATTCCAGATGCTCTTCCCAGTTCGGGCTGGCGATCGAGTAAGCGCGCATAAGCGGGCGGCCGTTGGGCTGCTGCAGGCCGATCATCACGAACTGACCGTTCTCGAAGCGCAGGCCCGGATCGCGGGTGCACTTGAAGCTGAACAGAGTGTCGTTCCAGTGATGAACACTGAGGACACGCTCGTGGTTCATGTTGCTCATGTACGTTTGACTCCTGGAGATTGGTCTGCGCGGCTCGATGAGGCTCAACGTGCGCAATTGCATCGCATTCTAATAGCGACGACAATATCTGTTAACTGGATTATTAAGATAAGGGTTATCGGTTATATCGATATGCGATTTACTCTCCGTCAACTGCAAGTCTTCGTCGCTGTCGCCCAGCAGGAAAGCGTATCCCGTGCTGCGGGTCTGCTCAACCTCTCGCAGTCGGCTGCCAGCACCTCGATCACCGAACTTGAGCGCCAGTCCAGCTGCCAGCTGTTCGACCGCGCCGGTAAACGGCTGAGCCTCAACGCTCTCGGCAAACAGCTGTTGCCGCAAGCGGTGGCTCTGCTTGATCAGGCCAAGGAGATCGAAGACCTGCTCAATGGCAAATCCGGTTTCGGCTCGCTGTCGGTAGGCGCGACGCTGACCATCGGCAATTATCTGGCGACCCTGCTGATTGGCGGCTTCATGCAGCGCCACCCGGAAAGTCAGGTGAAGCTGCATGTGCAGAACACAGCCAATATCGTGCAACAAGTCGCCCACTACGAAATTGACCTGGGTCTGATTGAAGGCGATTGCAGCCATCCCGACATTGAAGTGCAGAGCTGGGTCGAAGATGAGCTGGTGGTGTTCTGCGCGCCGCAGCATCCACTGGCCAAGCGCGGCAGCGCGAGCATGGAAGAGCTGACCCATGAGGCGTGGATTCTGCGCGAACAGGGTTCCGGCACGCGCCTGACCTTTGATCAGGCCATGCGCCACCATCGCAGCGCGTTAAACATCCGTCTGGAGCTGGAACACACCGAAGCGATCAAGCGCGCAGTGGAATCAGGCCTGGGGATTGGCTGCATCTCGCGCCTGGCGCTGCGCGATGCGTTTCGCCGCGGTAGCCTGGTGCCAGTGGAAACGCCGGACCTGGACCTGGCCCGGCAGTTTTATTTCATCTGGCATAAACAGAAATACCAGACCTCGGCCATGCGCGAGTTTCTCGATCTGTGCCGCGCTTTTACCGCCGGGGTGCAGCGCAGCGACGAGATTGTCCTGCCCAACATCGCTTAAAGCAGAATCACCGCCCACACCAGCGCGATCATGCTCAGCGCCACAAATTGCGCGGCGCTGCCCATGTCCTTGGCGTTTTTCGACAGCGGATGCAGCTCCAGCGAGATGCGGTCGATGGCCGCTTCGACGGCCGAGTTCAGCAATTCGACGATCAGCGCCAGCAGACATACTGCGATCAACAACGCCTGTTCGACACGGCTGACGTTCAGGAAAAACGTCAGCGGAATCAGCACGACATTGAGCAGTACCAGTTGACGGAACGCGGCTTCGCCGGTGAAGGCCGCGCGCAGGCCGTCGAGCGAATAGCCAGACGCGTTGAGGATGCGTTTCAGGCCGGTCTGGCCCTTGAAAGGTGACATAACGTTGAGACCAACCAAAAAGGAGTGGGGAAGCTAGATCAACAAGAGTCAAAAAAGCGTGAAACCCGCAGCCATCACTGGCTCGGAATTGACTCAAGTTGTTGCAGCAGTAAAGCCGCTTGTGTACGGGTGCGTACATTCAGTTTGCGAAAGATCGCCGTGACGTGGGCCTTGATGGTCGCTTCCGACACACTCAACTCATAGGCAATCTGCTTGTTCAGCAGGCCCTCGCAGACCATGGTCAACACGCGGAACTGTTGAGGTGTCAGGCTGGCGAGGCCATCGCTGGCGGCTTTGGCCTCATCGGAGACGCTGACCGCTTCGAATGCCTGCGGCGGCCAGAACACATCGCCATCCAGCACTTGGCGCACTGCTTGCTGAATCACGCTCAGATCGCTGGACTTGGGAATGAAGCCACTGGCACCGAACTCGCGGGATTTGACCATCACCGACGCTTCTTCCTGGGCCGAGACCATCACCACCGGAATCTGCGGGTACTGACCGCGCAGCAGCACCAGCCCGGAAAACCCGTAGGCGCCGGGCATGTTCAGGTCCAGCAGGACCAGATCCCAGTCGGCCTTTTCGGTCAGACGGGTCTCCAGTTCGGCGATGCTCGCCACTTCCACCAGACGGACTTGCGGGCCAAGGCCCAGCGTCAGCGCTTGATGCAGCGCGCTACGAAAAAGCGGGTGATCGTCGGCAATCAGGATGTCGTATGTGGCCATTTTTCAAATGATCCTGTTTTTTGATGGCAGACCCGGTGCATTCCGGTCTGACCAAAGCAACTCGAGACGCCGCTTCAAGCGAGATCCACAGGGGCACGTTCAACGCCAATCAACAGCAAACACGGCGTTTCAAACCTTGGCCGCACCCTAATCGGCGCCAAGCATGCCCAGCGAAGCCGGGGTGGTCAAGCAGCAGGGCCGCTGCGGCTGACAGTATGGGCCACTATTGGGCCAACTCCGGCTGCGGCTTTGGTATATAGGGCAGCAACTCAGCGTGGGCCGGCGTCGATTGATTCATTTCCAGCTGCTGCTTGGCGCCGAGGTAATGCTGGCTGAACACGTCGAAATAGGCGTCCAGCGCTGAAGCGGCATCACGGTCGCCGGCCAGCTCCAGGCACAGCGCCGCGACTTCGGCGGTGCACAGATGTTCGCTGCGGGTCGAGCGGCGCAAGCGGTAGCGCGACAGCTTGTCGGGCAGCAGGCTCAGAATCGGCAAGCGATCGAAATACGGACTCTTGCGGAAAATCTTCCGGGCTTCGGTCCAGGTAGCATCGAGCAGGATGAACAGGGGGCGCTTGCTGCTATCGAGGGCGACGCTGTTGGTCACGCGCGACGGCTCGACGTATTCGCCGGGAAACACCAGATAGGGCTGCCATTGCGGATCGTTGAGCAACGCCAGCATCCGCCGGTCAGGCTCGGTGCGAGACCAGATGAACGCGTGGTTATCGCGCACCACGTCGGCAATCAGCCAACCGGTATTACTCGGTTTGAACACTTCCTTGCCGGTCATGATCAGGCACACGCCGGAACGGGTCTCGACGCTGGGACGCCAGGCGCATAGGCAATGACTGATGATCACCCGGCAATCACGGCAACGCTCGGAGCGAAAGCCGCGGGCCTGAATCGGCTTGATGCCTTCATCCTCGCGCTGGTCGCGCAAACGGGCGACGGCGTTGGGGGCGTGATTCATTGCGGGCAACGCCGGCAGACAGGAAAACTCGACACGAACAACACTCGGCAGGGGCAGTAAAGCGCGGCAGTTTACCAGAGCAACAGGCACAAGCCTGTACCGTCCAGACCGGCTCCCCTATAATTCGCCCCCACTGAACGCACAGCCCCGTGGTTGGTCGAACCACCAGTCACCGAATCAGGAGAGTTTCATGCTGCGCCTTATCGTTCCCACCGCTGCCATTCTGCTGGCGTCGTCCTTCACCGCTCAGGCTGCATCCCTGAGTGAGCAGAATCTGAACAGAGAGCTGCGCAACGTCGCCGCCCAAAGCAGCGTCGGCACGCCTCGGGCAATCAATGAAGACATTCTTGACCAGGGCTACACCGTCGAAGGCACTCAGTTGATCAACCACCTGAGCGTACAAAAGAGCCACGCCGACAAAATGCGTGCCGACCCGAAAGCGGTGTACTTCCAGCTCGGTGCCTCGGTCTGCAACAACCCGTCGTACCGCAAGCTGATGGCCAAGGGTGCGATCATGCGTTACGACTTCACCGAAGTGAAAACCAACAAGGCCATCGGTTCCGCCAGTTATCAGGAATCGGACTGCCCGAAAGCCGCCCCGGGGAAGAAGAAGTAATCAACGCGAATTGGCGCGCCGCTGTTCATCCTCGGCGCGCAACTCGGCCAGCAAGGCCTGCAGATAGTGCGAGCGACGCTCGCCACCGGCCAACCGTCGGCAGCACTCTTCTTCGAGACTGACCTGATTGGCCTCGGCTGATGCCTTCAACATTCGATACAGCTGTGTATCGATCTCCAGAATCACTTTGGCCATTTGGCCCGCCTCCGTGCCACCCGCAAATCCTTGAAGCAATCCTCGCTACCTGTCTGTCAGTAAATCAGAGGGTTGGCCGCGCGGTTTATGTTCGGACGAACGGTGGCGGCACTGGCCTTCATTCAAATGGCAGTTGCCAGCCAGGACGTTGCGGCGCAATGATCAACTCAGCGCAAATGCGCGCGAGGGTCTAGATTCAGAGTATTCCCGAACACTTGCAAACGGCAGAAAAGGAACTGCCGCCGATGCGTGTTTTTTGCAGCGCGGCACTGACATCGCTCGTCCGGACCACCCGCTCTGTGCAAAAGGAGACGTTGAATGCCTTACCAACCGAATGACCTCTTGAGCCGTCATTTTCAGGAAAACGGCCCCGACCTCGTCAGCCAGGTCGAAGAACAACTCAAGCGTGTTTCACCCGACAGCCCCAACCTGCCCATTTACCGCGACATGATCCTGACCGTGTTGCGCATGGCCCAGGAAGATCACAACCGCTGGAACGCCAAAATCACCTTGCAAGCCCTGCGCGAACTGGAACAAGCGTTTCGGGTACTGGAACAATTCAAGGGGCGACGCAAAGTCACCGTGTTCGGCTCGGCGCGCACGCCGGTGGAACATCCGCTTTACGCCATGGCGCGCGAACTCGGCGCAGCCTTGACGCGCGCCGACATGATGGTCATCACCGGTGCCGGGGGCGGCATCATGGCTGCCGCGCACGAAGGAGCCGGACGTGATCACAGCCTGGGGTTCAACATCACCCTGCCCTTCGAGCAACATGCCAACCCCACCGTGGACGGCACCGACAACCTGCTGCCTTTCCACTTCTTCTTCACGCGCAAACTGTTCTTCGTCAAGGAAGCTGATGCCCTGGTGCTGTGTCCGGGCGGTTTTGGCACGCTGGATGAAGCGCTGGAAGTGCTGACCCTGATCCAGACCGGGAAAAGTCCACTGGTGCCGGTGGTCCTGCTGGATGCGCCGGGCGGCACGTTCTGGCAAGGCGCGATGGATTTCATCCGGAATCAGCTAGAGAACAACCGCTACATTCTGCCGACCGATATGAAGCTGATGCGTCTGGTCTACACCGTTGACGAAGCGGTCGAACAGATCAATCAGTTCTACAGCAACTTCCACTCCAGCCGCTGGCTCAAACGGCAGTTCGTGATCCGCATGAACCATAAGCTCAGCGATCAGGCACTGGCGCAGATGCAGGACGAATTCGCGGATCTGTGTTTGAGCGATCAGTTTCATCAACACGCCTACAGCGGTGAAGAACACGACGAAGCGCAATTCAGCCACTTGGCGCGCCTGGCATTTGCCTTCAATGGCCGCACGCACGGGCGTCTGCGTGAACTGGTCGATTATATCAATCTGCCTGAAAACTGGGCCGATTCCAAACCGCCCACAGCACAACGCTCGCGCGAACCTTCCAGCGTGATTTGAAAGCAAAAAAAAACGGCCCGCTATTTTTCAATAGCGGGCCGTTTTCATTGAATCGGGTTAATCGTCCATCCCTCTACCGCTGAACAAGCGGTTGATCATCTCCATCGAGAACCCCCGATACGCAAGAAAACGGCCTTGTTTGGCTCGCTCCTTCGCATCAATGGGCAAATGCCCGGAGAACTTGCGTTGCCACGTATCCTGAAGCTGCGCCTGCCAGTCGATACCGCTTTCGCGCAGAGCGAGTTCGATATCGGCGCGTTGCAAACCGCGCTGACTCAGCTCCTCGCGAATTCGCAGAGGGCCATAGCCAGAGCGGGCGCGATAGGAGACAAAACTTTCAAGGTATCGGGCTTCGCTAAGCAGTCCCTCTTCCGTCAGACGGTCGAGGGCTGTTTCGATCAGCTCCGCCTCAGCGCCACGCTGACGCAGCTTGCGCGTCAGCTCGACTCGACCATGCTCGCGACGTGCGAGCAGGTCCATGGCGGTTCGCCGCACCGCGACGAGGGTATCGAGTACAAGTGTCATTCAACGACTCAAACGTCGACATCGGCCTCGGCCATGTTATCGACCTTGTCCCGGGAGGCCAAAGCCTTGACGTCTGCCACTGGTGCCAGCAGCTTGTCACGCAGTTGCTTCTCGAGCTTGGCGGCGACTTCCGGATTGTCAGCCAGGAACTTGGCCGAGTTGGCCTTGCCCTGACCGATCTTGGTGCCTTCGTAGGCATACCAGGCGCCGGACTTCTCGACGAAACCGTGCAGCACGCCCAGGTCGATCATCTCGCCATTGAGGTAGATGCCCTTGCCGTAAAGAATCTGGAACTCGGCCTGACGGAACGGCGAAGCGACCTTGTTCTTCACAACCTTGACGCGGGTTTCGCTGCCGACCACTTCGTCGCCTTCTTTCACCGCGCCGGTACGGCGGATATCGAGACGAACCGAGGCGTAGAACTTCAGCGCGTTACCACCGGTGGTGGTTTCCGGGCTGCCGAACATCACGCCGATCTTCATGCGGATCTGGTTGATGAAGATCACCAGGCAGTTGGCGTTCTTGATGTTACCGGTGATTTTACGCAGCGCCTGAGACATCAGACGGGCTTGCAGGCCGACGTGCATGTCGCCCATTTCACCTTCGATTTCAGCCTTCGGCACCAGTGCCGCCACGGAGTCGACGATGATCACGTCAACAGCGTTGGAACGCACCAGCATGTCGGTGATTTCCAGCGCCTGTTCGCCGGTGTCCGGCTGGGATACCAGCAGGTCGTCGACGTTAACGCCCAGTTTGCCGGCGTACTCAGGATCGAGGGCGTGTTCGGCATCGACGAATGCGCAGGTCGCGCCAGCTTTTTGCGCCTGGGCGATCACCGACAGCGTCAGTGTGGTTTTACCGGAAGATTCAGGACCGTAGATTTCAACAATACGGCCTTTTGGCAGGCCGCCGATGCCGAGTGCAATGTCCAGACCCAGAGAGCCAGTGGAGATGGATGGGATCGCCTGACGGTCCTGATCGCCCATACGCATTACGGCACCCTTGCCGAATTGACGTTCGATCTGACCCAGGGCCGCAGCCAAGGCTTTCTTCTTGTTGTCGTCCATTAAAGTCCTCACGTAATCAATAAGGCCTGACGGCCAACACCTGTATAAGTAGCCAGTATTATTCCACAGCGTTCGCGGATCGCCTACCCCTGATTTTCGATTTCTCGTGCCGCTAGTCGCACAAGCCCCTCTAGCGCGGCCTTCACCGTTTGTCGGCGGACTTCGTCGCGGTTGCCGGCAAAGTGCTGCACCTCGCTGGAAACCGCATCACCGACGCCCCAGGCCAGCCACACCGTGCCCACCGGCTTGTTCGGTGTGCCACCGTCAGGACCGGCGACTCCGCTGACCGCCACGGCAAACCGCGCCAGGCTTTTATCCTGGGCGCCGCGCACCATGGCTTCGACAACGTCCCGACTGACCGCGCCCACCGTTTCGAACAACTCACCGGGCACATTCAGTTGCTGGGTTTTCTGCCGGTTCGAATAGGTGACATACCCTGCCTCGAACCACGCCGAACTGCCCGCAACCCGAGTGATCGCTTCGGCGATGCCGCCGCCGGTACACGACTCGGCGGTGGTCACGTGGGCATTGAGCACTTGCAGGTGTCGGCCAAGCTCGGCGGCCAGTTGGGTGATCTCTTTCACGGCGCACTCCGGATCGTGTGGAATGCGTATCACCGTACACGAGCCGCTCGCGCTTTCAATACACAAGATCATTCAAGATGTTCGGGCTGCAACGCTCTGACATAGGCCTGACAAGCCTGCAAGGCAATCAATGCGCGGTCACCGGTGTCGGTGATGGCGATAATTCGTTGAGCATGCGCCGGGTCAAGTCGGGCGCGTACGGTTGCATGATCCACGCCGCCGGCGCCGGTGGCGGCAGGCACGTTGCAGCCTTGGGCAACGTCGCCGGCGTCGAGAAGGACTGACAGCCGGACATCAGCAGTGGCAAGGCGATCGCGCAGGCGATCCTGATCACGTTGGGCATCGCTCAGCGCTCGGTAATGGGTTTGTTCACTGGCCGCGAGCCGTTGCTCCAGAGCCAGCCGTTTAACCTGCTCGGCCTGTTGTGCGCTCGCAGCGGCCTGCGTCAGTTGATTGAGCGTTTCGGCGTTTAACCGGGCCTGCTCGGCCAGTTGCCGGCCGTAGCGCCAGTCCTGAAACTGCCACGCTGCTGCGAACGCCCCGGCAGCCAGCAGCAACAGGCCGATCACCCGCCAGGAGCCGGACATAGCACCGCCCTCGCCCGCGCCCAGATATCCAGACGATCCTGCAAGCCGTTCAACCCGCCGTTGATCCGGCGCGTAATGGTGTTGAACTGATCGGCGTCGGCCAGTTCATTCAGGCCCTTTTGCGCCCAGAACCACGCCGCCGATTCAGCGGCCCATTGCGGCTGCTCGAGCAATTCAGGCAACGACAACAAGCGTTCATCGCCAAATAATCCGAGGCTGCACTGGCGATAATTGGCGCGACCGGTGATCTGAATCAGCCCGCGCCCCCGATATTTTTGTCCGTCGCCGTCTGCTTCCGGAGTATTGCCCAGACGCAGCGCCAGCGTGCCGGTGTCGTATTTGCTCAGGTACTGGTTGTTGCCCAGCTCCCGCACGTAACGCAATTGACCGGACTCGTGACCGACCTGTGCCAGGAACGCAGCAACACGTTTCGGCGTGTCGATGCGATGCCGGGCCATGGCGGAGTTGAGAGCCGAAACAAAAACGCCCGCTTGGGAGCGGGCGTTGGGCATGATGTCGATCAGGTGTTTTTCAGTGATTTGCATAATGCTTGATCCTCCCTGGATAGTGCCCCGATTGAATCATGGCTGGCGGCTGATGCGTGTCAGCCATTTATTTGCCAGAGTTTTCAGGCCCTTTTCAACCTGCGTGCCTTCGGGAGCTGCGAACACCCAACCGAGCGTTCCGAAGTGGGCTGTCCACTCAAGTTGTGGTGCTGGTGTGACCTCGCTGATATCGACCCAGAGAAGATCCGGGTGAAACATCTCGGCCATATTGCCGTCGGTAGTGAACAACTCGACCACGGTGTCACTGGAGATGCGTGCGTAAGTCTTCATCAGGCGTACTCGTGGATGATGACGACGCCCGGGGCACCTGCGCCGCCGGGTCTGGCCGGTTGATTGAATGTGTTAGCGATTCCGCCCGCGCCTGAGCCAAACCCGGATCCCGGTGCAGCGAGACTCAACGCTACACTGTTGCCGTAACCGCCACTTCCAAGCGGTGAATTCGCACCATGGCCCGCCAGTGTCGAGCCGCTAAGGCAAATCCCGGGGCTACCTGCTGCTCCCGCAGTATTGATGATATTGCCGCCGCTTGAGATCAGGCTGGGAAAGCCGCCCACGTACAAGCCGAATCCAGGGAGAACAAGCGCTTCGTTCCATGGAGACCCGCCACCCCCGGTGGCTGAAACCAGTGAACCTATCGAACTGGTGCCGCCACTCCCTCCACCTGTACTGACCGAACCAGCCGCACCACGGGCCCCGACGGTAATGATCTGGCTTTGTCCGATCACACCAGCGGACAACCATGCTTGCGCATAACTACCAGAAGCGCCGCCGCCAGCCAAAGAGATCTGATTGGAATTCGTCGCGGCGATGCCCGAACTGCCGCCGCCTCCGCCGACGAGCGAGACCAACACATTCCTCATCCCCACTGTCGGCACATAAGTGCCCGACGCAGTAAACGTCTTCACCCCCAACAACCGACCGCTTGCCGCATTACCGCCGCTCGCATACACCAGCACCCAACTGTCCAGCGCTGCGCTGTACACCACCGAACAGACGCTGCCGCCGACGATTTCGGCCGGGCGCAATGCGCTCAGTGCGAGGCTCACCAACGGCTTGGGCAGCAATCCATTCGGGGCGAAAGTGCTCGCTCCGGTGTTGGCATTTGCCGCGGTGAAGCGCAGTGCCAAGCCATCCTTCAACACGCTGACCGCCGGGACGTAGTTGACCATGTAGAGGTTGGCCGCGCCGATGTCCGAGGCGTGCTTGTCTTCACCAGCCTGGCTGAGCTTTTTCACCGCCAGCAGCAGTTGGTTCACGTCCGTTTCGCTCGGTTCGAGCCCGGCGGAGTTGATGACATTCAACAACTCATCGGTAACGCCGTTGCCCCAGGCCGCAGGGATCAGCGAGCCAGGCAAACCTGCGATGGCGTCCTCATTGACAAATTTTCCATTTACCAGCCCTACGCTGGGAACGCTTTTTGGATAATCCACGTTTAATTCCTTAGAAAGTCAGAGCGCCCAACCAATCGGGTTCTACCGGCCGCGAGCGCGCATCTGGAAACTCCGGGTGATCAGGCCAGTCGCGCAATGCCTGCCGATACGCCAGTAGCTGTTTGAATTCTTCAGCGCGCAGGGTCGTGCCCTCGCCGGTTTCCAATTCTTCGGCGTCACGCAAAACCAGCCATTGGGTGCTCTGAAGCATCTGGTTGCGCCAGGCACGCTCAATTGAGTCATGGCGTTGGGCAACCACTGGAACCCGCTTCGGACGGCCGTCAATATCAAGGGAAAGGACCGTTCCTTCCGGAGCATTCGATACCAGCGCGCAGTACTCGCCTTCGCTGAGTACAAACGCATCGGCGGGAATATTCAGGCCGTGCAAATCAGAATGATAAAAACCGCTGGTAGTCGGGGAAAAATAATACATATTCAATTCCCTATGCCGATAATGCGCGCAGAGATAGTGGAGTTGGAGTAATCAGGGCAGCGCACATTGATGCCTACCTGCCTGCTGACGGTCGAAACGGCATTCCATGTCAGGAAAGTTGCTGTCGACGTACCTTCATGAGTAGCCACGGCGACATACAATGCATTCGGGAATACCAGCGGCCATAAATTCAGCTCGCCATTATTGTTATTGCCGGTCTGACTGGCACTGCCGTTAACCCACTGGATGATGACTCCGCCCATCCATGAAGGGAAAACCACATAACCAGAAGTACCCAGTCGCACCATAAATCCAAGTTTGAGTTTTTTAGGGGTAACGATCGATGAATCCGCAGTGCCCGCATTGACCTCGGCCTGAGAGGCAATTTTCGCCGTCCCCACGAACGCCTCTGTCGCTTGCTGAACCTTCCTGGCTATTGCTTGAAAAACCCGCAAGGGTGTCATCAGTTTCGCTGCGTTCGTACCAGCCTCAGCGTCTTCTTGAGCGGCCAGGCTTTCGTTTTGTTTCTTCAGGATTAACGCGTTGATCGCTGATCGAAGCTGCGTGTTATCGCCTTCGTCCGCCGCCACGCCTGAACTTTTGATAACTTCAAGAATTTCCTGCGTTACGCTGTTACCCCAACTTGCAGGGATCAGCGAACCGGGCGTGCCTGTGACGGGATCTTCATCGACAAATCTGCCATTTACCAAACCGGCACTTGGCAAACTTTTTGGGTAATCCATTTTCCATCTCCTTCGTTGAACTTACTTCCCGCCGCATCAGCCGTTAACGCTTGCAAGCCAAAGCGGTACTTTCGGCCTGGAACTCAATACTGGAAAGTTTGGCGAACCGGGCCAGTCGCGCAGCGCCTGGCGATATTCGAGCAGTTCCAGATAGTGCGCGGCCTGGAGGTGGGTGCCGCGCCCCAGCGCCTGCTCGTCACGATGGCGAGTGACCAGCCATTCGGTCGCTACAAGCGATGCCTGACGCCAGGCGCGAGCTGGTGTTGCCGATGCTGGTTCTGCACTGATGGATGTTTGGAGGAGCACTGAGTGTTGCGGGGCCGGCAATGGTTCGTCTGCGGTCGGTAGCGTGTCGAGCGGCGCGCCGACCTCGACCTCCTGGCCATCCGGCACCCGCACCATCGCCTCGACGAAAGACGGAGCAAACAGCTGACCGATCTCGTACTCCCCAGTGTCGATCTGCTCGACGACCACGCCGTTCTCGACCCGTGCATAAATGGCCATTATTCGTACTCCCAGATTTCACAGAAGGCGTTGCCGCCAGCGCCGCTCACTACCGAGGCCGAGGCGTTGACCGAGCAAGCACCACTGCCTCCAGAACCGCGGATTCCTGCGCTGCCAACGGTGTTCGAGCCCGTGAACGGACCGCCTCCATCAAATGCACTGGCGGCTCCGCAGCCGGAGAGCAAGCCCCAATTGGCGTTGCTCATGCCGAATCCACCCGAGACTCCCCGAGCACTGCAAAGATTGCCGCCAGACACGGTTCCTCCAACGCCACCCTGGATGAAGCCGGAAGATGTGCCCGTGACTACGAGCGCAAGCCTTTGTCCACCACCGCCGCCAGAGACGCTCATGTAAGGGCCGAAAGACGCACCTCCGCCCGACAGGCCTGTGGTGTTGCTGACGGCACCACCCGCCCCTAGAGAGATCGGCACCCCCGCGGACATTTGCGCCGTCACGTCATACAGGCTTTGCGCATAGCCCCCTGAGCCACCACCGCCGCCCAGGATCTGACTACCCGCCGGCACCGGCGTACAGCCGCCGCCAGAACCACCCGCGCCGACCAATCGCACGTGAATGCGTTTGGCTCTGGGATTTGGCATGTACAGCGTTATCCCGACCGCTTCAAATTGCCTGACCGCCAGCAGCCGCCCCACCGCATCAGTGATGCCGTAGCCAGCCAAGGTCGTCGGGGTGTTTTTCAGTTTGGTGAAATCGACCAAGGCACCGATCGCGTTGGCCAGTTGATCGGTTTTGCTTTCGTCAGGCGTCAACCCGGCTGCCTTGATCGCGTTGAGAATTTCCTGCGTGACGCTGTTGCCCCACGCAGCGGGAATCAACGAACCCGGCGTTCCGGCGACGGGGTTTTCATCGACGAAGCCGCCGTTGACCAGCCCTACGCCGGGAATGTTTTTTGGATAGTCCACATCAGAACCCTGCACGTTTTACAGGCAGCCGAAGGCCAGCAGCACAAAGGCCACCTGTAAGGTTTTTATTGATGAGTCATACGTCAGACAGTGGGTGAGGCAACACTTTTTGCCGGTGCGGTGGGCCACTCAATGAGCGCCGGGTAACCGACCTGCTGTTCAATCCGGGCCAGGTTCAGTGCATAACGTTTCCACGCCTGCAACAAAGCCAGTTGATCGCCCGTCGCTTCTCCCAAGTCATAGGCGTACTGCAACGGCGCGACCCGAATGACCACCTCGCGCAGATGAGCGTCGCGATCCACGTCGGCCTGCGCCGCCTGGCCTGCCCGCTCGGCTTCGATGTCGAGCACCCAGTCATCATCCTTCCAGAAGTAATAAGTGCTTGGGCGAACCTTGGCCGTAAGGTAATCGGGTAGCGGGCCCAGTTCGGTCCAATAAACATAGGTGCCGTTGTCTTTTCGATAGACGAACCGGTTTCGCAAGTCGATCAATTGCGATGCCTTGCCGTCGCGCCAGACCCATACATAGCCCGGTTCGGCTTCAGGCAACAATTGCGTCAACTCAATCACGTTACCGGGAACCTGAACTCCTATTCCCGGCGTCACCGGCAATTCGATCGGGCCAGTGAGTACCTGGTTTGTTTCGTCCACGACGTAGTAATAAGTCATTGTTCACTTCCTTTTGCTGTTGGGAGAAGCCGCAAACGGCGTCAGATGAGTTTGATTCTGCCGGTATAAGCAATATTGCGCGGGCGCGTTTCCGCGCCGCCGGTGTTTTCGGTGAAACCAAGACTGAAGTTGGCTTGATTGAACAATGCATCAGGTGCACCGCTTGGGGCCGAAACCACCGGCACGCCGAGCATGTCGCTCTTGAGTTCATGCCGATGAGAACGGAACAGGTCGATCTGCCAGCTACCGAGCGAGCGGGCGGGGTCTGCACCTCGGCCTTCGTCGCAGAGCCTGATGAACTCACCGCGGCCCTCCGGCCCACGAAACGTCAAGCTACCGTCGCCGCTGGTCCAGCCGCCTTCCGCCCCTGCTCTGGCGGCCTCGCTTGTCAAGGCACCGGACTGTTGTGCGTGATCCCATAGCCACGGCCAGTCGCTACGACTGAATACAGCACCGTTAAGCGGACCGTATCCGCCGGGGCTCAGTAGTGCGGTTGTTTCGAAGGCAATGCGGCCTAAAGGTGTGCTATCGAAACGTCCGATGGGCCACCAGTTACCGGCCCCGTCACTGCGCAGATGCCACCAGTCCCCGGATCCCATGAGCACGAGAAACGGGTAACCTGCCGGAGCAAGATGAGTGTGAAATCTCACCTTGTCGGTGCCGGCAGCACGCACGACCAGCCGCGAGGAAGAGTTGTCCAGGCGGCGGACGATCACGTCGCGAACGCCGAGGTTTCCATCCGCTGGCGGAAGGCTGATGGTGGTTGCGCCATTGGTTGCATCGACCAGCACCAAGCCGAGTTCCGATGCTGTCAACGCTTTGGAAACCGCGACATTTGTGATTGCCGTGGCCATCGGACTGGCCAGCGCCAATAGCGCTCGTAAGGCCTTGAGCAGTTGGCGATTGTCACCTTCAGCAGGCGTCAGACCCGCGCCGTTGATGACGCTGAGTATTTCTTCGGTGACCGCGTTTCCCCAGACTGCAGGTATTAAGGACCCCGGCGTACCTGCCACGGGATTCTCATCGACGAAACGGCCATCAAGCAGGCCGACGCTGGGGACGCTTTTTGGATAATCCATGGTTTAAGTCCTTGCAAGTACAAACAAACCGTCTGATCGGCGTCCTGTCGTTCGAGTCCAAAGCGATGCCTTGAAAAAAATAAAACCCGCAAGAAGGTGGGTTTTGCTTGCTCCAGAAAAACACGTTCGACGCTCAGTCGCAGACCCTCACGGTCAATGCGCGAATGGCAGCCAGCGCTTCGTCAGCGGCGATACGGGCGAGACTCGAATTGCCTTGTCCAGCCTGCGTACGAATCTGCGCCTTGGCCTTCAAGCGCAAGGTCCGCAGGGTCAGCAAATGGTCGGTCAGTTGATCGGCCTTGCCGAGAATCTGCTCCGCCGCCTGTTTGGCCGTGCGGCCTTTGACAACCCATGCGGCAACGGAAAGCGGCACTTCTTTTTTCGGGTAACTGGCGTCCTGAAAAGCCTGAGCGTCTGCGGCAGCCTGTGCGTACTCCATCGCTTTGAGCGGATCGCCTGCCAATGCGTTGCGAGCGTTGTCGGCGGCAGCGTCGACTTTGGCGCAGAGGCGTTCAGCTTCTTGCAGCTCCAGCTCGGCGACTCTCCCGGCGCTGAGTTGCCACTTTTCACCGTCCCACTCATGGCCTGAGGACGGTTGTGCCGGGCGCAGTCCGTCCTCGAATTGATGCAGTTCATGAATGATCATCATCGGATCAACTCCCAGGAGAAATTCACGTTTACAGCCGCTGCGAAATTGATCGCGATACCGTTGGCGTAGTCGCTAGGGCCGAGGTTTTTGAGGCCCATGCTGAACAACAACTCATCACTCGCCGCATTGGCCGCGCCCCAGGTGTGTTCGGCTTGAAACGTCTGCCACAGCGAGCGCAGCTCGTTATGGTCGAAGCTGGCCGTCAAGGTCGAAACCGTTGTATCGCTGACCAGATTGCTGGAAAAAATCAGCGCACCGCCACCGGGAACGGCCCAGCCGTCCCAATTGCTGGATGTGCCCACAGTCGGGTTGAGATAGCAGTAATTGCCGCCCAGCCAGCCAGGTGTCGCAAACGTCACGGAGGTAATGCCGGTCGGATGCGGCGTCGGGTTGCCAACGACCAGACGGGCTGCGCGCGCATGCGGGTCCAACGGCAGATAGACCACGCCGCTGCCGTTGACGGTCTGCGTCCACGACAACCGGCTACGGTTGTAGATCGGCCGGACCGTCGGTGTGGTGCCCGGCCCGGCGGTCACTACCCAGGCAAGGCAAAGATCCAGCGGCGTCGACTGGAAACCGCCGCCCGCGGCACCGTTGATCGTGCCCTTCAAGCCTTCCGGCGCAGCGTCGTAGATCGTGCCGCGCTGCATGTAAAAAGTCAGCGAGCCAGCGACCACTTGCGCGCGCAGAAAATAGCCCGAATTGGGCAGCAGATCGGCGCTGCTCCAGGCTTGTGTCGTAAAGGTGCGTGAACGTCCTAACTGACCGGCAACGACTTCCTGGCCGAGGCTGACCAATACGCCGGCCAGAATCGATACGCGGCCGCCACTGGTGGCGAAAGCAGTCGCGGTGACCGGCAAGCGGCCGTCTGACGTGGCGACCGTAGCCGCTGGCAATGCGCCGATCGGCAAGGCCGAATCCAGATTCCAGCCTCTGGCCGAAACGTTCTGGATCGCCTGCAACAACTGATCGTATTTCTTCTCGTCCGGCGTCAGGTCTGCCGCCTTGATCACGTTGAGGATTTCCTGAGTAACCCCGTTGCCCCAGTCGGCCGGAATCAACGACCCCGGCGTCCCGGTCAGCGGGTTCTCATCGACAAACTTGCCATTCACCAGCCCGGCGCTGGGCACACTCTTCGGATAATCCATCCTCTTACATCTCCCTAGTCATAGTTGATGTGCACCTTGGTATGCGCCGGTGCACTGCGATGGATCAGGCACTCGAGCGCCGAGCCGGGATTGACGCCGAAGCGCTCGCCCCAATAGCTCGCGCCGTAACGCCGGCCAAGCAGCAAGCGGCCGCCGGTGTTGAGCGTCCACATGAACTGCGCTTCCCAAGTGCCCCAGTGCGCCGAGCCAAACCGTGCGCGGCCCATGCGCGGGGCTTCGTGTTCGGTGATGCTGGCGTTGGGGTAGCCCTGGCTTTTGGCGATGTCGAGGTAGTAACCGACGGCCTGACTGCCGACTGCGAGCAAGCGCCGGCGAACGGCGAGGCGGCGGTCATCGAACAGCGGCGTCGCACCGAGGCACGGGTCGGGCAGCTCCATGACGCGTTCCCAGTCCGGCACCAGTTCGCTGACGCCGGCCGGGTCCATTTCGTTGAGCAGGTCGGCGGCGCGAGCGTCGAGGCGCGCCAGTTCGACGGCGACGCCTTGCAGCACTTCTTCCAGCTCAGGGACACGTTCCGGGTCCCACGCCGGGCCGCTGGGCAGCAAGGCGCGTAACTGCGCCTGATATTGCGCGGCGGTTCTTATGCCCCCCATACGCAGCCTCCAAAGGTGAGCAACTCGCTTTTTCCGGCCGGAACGTCAGCGGCCGGTACGGTGAGGCTGTGATCGTATTCGCCACCGGCGCTGCTGATCGCTTCGCGGATATGGCTGATCAGCAGCGGCACCCCGAGGTCGGCCTCGCGGTTGTGCAGGTCGCGCAGCTGCGCTTCGACGGCGGCGCGCACAGCAGTGGTGTCCGGGTTGACGCTTTTGAAGCGATAAACCACCGGCACCTGGATTGGCCGCTGCACATGCACCTCAGCGGTGACGGGGCGCAACGGTTCGAGGTAGTCCTGAACCTCGGCCAGTTGCTCATCGTTGGGTACCGGTTGCGGATCGTCGTCGCGCATGATGAATACGGTCACCGTACCCGGACCGAGCAAGCCGCCACGGCACCAGGCGCGGGTCACACCCGGCACTTCCAGCGCCCAGGTCTCGTAATCGCTGGCCGCGCCGCCATGAGGAATCACGCGGTAGGAACGGATGACCCGCGAGCGCAGCGACTCCAGGCTTTCGCGCGCCACGCCACCACTCAGACCCGGCGCCAGCACCACGAAACTGCTGCCGACGATGCCGGCAATCGGTTGCACCGGCGTCAGCGTCAGACCGGCATCGGCGTTGCCCAGGCTGCCAGCCTCCAGCGCAGCGATGGTGGTGCTGTTGCTGCCGTTGACCGTGGTGCGCGCGCTGGTCACTTTATAAGTGCGGCCATCGTTCGATTGCAGCAAGGTGTCGACGTCGAGCACCGCGCCGGGTGTCGCGGTAAAACTGACGCTGCCGGTGGCCACTTGCGCGGGTTTGCGCGGCTGATTCAAGCGCAGCGCGGCGATGCGTTCCAGGGTCGATTCATCGGCCTTGTCCGGCAGAATCTGCTCGGCAATCCAGTCGAGATAACCGTACAGGCCATAAGCGGCGCCGCCGAGGGTACGGGCGAGCACTTGCGCATCGGACTGGCGCAGCGAATCGCCGGCCAGGTCGCTTTGGGTGCGCTTGATCAGCACCGGCAGCGAAGGGGTTTCAAACGGCATAGATCACCTGCCAACTGTTATCGGGGTTGATGTCCAGGCGTTCGCCATCGGCCAGGGTCAGGACCGTGCGCAGGTTCAGGCGCTGAGCGTCGAGGCGTTCGCTGATGATGTCGATGGCGCTGCAATGGCCGTCGTCGATCAGCCACTGCAAGGCTTCGCGGGCGTAAAACTCGGCGTCCATTTGCGTCTGTCGGGTCAGCTTGACCCGGCGCAACAGCCACAGCCGCGAGCCGATACGATCGTCGGCGACCGTGGGAAAGGTGTCGCCCCACCAGCCGAAACGCTCCTCGTCATCGAGGGCATCGTCATCGGCGGCGCGGCGCCAGGTGAACAGACTGATGAGTACGGCGCGGGTCAGCGCGGCGTGAAGGTTTTGGCTGATGAACATCACTGGCCTCCGGCCGGCGCGCCGGTCTGGCCGTTGCCAGCCTGTACGCCGACGTGCACGTGTTTGATCTGGCTGATACCGCCAGCGAGTTGGTCGCCCGTGGAAACTATCTTGCCGGTCTGGTTGATGACCGGCGTGTCGAAGTTCACCGCACTGCTGGCGCGGATGTTCAGCGTGGCGGTTTCGATGTCGATGATCCGCCCGCGCTTGAAGTGAATCTTGTCGCCCTCGTCGGTGTAGATCGCCACTTCACCTGCAGCGAGTGCTTGCAGGCGATAACGGCGGTCGGCGATGACCAGGGCGATGGCGTGGGAACGGTCGCCGCCGATGAAGGTGACAACCCCTTCGGCGCCGGCCAGCGGATGGCTGGTGAAACCGTAGGGTTCGAAGTGTTCGAGGTCGTCGTTCACTTCGCCAGCGGTGAGGCGCATTTGCAGCGATTGCAGTTTCGAAGCCGAGTTGGCGAGCACGACAGTGCCGCGCGCCAGCAGGCGTGTCAGTAGGCTCATGGGGTGTCCTTCAAAAAAGGTGGGCGTAACGCGATCAACTGTAGGAGTGAGCCTGCTCGCGATGGCGGCATGGCAGTCGACACTTCTGTGTCTGTTGAATCGCATCGCGAGCAGGCTCACTCCTACAGGGGTAGGCGTAGGGCTCAGGTTTTTTTCGGTGGCATTGGATTGGCATCGAAGGTATGCGGCGGTGCAACCTGCAACGTGGTCACCGAACCCTGCGCCGACAACGAATAGGTGACTTTGGAAATCAGCATGTCGCCATCGAAACCCAGCACCGGATCCTTTACCCGCACCAGGGTGTTGTGGCGCCACAAGTCCCCGTTGCTCTGGCGCCAGCCCTGCACCTGATAGGTAGTGGTTTGCGCCCGGCCCATCCGCGTGGCGCTTTCCCATTGGGCACGCTGCTGCGCCAACTCAAAGGTCAGTTGCGTGCCTTCGTTGATCACCGTGGTGCGTCGTCGCTTGAAGCTCAGATCCGCCGCCGTCGATTCGACTTCACTGGCCGCCGCGCCGCTCTTGGCATCCGAACCCTTCTGCTGGCCGATCACCCGGTATTCGGAGAACACCTGGCTGAAGTCCATCGGCGCATTGGCCGACAAAATGTTCTTGCCCAGTTCCAGCGCATCGCTGGCGCGGCCGCCACTGCCGGGTTTGGCCAGCACCAGTTGGCCTAGCGCGTCATCGGTGGAAAACACCCGCAACAGCGAGAGCAGACGATCGATCGATTGAAACACCGTTTCACCGGGCACGATGGTGTGTTTGGTCAGCCGCGAGGTCTCGGAAATTTCATTGACCACCGTCAGTCCATATTCCCTGGCCAGGTCCTGGACGATGCTCAGCAACGGTTGCTGCTGCCATTGACTGGGCAGGTTGCGGGCTGCGCAATCGACCAGGTCCTGGGTCTTGGAACTGCCTTCGATGGTCAGGCTGATCTGCCGCCCGTCATAGCGGATCGGTGCTTTGAACACGTAGCCGGTGAGCAGCAGATCCTTGCCGATTTTCACTTCGCACGGGTCGCCGGGCCTGATCGGTTTGTCCACCGTCTGCCCCGGCCATTGCCAAGTGATGTCGAGCTTGAAGGTGCGGAACTGACGCTCCAGATCGGCGCTGATTTCGACGCTTTTCCAGCCGCCGTATTCCATGCCGTCGACCGTCAGCGTGACCTGATTATCGCTCTCGTTCATGGCTCACTCCCTGGACACCTTGACGTCGCTTTGCGGCAGGTACAACGGATTGGTCGCGCCGTTGCGCTGAATGACTTCGGTCACTCGCGTGGCATCACCAAACTGTTTGTAGGCAATCACCAGCGCCGGCAGGCTTTCCTGAAACGATTTGCTGACCAGTCGCACGCCGGAAGACGCCACGGCCTTGAGGTGCGCAACCAAGGCATCCTGCACATCGCTGATGGCTTGATAGTGAGCGGGATCGGCCTTGTTCTTCGCCCGTTGCAGCGCCTCGACCAAATCCTTTTGCAGCGCCTGCAAATCGTCCGTGGCCGGGACTTCCTGGCGGGTGACTTGCTGATGGGCCTGCTGATTGACTGTGGGCGTCGACGGCAGTTTCAGCGGACGGGTGGCCACCGGCATCGATGCAACCCACTGCGCCACTTTGACAATCAGCGTGTCCTGCACCAGGTCAGCCATGGCCTGCGCCGCAGCGTTGGTGTCCTTGCCTGTGGTGATCTTCGGTGCATCGGCCTTGCGAATCGCTTCGAGTTGTTGCGACACGTCGGCAATCACGCCACGGTAGCCTTCCCTGGCGAACGCTTTCAGCTCCTGGATATCGCCGAGCAAGCCCTTGAACTCCGCCGCCACTTCCTTGGGCAGCTCTTTCACGGCTTTGACCAGTTCGGTGATTTGCCGGTACTGCTCGATCAGCGGTTTGAGCTGTTCCTTGATCACCTCATAGACGCCGGTGAGACTGTTGCGCAGATTGGTGATGCCGATTCGCGCCGCTTTGATCAACGTCATCGCCTGCTCGAAACGCGCCACCGCCGAACCCAACAGGGTGTCAGCCTTGATCAGCAATACTTTCTGCGTGCTGACGGTCGCGGTCGGAAACGGCAGCGGCTGGTGGGGATAAAACTTCAAGGCAAACGTCACCAACCCGCCGTCCTCGCGGGTGTGGGTCATGTCGCATTCGCCGACCTTGACTTGCAGGCGGCCGAGCCACGGATGCACCAGTTCACCACTGCCCGCCTCCAGCGCCTTGAGCAGCTTGTCGCGCTGCTCGAGGCAATCAGGGCCGATGATGAACGCGGTCAGATCGTGGGTCTTGGCCTGCTGGCCGAGGTCTTCGAAAAACGGCAGGTCGCGTTGCGGGTATTCATGCAACTGACCTTTGCGACCGACCGGGGTTTTCGCCTGATCGATCCAGAAACCGACACCGCGAAAGGATGCCGGCAACAAACGGTCACGCCAGTTCATTGGAACCTCCTGCCGACAGCGAGCGATAGCCTATGCGCGACGACAGCGCCAGGCCCGGTTGATTGGTTTGTGGGGGATCGGTGCGCAACCCGGCCGGCGCATTTTCGAAGCGTACGGTCAGGCCGCCTTCGAGCTGCGTGCGGTTGTTGATTGCGCTTTGTTGAATCAGCGCGCCGGAACTCTGTGGCAGCGAACCACCCTGCAGCGCACCGTTTGCCGATGCTGGAGGGCCTGCGCCGAAGAATGCTGGCGCCAGTTCGCCCTTGCCTTCGGCGTTGGTCTGGCGTTGCGCTTGGGTCAGCGTTTCAACCTTGCCGGTGACCTTGGCGATCAAGCCGGCAAAGCCGCCCTCGAACAACTCTTTGATCGGCGCGATGACGGTTTGCAGCTTTTGCCATAGCTCGCCAAACCACTCGGTGATCGGTCCCCAGTTCTTGACGATCTGCCCCAACGGCGTCCATTCGAACATGGTGTGCAGAAACTCCAGAACCGGCGCGGCCAAGGCTTGCACCACGCCCCACAGTGCCGAAAACACCTCACCGATCGGTTGCCAGTACAGCGCGATCTGTTCCAGCGGCGACCATTCGAACAGGCCTTGAAAGAAGCTTTTGATCTGCTGTGCCGAAGCTTGCAGCGCAGCCCAGAGCGGTTCGAAAAAGCTAACGATGCTGCCCCAGTTGTTGACGATCATCCCCAACGGGGAGAAGTCGAACAACGTGCGGAAAAAGTCCTTGATGACCTGCGCGGCCGGTTGCAACGCGGCCCAGATCGACGCGAAGAATCCGCTGATTGCGCCCCAGTTGCTGATGATCATGCCCAGCGGCGTCCAGTCGAACAAACCTTTGAGGAACGCCATCACCGGCACACTCAAGGCCTTGAGCAGTTCCCAGATTGCCGAGAACAGGCCGGTCAGCGGTCCCCAGTTTTCAATGATCATTCCGGCCGGAGACCAGGAAAACACCGATTGCAAGAAATCCGTCACCGGCGCGGTGACTGCTTTGACCTTGTCCCAAATCCCCGAGAAAAACCCCGTGACCGGTTCCCACAGCGCCGCCAGTGCCGCCAGCGGTCGCCAATCGAGTATCGAGCGCAACGTCGCCATCGCACTCGCACCGGCATTTTTCACGCCCTCCCACAGCCCTGTGAAGAACGCGCTGATCGGCGTCCAGTTGGCCACGATCAAACCGGCGGCCACGGCAATGCCCATGGCGATCAGCATGATCGGGTTGGTCTTGAGCACCATGCTCATCACGTCGAACACTTGCGTGGCGCCCGTCACCGCGGTTTGCATCGCCGAAAAGGCAATGGCACCGGCCGCCAGGCCCTCGACCAGTTTCGGATTGTCGGCAAGCAAGCCGCCGACCTGCGTCAGCATCGGCTCAAGCCCGACCACCAACGCCCCCACCGCTGGCACCAGCGCGGCGTCGACGGCCGCCGAGACCTTTTGCATCGACGCACTGAACACGTTCATGTTTTGCGTGGCTGCCGTTGGCGCGGCGGGCAGGTCGACGGTCTTCGCCGTCTCGCTGACCTCGTTCAATTTGCCCTGGAACGCGGCCGCTGACTTGAGGCCGTCGACAAACGGCGTGATCACGCTGCCGCCCTTGAACAGACCGCTGATGTCCAGCTTGCCGAGGCCGGTCTGCTCAAGGTTTTTCTTGAAGCTCTCGACCTTTACTCGCAGGGCGCCGAGTTTGGGCGACAGTTCATCGATGCCCGTGATCAGCACCGGCGTTTTCACTTTGCTTTCTTCGTCTGCCATCACTGCACCTGCTGCATCGCATTGATCCGTTGCGCGTGCTCCAGCGATTCGCGGAGCACATCCAGTGGCCTGGCCATCATCTGTTCGGGGTCAACCTTCCAGAACCAGGCCAGGTCATAGGCGACTGCGATCAGGTCGGTGATGGCGCCGACGCCGCACTCATGAAAAAACTCGCAACGGCCCAGCTCAGCGCGTTGAGGTCAGCCAGGTCCAGCTGGTTGACCGACGACGGCGGAATGCCGGCGCACACGGCGATGTATTTGGCCGCCACGTCCATGTCGAGGCTGACTTCTTCGCTCTTGTCGATCTTGTACGGCAGCGCCTTGATCGCTCGCACTTCCTGCACCGTCGGACGGCGCAGGACGAGTTCGGTCAAGGGCTCGCCGTGAGCTTCGATCGCAACCTGAAGCTTCACGGCGCCGCTCATTGCCAGGTCCCCTTGATGCCTTCGAATTTCAGCTCGATGGTGGCGTCATCGCCTTTGGAGACTGGCTCTTCGACCAGGTACGCACCGGCCAGCACGTAGACTTTGCCGTTGCTGAATTCGCAGGTGACGGTGATGTCGGTGCCTTCGATCAGCTTCTTCAGCGGGAAGTCGGCGGTGTGCAGCGCGGTCACTTTGAACGACGGCGCAATGTCGGTTTCCTTGTAGAAGCCGGGCACGACGGTTTCGCGTTTGACCGCCATCAGCGGGGCTTCGCAGCCGCCATTGATGGTCAGTTGCGCGCCGTCGACCTTGACGTAGCAGGTGCCTGCAATCAGTTGACCCATGGTGTTTCTCCCTTCAAATAAAAAGCCCACGCGAGGTGGGCTGAATGCTTAACGCCAGACGCGCCCTATCAGGCGGCGTCGTCGTACTGCAGACGGAATTGGTTGAGCAGTGCGAACACGCGCAGACCGTTGATGTAGTCCGGCGGGAACAGCACGTTCACGCGGCTCGGGTCCTGCACGTCGCGCTCGACGATCAGGTGTTCGGCGAACAGCTCGGCGTTTTCGACGTGGCCTTCCAGTTCGAGCTTGGCGTACTGCGCGATCAGCTCACCGCGAATGGTCGCCGGCGTGACGATCGGTTGACCGGCGCCGAAACGGGTGCCGTCGGAAGCCAGTTTGTGCCGGCCATATTTGCTGGTGATCACGCTTTGCAGACGACGCACGATGAACGCCGACTGGTGCATGGTTTCGCTGTCCAGATACGAGTTGTCGGCCTGGCCATAAGCGTTCTTCTGGTAGGTGGTGATCGAACGCTGAATGCGCACGTAACCGCCTTCGTAGTACGCGGTGGCAATGCCGTAATTGAGCAGCGACTGACGCTCGGTCAGGGTGAAGCGCTCGCTGGCCGGTGCCGGATCGACGCCTGGCAGGCTGCCGCTTTGGGTCGGACGGCTGGCATCGGCGGAGATGAACACCGCAGTGCGCGCCGCCAGTGCGGCGGCCTGGACCCAGAACGGTTGCGGCACGCCCGGTTCCAGCGCCTGAATGGTCATGTGTTGATCGTTGCGTGCTTGCCCGGCGGCAACCAGCGTGCCGACGGTGCCGCGCTTGGCACTGTAGACGTGACCGAACAATTGCTTGGCCCACGACCAGCGACCGGTGCTGTCGTCCATGACCGCTTGCCAAGTGTTCAGGGTTGCCAGATCGGACCATGGCAGTGCGATGAATTCGAACGGCTCATCGCCCAGTGCCGCAACGGCGGCGATCTGATCCGGCACGCCGGCGCCGCCGGTCATGGCGGTGATCGCGGTGGTCAGGCCGGCCGGGGTGTCTTCGCCGTTGCTCTTGCCCAGGCGATTGAATTGCAGGCTGATGTCGTTGCCGCTGTCGCCAGTCCATTTGGCCGTCAGCGTGACCACACCTTCGGCAGCTGCAGCGCTGACCGGCAGGTCGGCGGTGGCGTTGATTTTCTGCGCCAGGGCGGTGGCCGCCTGTGCAGCGGTGGCACCGTTGACCACGGTGGCCTGCACACGCACGCCGCCAACATACAGATTGAGCACGCCGGCCTGAGTCGCAGTGCCGGTCAGGGTCAACACGCCCTTGGCAATCGCACCTTCGCTGTTATGCAGCGGCAGGCACCAGATCTCGCCGATCGGGTCGGCCTTGCGGAAGGTCTCGTACATCGAAGCGAGCATCGAGCCTTGGCCGCCGATACTTTTCGCCAGCGCCACGCTGGACACCAGCACCAGTTTGCCGACTTCGCTCGGGGCGATGTTGTCGTTGACCTGGGCGACGATCAAGCGGCGCATGGCCGAGGTCGCGCTATTGGCGGCCGAGTTGTCCATCTCGGCATAGAACAGCGGTACACGAATGTCCGCGGGGATGTTGCTGAATCCGATCGCCATTATTTGGCTCCCTGTGGTTTAGCCGCTTTCGCGGTTTTAATGGTGATATCGCCGTCGGCCAGACGCCGGCGCCACCAGGCGCTGTCCAGCACTTCACGGCCCTCGGCGGGCAGCAGATCGCCCGCCTCCGGGTCAGGCACAACACGGCCAGCGGCCGGCAGTACGGTGATGCGGTTGCTCATGGGGTTACGTCTCCAGAGAAAGTCATTTCCACCCGTCCATCAGGGCCCGGGCGTTTCAGGTTGGGGTCGGCCGGATCGATCGCATCGACCCGCACCGTGGCCCCGGTAAAGGACGACAAACCGTCCAGTTCGCGTTCATGCCAACTCTCCGCAAGCTGGCTCGGCAGATTGCGGCCAAGTTGGAACTCGGCATAAAAGCCCAGCCGGTAGAAGACGCGGCTGCTGTTGATCGAGACCAGCTCACCGCCGTCATAAACGATGGCGCTGTAGTCGGAATCCACTTTGAACCCCACCAATGCGCGCCACAGCTCGGCGCGCAGCTCGTGCAACAGATCCAGCGCTGTTGTCGCGTCGGTTGCGTCAAGCACGAGGACGACTTCAAAGCGCTCGCGGATCGGTTGGGTGATGAGATTTTGAGCGGAGCTGCCACCGGCCAGGTCGGCCAGTGGCAGCACATGGGCCGAGGGTGTCGGCAGATCCGGGTTGCCTTGCAGCAACGCCAGATCGACACCCACCGAAATATGATTGGCAAGCCCAGGGCATTGCCCACGCAGTTGCGTGAGGATCGGGGTGATCTTCATGGGGTGTTCCAATTTTGAAATTGACCACAGGGCCCTGTAGGAGTGAGCCTGCTCGCGATGGCGGGTTTACATCCGAAATCGATATGGCTGACCCACCGCTATCGCGAGCAGGCTCACTCCTACAGGGATTTGCATTGCGGCGAACTCAGGGGGATGCCTTCGAATCCAGGCCCGAAGCATCAATCAGGCAGCGATAGCTGTTTTCGCGATTGCCACTGGCGGTGACCTTGTCGATCGACCAGCGCCCACGCATGAAGTCCGGCCAGGTGTCATCGAGCAATATCAGGCCTTCGGCTGCCAGTCGCGGATCGCCCGGACAGGTGATTTTTACCTTGTACTTCTGGCGCAGCATCTTGCGCACCTCGCCCTCACCGACCGCGATGGCATCGGCTTCGCTGGGCTGCTTCTGGCGCAAGATCTTGAACGGCGCAATTCCGGTTTCGACCCAGCGCAACAACCCGGCCGCCGCATCCCAGAAACACGTCTTGCAGCCCTTGGCCTGCTCACGGGCAGACTCTTCCAGGGTGGCGCTGATGAACGCCGCGTCGCCGGGACGATTGTTGTGGGTGACCGACAAACGCACGTCGGGCAGTACTTGCCCCGACAGCGATTTGGTCTGGCCCGGACGCGCCAGCACGTAGACGTCGCCGTAGGGTTTGGCGACCACGTTGTACTTCTTTGCCAGGCGCGTCAGAAAGCCCATGTCGGTCTCGTTGGACTGGTCGACGTGGGCGATCCTGATCAACGAAACTTCCGGTGCGACACGCGGCGAAAAGCCGTGCCGCTCGACCAGTCCACGAAACAGTCCACCCAGTGTGGTCGGCCCATGACTGGCAGTGCGCCGTTCTTTGAAGCCGGTCTCGTCTGCGGCGCTGAACGGCGCCGCAGTGGCGACCAGGGTCAGGCGAAACGGAAACAGTGTCGGCGTCAGGCGCGTCACTTTGAACAGGCCTTTATCGACCATTCCGGTTTCTCGATAACCGATTTCCAGGCCGATCTTTCCGCCCAGACTCGGCAGCCCTTCAAGGCCCTCAAGGTCGATGGTCAACGTCAGTTGATCTGACTCGAAACCGGCAGCGTCGATGTGCTCCCAACTGATCAGGCGCTGATTGATCAACGCTGAGTTGTCCCCGTAAATGTTTACTGCCGGCGTGAATCCCAGTGCCATGCCACCTCCTTAATCCCAGGCCGATGCCGCTTTGATCACGGCGGGTTTCACATCCAGTTCCGGCAGCACGACCCAGACGCCCGCAGGCAGAACCGGTCCGTATTCGGCAAGGGTCGGGTTGAGCTTCCACAGTGCGTCTTCGGCGGCATCATCGCTGCGCCCGGTTTCCCGGTAGAGCAACAGATTCACCGAATCACCGGCCACGCTTCGTACCTTACGCATTGTTGAACTCCGCCAGTTCGATGACCCAATCGACCACCATTGCCGTGCCGTCATCGATGATCTGGCTTTGGGTTTCCGAAATATTGCTGATTCGCCACAAGCCCCAGTTGCGCCCGATGCCATCGATCAGCGGCAACGGCACGCGCAGCGCCTGCAAGGCGCGCAATTCATCGAGCCGGTCCATGGCCACGGCGTACATCGATTTGCCGGTGATGGTCAGGGTTTGCGGTTTCTGTCCGGTCTGACTGGACTTGGGTTTGCTGGTGAGGATCTGGATTTCGGTCCAGCCGCCGTCCGATTTGCGCGCAAACGAGTGATACGCAAAGTCGCGCGACAGGCCGAAGATGAAACTGCCCAGTGCCATTTGTTGTTTCATGTGGCGGCTCCATCGGTGAGGGCTGCGTCGCGGCGGGTAGCGAGGAGGTTGGACGGCATGATCTGGCCCAATTGCCCCATCGTTGTTTGCACCACCAGATTGGCGAGTGCCTGGGCGCTGGCCAGATCCTGGCCACTGATATTGATGGTGGAATTGAAGGTGACAGGCTGATTGGCGGTTTCGCTGGCAGGTGACACCGGATTTCCCGTCAGCTCTTTACTGACCTGTTCGGGAGAGCGCAGCCGGTCGACTTGCGTTCCCAGCTTGTCGCCCAGTGATTCGCCTATCGCACCACCTGCCATGCTTCCCAGCCAGCCACCAATTGCTGTCCCCACGCCTGGCAGGATCAAAGTGCCCAGCGCTGCACCGACGGCGGCGCCAGCCGACGATCCGGCCAACGATGCACCCGAGGAAACCACTGCGCGGGTATCGCCCTGCATGACGCCGTTCACCAATTCATAACCGGCACTGAGCAAGCGCAGAGGTGGCGCTCTTTTGGCGAGCAATGAACCAGCCTTGGCATACGACCCGGACAACGGAGCCGCAACTGGCGGACGCAAACCCGATGAGCCGCTGAATGACATCAGGCCGCCGGGCATCGATCCACTGCCAGGCAGCAAGGGAGACGCGACTTCAGGCGCACGGGTGAGGTCATTGCCGCGCGTGGCAGCGCCTCGGCCACGGCCCTTACGGCCAGTCCGCGGCTTTGTACCTGCTACACGAGACCCCTGGCCTGCAGACTTTACCTTGGTTGGAGAGCCCTTTTGCGACTCATCATTCGATCCGTCAGCCGGTTCGGCCTTGGACAAATCGGCAATCCATTTGCCAAGGCCTGCGGGTAGCCTGGCCGCCGCACTCTTGAGCACCATGCCACTGAAGTTATCGGCAGCTTTTGCCAGCAAGAGTGCAACAATTGCGCTAAGCCCGGCCGCTGCCGCCGCCAGAACCGAAGCCGTTTTAGGGTTGGCTTCGGCCACCTCGGCCACACCATTAATCTTATCGGTGATGAAGTCCATGCTCGCGCCGGCATTCGGCGCCACGGCTATCGCCAAACGATTGAGACTGGCGTTCAAGGCGTTCCCACTCGATTGAGTGGTGTCCTGCGCCTCACTCGCCGAGCGTTGCACCGAACCTTTGTATTGCGGCTCGAGGCTGTGGGTCGGCCCTTGAAGAGGCAACGGTGAAGGTGCCGCCTGCGTGTCGCCCGACACGTTCATCAGCGACCGCACGCCTTCCCTGCCATAGGACAGCGACTTCAGCAGTGCTGACTGGCTATCGACAGGTTTTGTGGCGGTGATCATCGAAAATGACTTTTCGACCTCCTCCGGTTTTTCCAGCAGTTTGCGCACGCCCTCGTCACCGTTGAACAAGGTTTTGAGCAACGCTGATTGCTGACTGGCCGGTTTTTTCTTCAGCGCTTGCAGCGCCGTGGCCAGGGCTTGCGGCACGTCGTCAGTAAGGGTGTCTGGCTGCAATCCGAGTGACTTCCAGGCAGCACGCTCGGCGGCGGATCCCTTGGCGCCTTTGGCCAGCGCTGCACTGATGGTGTTGACCGAGTTGCCGGCGGCGTTCTTATCCGCATCGGCATTGAGCAACGCTGCCGCAAGGGCCGCCAGGTGTTCGGGAGCAATGCCTGCCGTGATGCCGGCCTCACTGGAGTTTTGCAGCACCGAGCCGATATCGGCCGCCGTGGCTTTGAGGGAGTTTTTGCCCAGATGACTGGTCGCGTCAGCCAGATTGCGGCTTCGCTCACGGTCCAGTTTCAGCGAGGTGCGCCAGGCCGCCAGCATCTCTCCTGCGTCTTTGAGCCCAATTCCGAAGGCCGTCGCGTTGACTGCCGCGTCACGACCGAAGTCCAGCAGTGCCTGTTGTTTCGCATCACCGGTGAGATTGGCCGCCACACCGGACCTTGCTGCGGCATATTCAACGTTTGCCAGATCGACAACAGTGGCCCCACTGGCCGCTACCGATTTTTCAGCGGCCAACTCGAGATTGGCCTGCTCCATGCCCTTGAGGTCGCTACCAATACCCGGGATTTGCCGCAGTTGCGCCATGGCCGATTGCAGCGCCGCGGAAGACTGGAGAAAACCGGGAAGCGGCCGTTGCTCCATCTCTGCCTTTGGCTTGGAAGTCGGTTCGCTCGCGGCCGCGGATGCCGGTGCACTGCCCTTTGAAAGCGACTGCTGTGCGGCCAGCACCTCCCGAAGCTTGATCTGCTCCTTGATCAGCAGCCGGATGTCTTGACCCACATTCACGATTGCCAGTTTCAACTCTGCCAGCGGTTTGGCGAGCGTTTCGCTTGCCGGTTGCCCACTGTCCAGGCCCGTGTCGATGAACATGGTGCTGCCATTGATGTCGGTCAGCCTGAGCGCATATTGACTCTCTGCCATGCCGCTCTACTCCTGTTTCGCGCCAAGGCGAGTGATCGCTATGTCGTAGCGGCGCAACGCCTTTTCGGCGTCCCATTCCAGAATTTCCGCCTCACTTACCGGGTAAATGAGCGGGACGATATCGAGGATTACTTCGATGTCGCGTTCCGAAAGTAGGCCGCCGGCTGGTTTAAAAAATCGTCGATGCGCACCTGCAACTGCGTCCAGTCGGGGACGGTCAACTGGGCCAGATCAGGGATCATCAGGCCGGTGCAATGGGCGGTGATGAACTCGGCGCGTTCGTTGGCCGTTTTCAGTTTCTTCATCACTTTGGTGGCGCGCAGCACGGGCATTTCCAGGCTCAGCGAACTCACGGTACGGCCGGTGATGGCGAGCGGTTGCAGCAGTTGAACGTGATCGGGGTCGGCGGACTTTTCAGCGTCTTCGACCTGCTCGAGAAAGAACGAACTCGGCCGGGTCGACATCTCGTGAACGTACTGCGCAATGCTCACGTAGTCAGGGCGCTTGAGCTGGTCGAGTTCCTTGACCGACAGCCCTGTGGCGAGCAGCGCCAGTTCAAAAAACTGATCGTCTTCATCGTCGCCGGCGCGTTCCAGTGCGTCCTTTTGTGCAGCGTAGAACAGCGGTTTGAGCTGGATCGTTTCGATCTGCGAACCGTCGTCGCCGGTGATCGGCGACAGCAGTTCGTGTTTGGGTGGCATCCACGACATGAATGAATTCCTTGGTGATTGTGGCTATCGCAATCCCTTTGTAGGCCTTCGCCTGCTCGCGATAGCGGTGTGTCAGGCAACGATGATTCGACTGCTCTGACGCCATCGCGAGCAGGCTCACTCCTACAGGGGTTTTGTGGTGATCGGCTTACGGCATCAACACCGCACGCCGTGCATCACCGAGGATGTCGACGCCGTTGAGCACGAACTTTTGCGTGCGCACGTCGATGTCGATCACCGGCACGCCGTTTTCCAGACGGTTGTAGGTGCGGCAGGACAGCTCAAGCGTGGTGATGGCTTTGCCGCCCATTTTCACGGCGTCTTCAGCCAGCGATTTCAGCTTGCCGCCAACGGTGTGGTAGGTAAACCAGGTGTTGCCGTCCTGATCCTGACCGGCCTCACGCACGTTCAGCAGGATGTCGTCGCCCAGCTTCACACCCAGCGCGAGCATGACTTCGGCGCCCATGCCTTGCAGCTTGAGTGTGGCGCCCAAAGCTTTGGCACTCTTGGCCATTTCTTCGATGATGAAACGGCCACCCGTCATGTTCTCCATCTCGAATTCGATTTTCGGCGGAGTGAATTCCTCAACGGTCGCCGACAACGGCAGGCCTTGCAGGGTGGCCGCGATGGCCTGTCTTACGCGGTTGGTAAACATTAGAGAACGTCCTCCAGGAACTGCTCGATGATTTCATCGCGGGCGTTGAGTTGATAAACCATGTGTTCGTTCGGCGCGTAGCGGCCGTAGTCGATGACCACGTACCAGGTGCCGTTCTTGTATTTCTCGACGCTGTTGAGTTCCGGGTGCAGATACACGCTGCCGCCTGGGATGGTTTCGTCGGCGACCAGGGTTTGCAGCCAGTCGTTGATGCGCTTGACCTCCTGATCCATGAACGACTTGGTCAGGTTCTTGGCCATGGCTTTCTGACCAGCCTTCACCAGCTTGCGGCTGATCGCATCTTCGAGGCCGACGTAGCTGATGAACTTGCCGGTGATCGAGCGGTTACCCAGCAGCGAGAAGCCACCGAGCACGGTGCGGGCGTAGTAGCTGACGCCGTAGCGGTTGAGCAGATCGCCTTCGGTAGAGGTGTCGAGGATGTTGTATTCGACGACCCGCGAAACATCTTCGGCGAAGGTCACCTGGTTGCCCGGGCTTTCCCATTGCTTGACCTTGGCCAGCGCGGCAATCGCCAGACTGGACGGTGCAAGGAAGACGTTTTTCTTCGCCGCTTTCGAGTACACCGCTGGCATGTTGTGCACCACCAGGCAACGGTCGAAACCAAGCTCGGCGCCGCCGAGTTCCTGGCTGTACAGCACCTGATCGGCCACCGAAACGTCCTTGCCGTCCAGCACCACACGGGCCTTGATGCGCTTGCCGAACGAGGCGAATTCACCGGCCACCGCTTTGCTGCCGGTAAAGCCCGGCGCGCCGATGATCGTCAGGTCTTCCGGGACGCTGCCCAGTGCGGCCAGACCGAGCTTGCGACCGGTCGCCGGCTCGACGCCGCCAATCACCGCATTGACGGTGTCAGCCGGAGTCGCGCCCGCTTCGACGATGACCACGTACACCGGCACCTTGACTACTTTGAGGATCTGGTAAACCGCGTGGTACAGCGTGCCCTCCTCCGCCCCGCTCGGATCGAGCAGCGCGTGGGTGGTAAAGCTGTTGATGCGAAACGGCGCGTTGCGCGGAATCAGCGGATCGGCGTTCGGCGCGGTGCCGACCAGACCAATGACGTTGTCACCCAGGCCACCCATGGCCTCGGGGGATTCGGTGGCATTGACGGTAATGCCGTTGTGCTCGAAGTTAAGAACCTCAGCCATGTTCAGTCAGCCTTCTTGGCAACGGCCTTTTTGGCCTGGGTGATGGGGGTTTTCAGTGCAAGTCGACCAGCGCTGTGCAAGGCGCTGGCCTCGACGTCGAGCAGATCAAGTTCTTGACCGACGCTCGACCAGTGCCCACCGCCGGTGGGGAATGGGACGAGCACGGTGTAGGTTTGGCGGGTTGCCATTTTTCGTTTCTCCATAAACGGGAAAGCCCCTCAGAGGGAGGGGCTTTGGCGGGTTGTAGGTACTTTATGCATGCCGAAAAAAGCCCCGGCGATACGGGGCGATCAGTACGGGTCTGTAAACACGGTTGAGAGTGAATCTGGCCAACCCTCACCAAGCATGTCGTCGGTGTAGGTGCCAGCCTCTAGCGATCTGAGGAGATCCAGCTCTTTATCGAAACAGGCCTGCACATGCGCGCGGACTGCCTTGGCAATCGAGAGAATCTGAATCGCGCGTAATTCCACGAAACCGTTGAGCGTTTTGAAATTGCAGGCATATTCAGGATCGATAACGGCCGAAAGACAGGTGCTGGCAATCAATGCCTGACTGTCGCGTGTTGTTTCGACTTTCAATCCCTCTACGGCGATACCACGCGTTTCATGCAGAAACCGAGTTGCCGCGAACAGTTCGGGATAATTCGGCTCCGCTACGGCAAACGGTACTTTGACGACTTGCCCATCCACCCATTTCCAAGCGCCGGTTTGATCGGTTCTGGTCGCCAGGAAAAGTTCATCGCTCAGTTCGATCGCTTCCTCAGGAATGACTGAGTGCAGGGCCGAGTCATAACGCCCGGTCAACTCACCGGTCTCATTAAATGTTGCAAACTTCATAGTTGCCCCTCGACTGTTTTTGCTTCAACGGCCTATCGCCAGAAAATAGAATTGCGCCGGAGTAGGCCCAATGTTGCGAATGGTCACGTTGGCCTTACTTTGAGCCCGGACCTGCCCGATATAGGTCGAGCCCGTCGGCGCATCCACTGCCGCGTTGGGATACGTTGTGAATACTGCTGGCACATACAGCGGAAACGCTACGGGAAAAGCCTGCAGATAATTCGCCCCGGATGCGATTGCGTTGGTCATCCCCCACTGGATGATCAAACCTCCGAGCCACGTTGGAAATACGACGTAGCTGCTGCCCAGGTTCTCGGAAATGCCAATTGAAAATCCCCAGCGCATTTTTTTGGGAGTGACGACAGTTTTGTCATCAGTGCCAGACTCAGTCTGGGCCTGGGTGGCGATCTTTGCCGTCCCTTGATTCAGTTCAGTCGCTTGCTCCGCGATTACAGCCAACGCGGCTATATCGATGTTTCCCTGATTGACCGCAGCATTCCAGGCTTTGATGCACCACATGACGGCGATGTTGCGGGGGCGGGTTTCCGTAGCAGAGCCAAGGTTATAAGTTCTGACGCTACCAATTGGCAGCTCGGCGTTATCCCCCCCGAATGTGGAGCGCAACGCCCAATCCGCCGTCGTATCCTTCAACACAACGGATGGAATTTCTCCGTTTGGATCAACGGACTGCCCGCCTCCGGAGCCCGTTGGAAGATAATGACTGTGCGTCTTTAAGGTATCGGTTTGCCAACTGCCAATTGCTCGTCCGGTATCAACCCCACGCCCATGATCCCAACCCCGCAAAAACTCCCCACGCGCTTCAGGCAGCCGGAAATTTCCAACCCCCTCATCACCCTTGTTGAACTTGTCACCTAGATAAGCGCTCAAGTCCGGGTAAGTCGCGCTGCTCTTGACGCTGTTATCCAGCTCCAGAAAACCCGGCGGTGGCGCCTCTACCGGGAACGCCACGATCGATCCCACCGGTAGCGCCGAAGCCTTGGCAATCAGCGCTTCAACTTCAGCCTTGGTATACGAATCCTTGATACCAAACCCGGCCAGCGTCTCAGGATTGGCCCCGGCCGTAGCGCGGCCATATTCATCAACGGTCAGGCTTTTGTAAGTCCCGGCAGCAATCCCGGTGCGCCCTGCGAGCATCTTGAACGTCAGCGCGGTCGTGCCGAGGGTGATCGGCGCATTCGTGGTCAGGTGCCACAGCGAATCTCCGTTCGCCGTGCCCTCCTCGACCATGACCGTCAGGCCCGGTGTGACCTTGGCGCTGGAGTTGGCATCGGTCGCCCGCAGCCAGTCACCATTGGCGACGATCCACAGACCGTTGTCTTTTGCTAACGTCTGACCCGGCAGCAACACGCGGTCACCGGCCACCACCGCGACGCCATCAATCTGCTGCGCCCCCTTCAACGGGACGTTGCCCGTTGCCGCAACGCGCACCGATTGCTTGCCATCAAGTTTGCCGAGTTCTTCGGCCAGATAACTCATGACCCAGGCACGCGTGGCTTTGACCACGGTGTCATCGATCGACAACGTCACCAAGGACGCATTGCTGGTCTCGAAGATCGAGCGAATGTAGAACTCTTTACCCGAACCGGAGCTGGCCAACACCGGTTTGAACGACTCCGGGTATTTGACGATGGCGTAGAGGATGCCGGTGTCGGTCCACAGCCCGGCTTCACGCACGTACCAACCGCCGACGTCCGGCGGGATGGTGACTTCGGCGAGCAGCCAGCTCGGATTTTTCTCGTCCTGGAACAGTGCATTGAGCGGTCCGCGCCAGACTTCGCGTTTCAGCGCGGTGGCGGTTGCGGCCGGGTTGTAGACCCCGCCCTCGCCGCCGTCTCCGACGGAAATCTGTGTCAGCTTGATCGGCACGCCCGCGGCCTTGCATGCCGTTTCGTAGGCAATCCCTGCGTTGGTGAGCAGGGTGTAGTAGTCAGCCATTCAGGCCCCCTGAGGATAAATAGTGGATGTTTCGACGGTGTACAGCGCCGCCGCCATGAACGCTTCACCTGAGGCTTCAAGCCCTTCGATGAACACCGGATAAACCGTGGTCAGTTCGCCGCAGAACGTCGCGGCAGCGATGACGTGATTGCCGAACGCGCTAAGGCCGACCGAAACCGACAGCACGTCCCGTTCGCTTTTCGCATCGGCCAGGCGTCGGTCGAGACGGGCATCGATGGCTTCGCTGTAGGGTTGTTCGCTGAAGGCGCGCACTGAAAAGCTGTACGGCGCGCCGGGGGGTGTCTGTTCGTACCAGGCGCGGATTTCCGGGCGCAGTTGCAAGCCTTTGGCAGCGTTCTCCAGCGCTGTGCAGGTGCCGGCCTGGCGTGCAGTGGGCCAGGCCAGCTCGACGGTCAGGCGTTTTTCCGCTTCCGGTGCGTCTGTGCTCCATTCGGCGACGCCACGATCGGCGGCCAGATACGGCAGAAAGGCGACCGGCGTTTCGCTGGGGTTCATCAGTTCGGGGAATGGCGGTGCGATGCGGTCAAGCAAGGCGCCGAATCCCAGATCCAGAGCGCGCTCGAGTGGCGAGCTGTTGGCCGGCAGCAAGGTTGGCCGCTGAGTTTTTTCACTCATAGGGTCAGCACCTCGACTTCGACCGCTGTGCAGTACGGTGCCTGAAAGGCATTGGTGATGATCGGCGCCAGCGGTTCGATAATTTGGAGTTGCACGGCGCCGGCGCTGTGCAGTGTGTAGTCGATCCAGCTCGGATCGACCCGGCCTTCGAGGCGATGGCAACTGTCGGCGTAGGCCTGCAATTGCGCTTGCGCAGCGACTTGCGTCAGGCCCGAATCGGGACCCGAATTGATCTTCGCGACGACGCGGATTTTGTAGCGTTGAATGTCAGCGGCCTTGACGGTGACGAGGTCGGTCTCAGGGCGCACGTCGGGTCGAGCGAAGTGTTGGCGCACGCCCTCCAGCAGTGCTTCGGAAGGTGTGCCATCGCCTTCGCGGGCAAGCACTGTGACCTGAACTTCGCCCGGCGCCGTGCGGCGCCCGTTGCCATCCTTGACTTGCGCAGCGAGGCCGTCCGGGTTGAAGGTGTAGGTGACATTCACCACACCGGCATCGCTGGACTCAACCTTCACCGTTGGCCGCTCACCGAGGGTGAACACCTCGCGGCGATATTGCATGCGCGAGCCGGCGGCCGGTGCATGGGGCGCCAGGTAATAACGCAGACGGGCATCGTCGTCACTTTCATAAATGGCGGGCACTGGCGGGAAGGCTGCCGGGTCGCCGGGATCGAGTAATTGTCGCTCCAGGCCCATGTCCGCCAGCCGTGCATCCAGATTGCTGCCGGTCGCCCACCAAGCCAGCATCTGCTTGATGCGCGCGTTGTATTTGCGCTCGTGGGTTTGCAGCCGCACGCAGAACGCTTCCAGTGCAAGGGTCAGCAGTTCGCTTTCGTTTTCCAGGCTGGTCTTGAGTTTCGCGGCACTGTCCGGCGAGCGTACCGCGACGTACTCGACGACGAAGGCCTTGAATTCGGCGAGCAGCTCTTCGAAGGCATCGACCTTGATCAGCGCCGGTTCAGCCAATTGGTTCTGGCCGGGAATCAACATGCTCATGTCACGACCTCGAAGGTTTGTTGGCGGTTTTTCCAGGTGCCGGCGAAACGCAGGAGCAGACCGGCGCCCTGGCGGCTGGCGACGATCACTTGCGGTTGAAAATCGCCGATGCCGTTTTGTGCGTTGTAGAACGCTTGCGCTGCGTGACTCTGCGCCAGCAGCAGGACGTCATCGCCGAGGTTCTGCCCCAGCAGCGTGGGGATCAGCGAACCATATAAAGGCCGTTTTTGCCGGGTGCCCAGCGGTGTGGTCAGGGCTCGGGTCGCGCGCTGCACAAACTGCAGCCAGTCGTCGACCGTGGCCCCGCTGTCTCTATCGATTCCGATCATGGGAAGCTCTTGAAATCAGGGGCTGATGACGCGGCCCTGGTGGTCGACCAACGGGCCGCTGAAGTGCACGCCCGAGGCGTCGATGCTCAGGCCGACGGCACCCAGTTGCAGGCTGATCAGTTGTGGCGTCAGCGCCAATCGCGCCGCGCCGATGCTCAGCTCAAGCAATTCGCGAGAACCGCTGAACGCGGCCGGGCCGTTTTGCCAGTGCAAGGTGTGAGAAGCGTCGTCGTAACCGCTTTCGCTGCCGTCCTGATGCACTCGACGGGTCAGCGTCGGCACCGTGGCGGCGGGTGGAAAGCGGTCACTGTTCAAGCCAAACAAGGCCACTGTCTGCGCACCGCTTTCGCCGCTGCCGTAGTTGAACAGCAGGCATTGCTCGCCCACCGACGGAATCCGCGATTCGCTTTGTGCACCAGCGCTGGGGTTGAAAAACTTGATCGCCGGAGTGAGCAAACCGCCGTGGCTGACTGTGCAGGTATTGCTGGCGGCATCAACGGTCTGACAGAGGCCGATCCGACAGAAACTCTCGGCGCGGCGGTGCAGGTCTTCGATGTCCGCTTCCATTTCGGCCAGGCGCTCGATGATCGGGCCCAGTTGCATGCGCAGTAGTGCATCGAACATCGGTCAGGCCTCCAGCGCGGTGTACTGGTCGGGGTCGTCGATATTGCTGACCTCCCAGGTACGGGCGAATTTCGGGATGCCGAGCGGGTCGTCGAGCAAGGTCGGGCCGAGATAGAGCGTCTGCTCGAACGTCAGCGTCCAGGCTTTGTATTGCTGGCCGAGCATTGACGGCAGGCCATCGATATTCATCGGCAGATCACACTGATCGCCGGGCAGCCCCCAGCGATTGTCGGTGATCAGATTTTTCAGCACGGCGATCAGATCGCAGGCGGCAAAGGCACTGGCGGCAAGTGCCGGAATGACTTGCAGCGACAGCGTCAGCACATGAGCGATACGTCCGTCAGCAGCGCGAACGCCCGGTGCATTGCGGTCAAAATCGATCAACACCCAAGCCTGTTCGCCAGGTGCGCTGAAATCTTCCTGATGGCCGACCTGCACATTGAGCCCGGCACTGTTGCGCAAGGTTGTTGCCATCGCCGTGTACAGCTGCGAGGGCTGCTGGATCGGGGTGGGCATGCATGGCCTCCTTTTCGAATGTCCACGCGAAAACCCGCCGCACTGCGCGCAGCGAGTCAGGAAAGTGATGGGTTACTGTGAATCGCGCGGTGGCACTTCGCAGACGCCGATGCGCTTGGCGGCCCAGCGTTCGTAAAGACCGATGGCGACGTCGGCACCGGCCATGGCGGTCAGGCAGCCGAATGCGCCGGCGGCCCATATGGACAGTCCTGCGGCATACAACAGCATGATCGCCGACACGCCGCAGATCATGCAGGCGCCGGAGCGCAAGGCCAGGCGCCGCAGCAATGACCAGCCGCGGGCGCCCTCCTTGTCCGCGCGCCACATTTCGCCGGACACCCCGCCGACAACGGCCAGGAGGATGACCAGCCAGATCGGCATGTCCGCCAACGCTTGTTGCTCGTTTGTCATGTCACGCCTCCGTGGGTCGTTGATGAGTGGTGGGTTGGGTTCAAACGGTTTCTTTTGAGGCAGGCATTCCAAAAAGCCCGGCGCTTGCACGCCAGGCTTTTCAGTAATGCGCTCGCCGGGGGAAGGTTGACGCGTGATTGAATCAGAACGGAGCGACCGGCCAATTGACCGTGTACGGGTAGCCGGATTGTGTTTTAACGCCGCTGACATCAACGCAGTAATGCTTGTAAGCAAGTAACAGCGCTTGCTCTTCAGGTGAAGCAACTCCGATGTCATTTTTATACTCAAGCGGGTTTACCAGCAGCCACTTGCCAGCCGCGTTCAGCAATGTCAGCACCTCATAGGCAATGTCTTTTTCACGTTCGTCATAAGTCGGTTCACTGAAGAACCAATCGACATAATTCACAGTCGTGGCCTTCCAACCTACCTGAACGGCTGTGTTGCCAGTAATCTCAACCCAGAAACCATTGGGGAGGTACGTTGGTGTTTCCTCAGCATCTACAATCTGCATCACCTTGTTAAAAGGTTTTACATAGTCAACCAGAACATAAGCATAACGGTTCATTTACGGCTCCTTAAGTAACTAACGGCAAATGTGCCGTTGCTTTCCGCTCTTCCAAACTTCCGCTCTAGAGCGGAGCGATGTCAGGCAGGCATTCCAAAAAGCCCGGCGCTTGCACGCCGGGCTTTTCAGTAATGCGCTCCTTCGCCTTCCTTCAAATCCTGTGTTCAAGAAGGAAGCTGACTTTTCGGCGCTACTGGCGCGGTACGAGTCCATTCAAATTGTTTTTCCGACCGCGGTCCCTGCCCGCCGGATAACTGCTTCTGGTGC